>JAQTNF010000118.1 GCA_028713995.1 Deltaproteobacteria bacterium | reverse complement strand
GAGCTTCGCGGGGTACGACCTCATCGTGCTCACCGAGGACGCGCCGGGCATCTCGTCCGGGGCGATGAGCGCGCTGTCGTCCGCCGGCAAGCCGATCCTGCTCGTGGAGGGCGGGAGCTTCAACTACGCCTACCAGCTCGGCCTGGTCTCCAACTCCACCTCGACCTCGGTGAGCACGCAGAGCGTGGAGTTTGCCGAGGACGGGACATACGACCTCTCCTGGTATCTCGGGCAGGAGCCGCAGGTGTACAAGGCGCCGCGCGCGATCTCCGGCACGACCAGCGAAAACGTGAGCTCCGGGATGACGCCGTTGATGTACAGCTTCAAGGAGGGCGGCCAGATCGCGGCGCTGAAGGACAGCGCCCGCAACATCATCGCCACCGGCGTCTACGACACGGCGGGGTACAACGGCAACGCGTGGCAGCTCTTCGACCTGTTGCTCCAGGATCTCCGGCCTATCGGGCCGGTTTGGGGGAGCCAGGAGCAGATGGTCCAGGGCTATGCGCAGTCCGGGTTGATGAGCTACATCGAGAACCTCACGGGCAGCGAGCCTGCGAATCTCGTGCTGTCGAAGGTGTGGTCGACCATATTCCGGTGGAACCTTCACCCGCTCAGCGGGCACGTCGCGAACGACCTCATACAGATCAATTCTTCCTACATCATGTTCCCGAGCCTCAATCCGGATGTGGAGCCGCCGCAGCCTCACCCATTGTGGAACGAAAACGATTCCGATTCTCCGCGGTGGTTCCTGGGACAGTACAAGGACCAAGGCGTACCGGCGCACGGCAATTCGATCATCGGGGCAGACTTGGGGATCAGCACGGGGTTGTATTCGGACACGTTCTTCTACATGGGCGATACCTGGGCACCGTCAGCCAGCTCGCTCGACCCGAGCGCTGAGAAGATGGCGATTCTTCTTGGCCTGATGGATATTCCACCGCTTCAACCTTCGTTCCACTCGTATCCCGTGTGCCAGGCTCCGGCGCAGTGCAACGATTCGATCGTGAGGATCGCCAAGGGCGAAAGGGATCCGCGGAATGGGATCAACACGGAGGTCGTCACCAGGGGGAACAACGCGTTTCTGCCGCAGATCATCACCGGAGTCCACAATCAGTTTGGTTCCGACATGTGGAATGTGGATGGGGCAGTTCCGGTTGTCGAGATCTCGCAGTTCAGCGTGCCGACCGGGGCGACCACGGGCGAGAGGCAGTTCTCCGTGTTCTGGCCCTTGACCGTGGGCCAACCACCGGCGCCCCGCCTCCTGTCCATACAGGAGGTGCAACTCTGGTACACGACACACTGCATGGACAAGGACAAGGGCAAGTCATGGGTGGGGTGCTCCCCGGATGGATCGAGTTTCGGTAACTGCTATCAATACAAAGTTGGCGAGACAACCCATTTTGCGTCCTTCTCCCAGCAGAAGTTCATCCAGGTCAGCCCCGTGGAGGTCACGAGGGCGCAACTCGACGAGATGGGCGACGACGCGCCGCCGCATCCGTCGGATTCCACGGGTGGGTACTTCCTGTACGGCGTCGGAAAGCCGTACCGGTGCAGCCCGGTCTATCTGGCGTATGTCGACTATGCGGATTTTGGATTGGTCGTTAATGATAAACCCAAAGATGTAAAATACTACGACAGAGAAGCAACCCCTAGACCATGGACAGATCTTGAAAGAGATGCCACTCCAATCATCGGCCAGACCGAGTACTGTAAGCAAGGCACAGAGGAGCTAGCGAGGATCTTCCCCGATCAATATATTCCCCATCGGCAGGCGCTGCTATGCACCTGCCTCAGGACGGCCCAGCAACAAAACCTGCATTGCTCGAGCGGCGGCAAGGAATGGTGGAATGATCAGGTCGATCCATTCTCGGGCAACGGAGGCTATCACATCAGTTCTTGCGGCAACCAGGGCGCGTGCCCAATCCTGCCTGGCGGTGCAGTCAACTGCGACGCAGCCGTGGGCAGCGGATGCGAGGACGACCTGATGTGCCGGAAGATAGCGGACTACTACTACGACAAGAAGGTCGCCTGGCCGATACTCAGCCACCGAGAGGAGGCCTTCGGCGAGTTTTCGGTGAAGGTCGTCTATCAAGACAAGATGGTCATGTTCTCAAGCCATCCGTACGAAGGCGAGGTCGTCTACCGGTTGGCCACGCTTACTCAGCCGTGGCACTGGATGGAAATCCAGTCGGTCAGCCCACCGACTTACGGGTATGGGCCGTACATCATCGCTCCTCTGACGCAGGTCGTCGGCGTTGTTAGCCCGTATCTTCGTGTTTGGTACGTGATCTCCACATGGAAGGGGAGTGACCAATACTACGGGATGTTCACCACGCACGCGGACTTCACTCTGAGTTACTTCCAATGAGGAGAAGAACGATGCGAGCGAAGACGAGACGGATCGCGGCGGCTCTGGTGTTTGCGGGGCTCACAGGCTGCGGGGGGCCATCGGACAAGGATGGGGGCAAGGATACAGGTACAGAGACCGAGACCCACGACACGGGATCCGGAAGCGAGACGAGCGAAAATACCGACACCGTGACCGACACCGACACTCATCCGCCGGACACGGACCTCGTGACGTGGGTTACTCTTCAGGGCGGGTCGTTCAAACAAGGGAGCAGCCAGGGTGAACAGATAAACTATGATGAGACACCCGCGCATCAGGTCTCTCTGAAGGGGTTCGAGATCATGAAGAACGAGGTGACCGTGGCGCAGTACCGGGCATGCGTGGTCTCGAACGTGTGCACCGAGCCCGACAAGGGCGAGGGCTGCAACTGGGGCGTTGCCGGGAGAGCCGAGCATCCGATCAACTGCGTAGATGAATACCAGGCAGAGAAGTTCTGTGCGTGGGTGGACGGGCGGTTGCCGAGCGAATCGGAGTGGGAGTACGCGGCGCGGAGCGGTGGCAAGGAGCCGAAGATCCATCCATGGGGTGAGGACAAGCCTACTTGTGAAAGAGCGGTGATGACTGATGAAAAGGGAGTGGATGGATGTGGCCTCAATCACACATGGCCAGTTTGCAGCAAGCCACTCGGAAACACGGAGCAGGGACTCTGCGACATGGGTGGCAACGTGGACGAATGGATGCCGGATTGGTACCGTTGGAGCTACAACGGCGCGCCTACGGATGGAAGCGTGTGGGACGACCCTACAGACGCGGACAGTAAGGTCATAAGGGGAGGAGAATTTTCGGCGCCGGTAAATGATGTGACGACGCGAGGTCGCTATTATTGGGTTCCCTTCGCTCGGCCGCCAATCATTGGTTTCCGCTGCGCTCGGCCGTTGTCGGCCGATCAGGACGCGGGCATGGACTCCGGGCTCGACGCTGGAAGCAAAGGCACGCGCGCATCGCGGTGAAGCGAGGAGATGGTACGAGTTTTCAAAGACGTTCTTCTCGTTCTCACCCTGGCGCTCGTCGCCTGCTCGGGAAGCGGGTCGAAAGCCAAGGACTCCGGGCCGGATGCGGACACGGGCTCGGAGAGCGAGACCAGCACCGGAACCGAGTCCGACGGCGGCACGGACACGGGCACCGATACCGGCACGGGCACGGACCTCGATGCAGGGCCGGACGCAAGCGTTGACGCGAGCATCGACTCGGACACGGACGGATGGAAGGTCGTCCCCTGCTCCGGAGACACGGACTGCGAGGACGCAGGGCTCGTCTGCAATGAGAGTTGGGGTATCTGCGTTGCGCCCAATTGCACGGGCCGGTGGGACTTCACGCCGTGCAAGCTCATCACGGACCCGGACCATTCCTATGACATCTGCTCGGGTGAAACGTGCGTGTCGCCTGGCTGCGGCGACGCGACCTGCAACCCGCCGGGCCCGCACTTCAAGCTGCCGCCGGCAGAAGGGCACACGGCGTTCAAGCGCACCACGGACGACGAGCCGGTGGTGGTGGACACGATCACCAAGCTCATGTGGACCGGATGCTCTGTGGGTCTGACCGGCAGCGACTGCAACGGCGGCGACGCGCTCGTCGCGAACTGGGAAGACTCGATCTATGTGTGCGAGGACCTCGACTACCATGGGTATGCGGACTGGCGTTTACCGGACCGGTTCGAGATCCAGTCGATATTGGATTATGGAAAGGAGGGGCCTGCAATAGACGATGCTGCGTTCCCGAGCATGAGGGGTTGTGGAGAGAAACTGTGCCAAGCTTTTCATACGATAACTTCATCCCCTGGAGACGGGGGAGTGATCTGGTCAATGGGCATAGAGCTTGGCGATGTCGGGACTTCTTTCAATTTTTTCAATTACGAAATCATCTGCGTCCGTGGCGTGCCGACTCCTCGGGAGAGATACGAGAAAGCGGAGCTCGTAGACGGCGAGCCGGTGGTGGAGGACCACGTGACGGGCCTGACGTGGCAGGGGTGCCCGATCGCGCTGTACGGGGAGCAGTGCGACCAGGGCCAGCTCTATCCCACGGCCGATTGGATGTACGCCATGAGCACCTACTGCCAGTCGCAAGACTGGTCCGGCCACGCGGACTGGCGCATGCCGGACATCAAGGAGCTGATGAGCATTGTGGAGGATAGGAAAGATATCCCAGCAATGGATACAGACCTTTTTGCTGGCGATTTTGCTGAAGTTTGGTCATCAACGGCTACCTGGTATGTCAACATGTACAGTGGTTCGATGCATAACGACGATGTTTATTATCGAAGAGTCTATTGTGTCCGATGAAATCGTTTGAGATTGTTTCAGGGCAAGCGCAGCTCTATGCCGGGTTTGCACTCGTTCTTCTTGCAGCCTGCTCGGAAAGCAGCTCGAACCACAAGGACTCTGGGCCGGATGCGGACACTGGTTCGGAGAGCGAGACCGGCACGGGCTCAGGCAGCGAGGCTGATGGCGGGACGGACACCGGATCCGGATCCGACACAGAAACTGATCTCGACGCAGGTCCAGACGCGAGCGTGGACGCAAGCATCGACACGGACACGGACGGATGGAAGGTCGTCCCCTGCTCGGGAGACACGGACTGCGCCGACGCGGGCGCGGGTCTCGTGTGCAACGAGAGCTGGGGCATCTGCGTGGCACCCGATTGCGTGGGCCGACTGGACTTCACGCCGTGCAAGCTCGTCACGGACCCGGACCGTTCCTACGACATCTGCTCGGGCGGGACATGCGTGTCGCCGGGCTGCTGCGGGGACGCGGGCTGCAACCCGCCCGGCCCGCATTTCAAGCTGCCGCCGGCAGAAGGGCACACGGCGTTCAAGCGCACCACGGACGACGAGCCGGTGGTGGTGGACACGATCACCAAGCTCATGTGGACCGGATGCTCTGTGGGTCTGACCGGGAGCGACTGCAACGGCGGCGACGCGCTCGTCGCGAATTGGGAGGACTCGATCTCCGTATGCGAAGACCTCGTGTACCACGGGTACTCGGACTGGCGCTTGCCGGATCGATAGTGGATTCTGGTCTCCCGGCCTTGCTTGACTTGGACCGGACCGGATCATAGCGTTTTACAAGATTCATGCAGAAAGCCTTTCGCCACCTTGCCAAGGCCATTTCCGCGCGGTGGTGGCCGGTTTCGGGGGAGCGGCGGTCGGCGCTGACCGCGCTCCTCGTGGCGACCCCGCTCGTGCTCGTGCTGCTCGCCGCGGCCGAGACGACCCATCTTCCCGGGTACGTCTTCACCCTGGTCCCGGGTCAGGCCCTGCTGGTTTTCCTGCACGGGCTCGCCGCGACGGCGTGGTACCTGTGCCCGTCCTGGCTCGTGGGCTTCGCGCTCGCCCTCCTGCTCCGCGCGACCGAGCATCGTGACCTGCGGCCGTTGCTCTTCGCCGCGGCCTGCACGGCGCTGGTCGCTCCCGCGGTCGTGTGGTCCTCCCTCGTCCTCGTCCGCTACAGGCCGTTCGTCGGCCACGTGCCGTTCATCGCCATGCACGTGTGGACGCTGATCCTGGCGGCAGCCAGCGCCTTCACGCTGCGCGTCGGGACAGAGCCGCGCCGGCCCGTTGCCATGTGGCTCCTGCGCCTCGCCCCGGACCTGGCGCTCGTCTCGGCGGTCGTCCTTTACGGTTGGGGTTACGCGAACCAGCGCGGCCAGTACCCCACGCTCCACTTGAGCCTGCTCCTGAACGCGACGTTGCTCGGCGCGCTGGGGCTCGCGAACGTGTTTTCCCGCGGGACCATGACCTTGCCCACGCGCGCGAAGGGGCTCGCGGCGGTCGCCCTCTTGCTGGCGTTGCCGTTCGCGGGCGCGCTCGTCGTCCGTCTCTCACCGTCCGCCGCTCGCGCGGAAACGATGGCGGCCCACTACACGGACGTGGGCATTGCGAGGATGGTCTTCGCCCGCGCGGAGCGTCACGGCGTGCGGGCCGCGGTCGCGCCCGGCCCCGCCGACAAGTCCGACGTCTCCCTCTTTCTCGCGTCGAGCGCGCTCCCCAGGCTGCCCTCGGGGTTCAAGCTCACCGACTACAACGTGCTCCTCGTCATGTCGGAGGCCGTGCGCTTCGATCGCACGTCCCTCGCCGACCCGATGCTCGGAACCACGCCTCACCTGAGCGACTTCGCGAAGAGCCGCGACGCGTTCTCGTTCCCGCGCGCCTACACGCCTTCGAGCAACACGCTCGAGGCACTGGCCGGTCTGTTCACCATGACCTGGCCATCGCTCGCGCCGCTCGAGGTCTGGGAGAAGTCGTGGGACGGGAAGCTGCTCGAATCCGCGAAGACCGTCGCCGAGCTGTTCGCGGCGGCCGGGTACGACACCTTCCAGGTGACCCACGATCGCAGCGGGTGTTTTTCGAGGTGGATGCGCGGGCTGGAGCAGGGGTTCGACAGGGTCGAGCGCGTCGAGGAGAAGGCCAGGAGCGGCGCGCAAAGCCCCGAGCTCGTCGACGCCGCTACGACCGACAGGCCCACCGACGAGAAGATCGTCGATCTCGTCACGCAGGAGATCGACTACCTCAAGGATGGGGATCGGCGTTTCTTCGGCTGGGTGTTCTTCGTCAGCCCGCACGCGGAGTACCTCGCACACTTTCGGGACATGCCGGCGGATACGGAAGAGCAGCGCTACATGCAGGAGGTCCGGTACATGGACTCCCAGCTGGGGCGGCTGCTCGAGGCGCTCGACAAGTCGGGCGAGGCGGACCGGACGATCGTGATCGTCACCGCGGATCACGGCGAGGAGTTCGGCGAGCACGGCGGGCGGACCCACGCCTCGACCGTCTACGAGGAGCAGATCCACGTGCCGCTCGGGGTGCGCATCCCGGGCCTGCGCGGCTCCATCGTCCGCCGCCCCACGTCGTCCCTGTACGTCTTCCCCTGGCTCCTCCTGCGCGGCGACTTCGGCATGCGGGCCGCGGCGCAGGACAGGCTGCGTTCCGACATCGCGCCCATGCTCCGCGCGACGGGTGGGGCCGTGGTCAGCGAGCTCCTCGGGCACATGAGGATGAGCACCGCGCTCGTCGAGGACGATCGCAAGCTGATCCACGACTTCTACTCGGGCTTCGACGAGCTCTACGAGCTCAAGGCCGATCCCGGCGAGAGCCTGAACCTGCTCCTGCTCGATCCCGAGGGGTACACCGCCGAGAGGGGGCTCATCGAGAGCTACGAAAACGCGCGGGCCGCGCGCGAGGCGTTCGCGCTCAAAGGGCCGCGGGGCAGGCCGATGGGTTCCAGGCGCTCGCGCCCTTGAGCCCGTCCCTTCACAGCCCTTCGAGGAGGGCCGCGCGCTTGGCCTCGAACTCCTCGCGCGTGATGAGGCCGCGATAGTAGAGGTCTTGCAGCGCCTTCAGGCGTTCCGTGGCGTCGTCCTTGGCCGGCGGGGCGGGGGCGGCGGCAGCGGGGGCAAGCGCGGCCTTCGCCTCCTGCGCGGGCACATCGGCCAGGGTTCCCTCCCACACGAGCGCGAGGCGTCCCTTGACCACCTTGCACCCGAACTCGAGCTCGTTGCCGAGAGGCTCTTCGTCCCACGTGGCGCGGATGTTGACGACCGCGTTCGCGCCCTTTCGCCGGGCCTGGCGCTGCAGGGACACGAGGCCGTCGATGCCGATTGCCCGGCAGGTGCCGTTCACCGCCGACGCCGCGGCCCTGGCCTTGACAGGCTGCAGCACGGTCGTCTTGTCCGGCGGCTTCTGCGGGAAGAAGAAGAGCATGATCGGAAGGTCGTTGAACACCACGGCGTCCGGGTCGTCGTAGCGCACGTACGGTTCGGTGATCACGTCGCAGGCGAGGACGCCCTCCTTGGGCAGGGCGCTCGAGGGGCAGGCGCGCGGCTTCCCGGCCGGCGCGGCGGGCCTCGGGGCGTGGTGGCATCCGGCGGCCAAGATGCACGCCGTGCCGAAGACGATCGCCAGGTTCCGCATGGCGCCATCATAGCAGATGATCACCCGCGCGTCGGCGTGTTAGAATCCATGCCTGACACGGAGGGGAAAACCCATGGAGTTTCACGGCGACGAGGCGGGCTGTAGCGGGTGCGCGCGGTGCGTGGAGGCCTGCCCGGAGTGCATCCTCGAGCTGCACGAGAAACGCCCGCGCTTCGAGCCCGGCGCGGACGCGGATTGCATCTCGTGCGGCCATTGCGTGATGGCGTGCAGCACGGGCGCGGCGCGCCACTCGGCGTTCACGGACGCGGACTTCTACCCGGTGGAGAGAGGGGAGGTTGGATTCGACGGGCTCGTGCGGCTCTTCTCGGCCCGCCGCTCCGTGCGGAGGTTCAAGGACGAGCCGGTCCCGCGCGAGCTCATCGACAAGGTGATCGAGGCCACGTCGACCGCGCCCATGGGCTTCCCGCCGCACACCACCGAGGTGCTGGTCTTCAACGATCGCGGGAAGATTCAGGAGCTCATCCCGCACATGGTCAAGGGCTACGCGGGGCTCGAAGGCGCCGTCGCCAACCCCGTCGCGCGCTTCTTCGTCAAGCGGGCCGTGGGCGCGCCCCTGTACAAGGCCCTTGAGACGCACGTGATCCCTGTGACGAAGAGGGCCCGGAGGCTCTACGAGGAGCGGAAGCTCGAGCGCTACCTGTGGAACGCGCCGGCGCTGCTCCTCTTCCACGCGGATCGCTTCGCGACCAGCAACCTGGAGAACACCTGGATCGCCGTGACCTACGCCATGCTCGCCGCGCACGCGCTCGGGCTCGGCACGCTCGTGAACGGGCTTTTGCCGCCCATCGTCGACAGGTCCAAGGAGCTGCGCTTCAAGCTCGGCATCCCAAGGGACAACCAGGTGCAGGCCGCGCTCCTGCTCGGGTTCGCGAAGCTCCAATACAAGCGCGGGATCAGGCGCAAGCTCAGGAAGGTGGAGTACGTCTGATGCGCTACTCGCAGTCCAGGCTCACCTGGGGCAGGTCGACGTCGTCGCAGGTGTAACAGCAGCCTTCGCATCCGCTCTTGCAGCCCTCGCCGCAACCCCAGTAGCCGTCGTCGAGCCACGCGCCCATGCAGATCTTGTCGCCTCTGACGCATGAGATGGTGAGCCCGTAGGGCTGGTTGAACTTCTCGAACCAGTAGTCGCCCCAGGAGGTGCAGTTGTCGGTCGCATCGTAGAGCGCGAACGTGGGTCCCTGGCCGTCGTTGCACACGTCCGCGATCACCCACGACATGGTCGCGGTGGGGCCGGTGGCGGGTTCGCACGCGGGCTCGTCGGTCGTGTCGTCGTCGGCGCAGGTGCCGAGGAACAACGCGAGCGTCAGCATCAAAAAAGGCCACGGAATCTTTGTCATGGGACACCTCCGGTCTGGTCACGAAAGAGGAACAGTATCCCGATTATACCTCATCCTGCGTCCGCCCCGACGCGCGGTCTTCGGAGCAGGAAGACCAGCAGCATCGCCCCCGCGAACGCGAGCATCAGCGACAAAAATCCGTGACTGAAGGACTCCACCAGGGCCTGCGCCATGATGCGTCCCTTCAGGAGCGCGAGCCCGCCCGACCCCACGTCCGGAACCTTGCCTGCGAGGAACCTGCGGGCCATGGCGAGCTGCTCCATCGTGGCCGGGTCGAAGATCGACACGTGAGCGGTCAATGCGGTGTAGTGCTCGCCCAAGTTGCGGCTGAGCATCGTGCTCATCCAGGCGGTGCCGATGGAGCCCCCGAGCTCGCGGGTGAGATTGAACAGCCCCGCGGCGTTTCCCCGGCGGTCGGCCGGCAGGTCGGACAGCGCCGTGACGTTGAGCGGAGCGAAGATGAACCCCAGGCCGCACGCGCGAATGAACACGGGCACCAGCATCGCGTGCTCATCCGCCAGGTTGGTGAGGCCCGCGTTCACCCACAGGCTGAAGACCATCACCGCCGACCCGAGCAGGATGAGGGGGCGGGCATCCACTCTCGTCAGGAGCCGTCCGATGATGGGCAGGAGGAGCAGCTGGATCGCCGAGCCCTTCAGAAACAGGATGCCGATGTCGATCGCCCGGTAGCTCATGACGCTGCCGCAATAGAGCGAGAACAGGAAGATGGCCGAGAAGAGCGTCATCCCGACCATGAAGTTGAGCCCGGTGGCCGCGGCATAGCTGCGGTTCCCGAATATCCTCAGGTCGACGACCGGATTACGGGTTTCCAGCTCGTGAACTACGAAAGTGACCAACGATACTGCGGCAATGATCGATAACACGAGTATCGTCCTGCTCTCGAACCAGTTGTCGCGATTCCCCTCTTCGAGCACGTACTGCAACGAGGCCATGCCTACGATCAGCAGGGAAATGCCGGGAGCGTCCACGCGCTCGCGCGACGCGGTCCACCCGGGCTCCTCGATCGACGTCCAGGCGAGACCTGCCGCCAGCAGCACGAACGGAATGTTGATGAGGAAGATCCAGTGCCAGCTCGCGACCTCGGTGAGATAGCCGCCGACCGTCGGACCGAGCAGCGGAGCGGTCACCGCGCCCATGCCGAAGAGCGCCTGGGCGACTCCGTGCTCCCTGCGGGGGTACCGGGCGAACAGGATCGACTGCGCGGTCGGAATGATGGCCCCGCCCCCCATCCCCTGCATCACCCTGAATGCGACGAGCGACGGGAGGTTCCACGCCAGGCCGCACAGCATGCTCGAGATCCCGAAGACGAGGATCGATGTGACGAAATAACGCCTGAACCCGAAACGCCGCTGGAACCAGCCGGTCATCGGAATGACGATGACGTTCGCCATCATGTAGCCGGTCGACACCCAGGCGATTTGATCGAGAGGGGTGCCGAAGCTCGCCCGGATTTCATTGAGCGCGACGTTGACGATGGAGATGTCGAGCACCGCCATCATGGCGGCGGACATCACCGCCGCGGTGATGCGGATCTTCGAGCCGGTGATGGCTCCGTGCTCCATGCGTTCAACGAACCGTCACGGTGACGTCCGCGCTCAAACCGGGACGGAACTCGAGCCCGGCGCGGTCGTCGATCCGGATGAGCACGGGAACACGCTGTACCACCTTGACGAAGTTGCCCGAGGCATTGTCGGGCGGAAGCAGGGCGAAACGGGCGCCCGTGCCGCCGGCGATGCTCTCCACGTGACCGGCGAAGGTCCGCCGTCCGAAAGTGTCGAGCCTGATCGAGGCTCGTTGTCCGGCGCGCATTTCGCCGATCTGGTCTTCCTTGAAATTCGCGACAATCCACACGTCCTCCAGGGGCACGACGGCGAGCAGCGGAAGCTCCGGGGAGACGAGGTTCCCCGCTTCCACGTTGCGCCGCGAAACCACCCCGCGGACCGGCGCACGGATGGTTGCGTACGAGAGGTTCAGCTCGGCGAGCTCCGCCGCGGCGCGCGTCTGCTTGAGGCGCGCCTGCGCGAGCTGGACCGAAGCCTCGGCTGCATCCACCTGCTGCGGCCCCGTGTCTGCGGCCGCGAGCCTGCCTTGTGCCTGCTCGACCCCGGCATAGTTGCCGGCGATTCCCGCCTTGGTGTTCTCCACGTGCGCGCGCGCCTGCTCCAGGTTCGCGACGGCCTGATCGAACGCCGCCTGGCGGCCGTCCACCTCGGCCTGCGTGACCGACCCCGAGGCAAGAAGCGTTTTCACGCGATCGAGATCGACCTTCGCGAACTTGATCCGCGACTCGGCCGCGGCCATGTCGGCCCTGGCCTGATCCTGCTGGGCTTTCGACGACTCGACCCCCGAGGCGGCCTGCGACAGACCTCCGTGCGCCTGTTTGAGGTTCGCGGCGATGTTCCTCTCGGTCAGGGCGAGCTGAGCCTGGGCGAGCGACAGCGACGCCTCCGCCGACGCCACGTCCGCTTGCGCAGCGTCGAGCCTTGCCGAGAGCTCTTCCTTGTCGAGCTCCACGATCACCTGGCCCGCATTCACCGCCTGGTTGTCCTCGACCAGCACGCGCGCGACCTGCCCTGGAATTCGCGCGGCGACGGTCATCACGTGGCCTTCGACCTGGGCGTCGTCCGTCGACTCCTTGCCGTAGGTCAAAAGGCCAAAGACGGTGCCGGCGATCGCGGCAAGGCCCGCGAGGCCCCCAAATACCAGGGGCGCGCGCTTGCGCTTCGCCGGCCGGTCGGATTGGGGCGGCGCAGGAACAACCTGCGGAGCGGTTGTCGTTTCCATCTGGCAGAATGTAACCGGGTTCACCGACGTTGGCCAATCGCACCGGGTGGATTACCCTTCCCGCAGGCGGCTCTTGCCGAAGGAACCGGGCCATTCGCCGAAGGGCGCCCGCGAGGGGCCGCACGATGCGCTATGTTGCAGGCGGGTGGACGACAGCGCAACAAGAAGGAGGCGACCATGTTCCACATGCCTTGCGATCACGAGCGTCACCATTCGCACCACGGCGGGCTGTTCATGGGCGGGACGCTCATCATCATGGGCACCGCGTTCCTGCTCTCGCGTCTGGGCTATCTGGGCGGCGTGAACCCCTGGCACTTCTGGCCCGCCATCCTGATCTGGGCCGGCCTTCTGCGCGTCATCGGATGCCGCCGCAGCGGCTCGGGGTGGTGGGGGCTCGTCCTGATGGTGGTGGGCGGCGCGCTCGAGGCGCACTACCTGCACGTGCTGCCCGTGGCTCTCTCCACGCTCTGGCCGGTCCTGCTCATCCTGCTCGGCGTCTTCGTCCTGTTCCACGGCCTTGCACGGCGCAGGCGCCCCTCGTTCGAAGGGTCGACCTCCGAGCGGACGCTGCGGACGAGGATCATGTTCGGCGGACGTGAGGAGCGCGTCTCGTCGCGGCAGTGGAAGGGCGGCGTGGTGGACTGCACCGGCGGGGGGCTCAAGCTCGACCTCTCGGACGCGGAGATCGAGGGAGAGGAGGCGCGCCTCGACATCGACCTGGTCATGGGCGGGATCGAGCTTCGGGTGCCGCGCCACTGGAAGGTCGTCGTCGAGGTGTCGCCGGTCATGGGCGGGGTCGAGGATCGCTCATTCTTCGACGGCTCGCTCCCGGGCGCCAAACGCCTCGTCATCGCGGGGCGCGTGCTCATGGGCGGCGTGGAGATCAAGAATTAGGCATGGGCGCATTCCCGCCATGGCTCCTGCGCCCCAGGTGGGGCTACCTGCTCGCGGTCGCGGGCTTCGGCGCCCTGCTCAGCACGATCCTCGCCGCGCGCGTCCCGCTTCCATGGCCCGTGGCCCTCCCCGTCGCCGGCGTCCTCGCGATCGTGCACGGGATCGTGTGCCGCAGCGCCAAGTACGTGGCGCGTACCACGCCGCGTGGGCCCTCCCGGCGCGTCCGTGCGATCGCCAACACCGTGGCGGCCGCCCTCGCGTCGGGCGGGATCTTCCTCCTCGCAACGCTCACGGTCGTGGCCCTTTTCGGTCCGTCGTCCGGGCTGCCCGAGGGGGAATGGCCCTTCGTGACCGGCCTCGGCGCCGCCGCATATCTTCTCTCCAGCGCCTATTTCCACGTTGCCATCGCACGCGCCGAGGCGTCCGCAGACCGGGCGCGCGCCGTGGAGGCCGGGCTCCTGGCGAGGGAGGCGCGCATCGAGGCGCTGCTCGCGAGGCTCAGCCCGCACTTCCTCTTCAACGCGCTCAACTCCATCGCGGCGCTCACGGGCAGCGATCCCGCGGCGGGGCGCACGATGTGCCTCGAGCTGGCGGGCTTCCTGCGCGCGCGACTCGAGATGGACGGGACGTCCCTCGTTCCGCTCTTCGAAGAGCTTCGCCTCGCGCGCCAGTACCTCGGCATCGAGCGCGTGCGCTTCGCAGACAGGCTGCGTTTCGAAGAGCGCGTGGAGGACGAGGCCCTTTCCGCTCCGGTGCCGCCCCTCGTGCTCCAGCCCCTCGTCGAGAACGCGATCAAGCACGGCATTATCGGCCTCGAAAGCGGCGGGATCGTCTCGATCGAGGCCGCGGTCGAGAGGGGGCTCCTCGTCGTCTCGATCGAGAATCCGACAGGGGAGCGCGGCAGACAGGAGGGCGGGCGCGGGATGGGGCTCGAGCTCGTGCGACGACGTCTGCACGCGCACTACGGCGACGGGGCGAGCCTGCACGTGCAGCCGTCTCCGGGGCGCTTCCGGGTCACGCTGCGGCTCCCTCTCGCGAAGGAGAAGACATGAGCCCGACGAACCGTCCGATGCGGGCCATCATGGCGGACGACGAGCCGCTCGCGCGTTCCTACTTCAAGGAGCTCCTCGCCGCGCACCCCGAGGTCGAGCTCGTGGCCGAGTGCCGCAACGGTCTCGAGGCGGCCCGGGCCATCGCTGCGCTCAGGCCGGACGTGGCGTTCCTCGACATCGAGATGCCGCGGCTCGACGGATTCGAGGTGCTGGAGCTCGCCGAGCAGCCCCTCGCGGTCGTGTTCGTCACGGCCTACGACAGCTACGCCGTGCGCGCGTTCGAGGCCCGTGCCGTGGACTACCTGCTCAAGCCGTTTTCGGCGGAGCGCCTCGCCGCCGCGCTCGAGCGCGTTCGCGACCGCGTGGGCCGGCACGAGCCCCTGGACGGAGCGGGCCTGCGCCGCGAGGTCTTCCCGGATCGGCCTTTCGTCGACCGGCTGGCCATCAAGGACGGCGCCGAGATCGCCATCATCGACACCGCCGACATCGATTACATCAGATCCGAGGACGACTACGCGAGCGTGCACGTGAAGGAGCGCTCGTGGCTCAAGCACGAGACCATGTCCGGCCTGGAGCGCGCCCTCGATCCGCGGCGCTTCGTGCGCATCCACCGCACCTGCATCGTCAACGTGGCGCGCGTGGCGCGCGTGGAGCAGGAGACAAAGGAGCGCTACAGCGTTTCGCTCAAGGACCGCACCGAGCTTCCCGCGAGCCGCGAGGGCATGAAGCGCCTGCGCGACGTGCTCGGGCTGTAAACCAGGCGGACGAACGGCCCACGGCGCCATTGCCGGGACGGCGATCCGGGCCCAAGCTTACGGCGTGACGAGGTGGATCATCACGGCGCTCGTTGTTCTCTTCGCCGCCCTGATCGTGACGCGGGTGGGCGTCTCGCAGTCCGGGCCCAAGGACAAGATCATGCCGGCCAAGCGCGTCAAGCCGTCGAAGGATGAGTTGAAGAAGAGGCTCACGCCGCTCGCGTTCGAGGTCACGCAGAACGCGGCCACCGAGCCGCCCTTTCGCAACGCGTACTGGGACAACCGCGAGCCGGGCCTCTACGTCGACGTGGTCACGGGCGAGCCCCTCTTCAGCTCGCTCGACAAGTTCGATTCGGGCTGCGGCTGGCCGAGCTTCACGAAACCCGTGAGCAAAGAGGTGGTCACGACCGACGAGGATCTCTCGCTCGGCGTGCCGCGCACCGAGGTGCGCGCCGCGGGCTCGGACTCGCACCTGGGGCACGTCTTCGACGACGGTCCCGCGCCCGGGGGCCTGCGCTACTGCATCAACTCCGCCTCCTTGCGCTTCGTGCCCGTGGCCAGGCTGGTTGAAGAGGGTTACGCCGAGTACCTGCCGCTCTTTGGCGTGGAGGCGCCCGCGGTGGAGACCGCGATCCTGGCCGGCGGCTGCTTCTGGGGCATGGAGGAGATCATCCGCAAGATCCCGGGCGTGAAGGGGACCGAGGTCGGCTACACCGGCGGCGGCCTGCCGAACCCCACGTATGAGGATGTCGGCACGGGCGAGACCGGCCACGCCGAGGCCGTGCGCGTCACGTTCGATCCCAAGGTGCTTTCGTTCGAGGGGCTGCTCAAGGACTTCTTCCGCATGCACGATCCCACCACGTCGAACCGGCAGCACAACGACGTGGGCACCCAGTACCGTTCGGCGATCTTCTACACGACGGACGGGCAGCGGCGCGTGGCCGAGAAGGTGCGCGAAGAGGTCGGGCGATCGGGCAAGTGGGGCAAACCGATCGTCACGCAGATCGTGAAGGCCGGGCCCTTCTACCCGGCCGAGGCATACCACCAGGGCTACCTGCAAAAGCACCCGGACGGGTACAACTGCCACTTTTTCAGGGAATAGGCGGCGCGCTTTACTGACATGTGATAGCGGCGCAGCCTCCCCCCCCCCGTCCGGACGTGAACGTCCGGGCTGAATGAACGAAGCCCGTTGGGCTGATGAGAGTGACAAACCCAGCAGGGCATTCCCAATGCCCTTTGTCCTTTCAGCACGGCGGTTGACCGCCGGGCCCTCACGCGAGCTCGTCCGGGAACGCCACGACCTCGTCGATGGTCGCAGCTCCCGTGAGCGCCATCACGAGCCGGTCCACGCCGAGCGCGATGCCGGCCGCGGGCCGCATGCCGAGCTCGAGGGCCTTGAGGAAACGCTCGTCGAGAGGCCAGACCGGCTTGCCCGCTGCGAGGCGAGCGGCGCGCTCCTCTTCGAATCGCCGACGTTGCTCCGCGGGATCGGTCAGCTCGGCAAAGCCGTTCGCGAGCTCGAGCCCGGCCACGTAGAGCTCGAAGCGGTCCGCAATCGAAGGGTCGCCGGGCACGAGGCGCGCGAGCGAGGCCATCGAAGCCGGGTAGCCGAAGAGGAACACGGGCCGGTCGCGGGGCAGGGCAGGCTCCACCTTGTCCACGAGATCGCGATCGAAGCGATCCTCGTCCGGCGCGGCCCCCGGCCGCCAACCCGCGTGGCGCTCGAACGCGTCGGCCACCGCGAGGCGTTCCCAGGGCGTCTCGATGTCGAGCCCCGGGGGAAGGAGGCGCGGACCGGGCAGCCGCTCCACGGCAGCCGCGCACGCCGCGACGAGCCCTTCGCAGTCGCGCATGAGCTCGTCCGAGCCCGCGTCCCGCCTGTACCACTCGAGCATCGTGAACTCGGGCTGGTGCCGCGCGCCGCC
>JAQTNF010000117.1 GCA_028713995.1 Deltaproteobacteria bacterium | reverse complement strand
CGCCAAGGGCATTCACGAAGAACGGGGAGTGGGTCGTGACCAGCAATTGGGTCCGCTCTGCGGCCTTGCAGCACTCCTCGGCGAGCTCCGGAAGCAGCCGGGGATGGAGTTGGTTCTCCGGCTCCTCGATCCCGATCAGCGGCGGTGGAGTCGGGTCGTAGAGCAGCGTGAGGTACGACAGCATCTTCAGCGTTCCGTCCGAGGCGAACTTGGCCATCACAGGGCGCTCGAAAGGCGAGTCCTTGATCTGGAGCAGGAGTCGTCCGTCCTGCATGACGTCCGCGGACACGCTTTCCAGCCTTGGGACGCGCCTCGTAAGGGTTTGAAGGATCTCGGCGAGCCGTTCTTCGTGCCTTTCCTTCAGGTGCTGGATGACGTTGGGGAGATTGTCGCCGGTCGTACCGAGTCGTTCCTGTGGGCCGGCCTCGGGCACACTCCTCGTGTTGTCCGCCGTCAAGTAGGACAGATACCATCCGCTGATGAAGCGGCGCAGTGCAGCAACTCGCGGGTGTTTCGCGAGGTTTCCAAGGGCGCTGACCGCGAGGAACTCCGGTTCGTCGAGGCTCTCCCTGACACGCTCGTCCTCGGGT
This sequence comes from Deltaproteobacteria bacterium, assembly GCA_028713995.1. Lineage (GTDB taxonomy): Bacteria > Myxococcota_A > Polyangia > JAAYKL01 > JAAYKL01 > JAQTNF01. Next base: position 16,625 of record JAQTNF010000117.1, on the reverse strand, counting down.
TCGGGTTGTTTCCCGGACAGGACCCATCCTTTCCCCTTCTTGAAATCGAGAATCCTGAATGGCGCCCCGGCCTTTGTCGGCTCGACTCTGCGCCATTTCATCCATTCCGAGGCCACAAATGGGCCGGACTTGTCCTCATCGATCTCCAGGTGGTAGGTCATCGGCTGGGCATCGGGGCTCTCTTTGTACTTGATTTCGAAAACGATCGGGCCGTCCCCGCCGCGCGATCTCAGCTCCTTGAACCTGCCGCGCTTGTCCCAGGCCTTGCGCAGTCCCACTGTGAAGCACTCGGCGAGGAACGCAAAGACGTCAAACAGGGTCGACTTGCCGCTTCCGTTGGGTCCGAGAAGCACTGTCAGCGGTGCGAGGTCCTTCATCTCCACGTCGCGAAGCGCCCTGTAGTTCTCCACACGCAGGTATTCGATACGCGCCGGCTCGACATCCGCTGGCTTCTTCGGGGCAGGCCTTGCCTTGGCTGTCATCGGTTCACCTCTCCCATATGTTCTTCCATGTTTTGTACACGATTGGTGCAGGGCAAGTCATGTTCTCGCCATCCCAAGTCCGCCCCCCGAAGCGTTCGAGTTTGCGCCCGGAACCCGAGTCCACGAGCGCGTACCCGCCCAGATCTGTGACCGTGAGGTCCATGGGCCGAGCATAACGGCCGAGGACGTCCTGTGGCAACCCGGGGCGGCCCTAGATGATCGGTTCAGATCGGGCGCCGGGGAGGTCGTTCGGTCGTCCACGCATGTCCCTGAGCGGTCGCAGTGATGGATACAGGGTGTCGGACAGTGCACGGGAATGGTTCGAAACATGAGTCGCGCCAGCGCATCGCCCGCAAGCAACGTGGGCGAGCAAAGGCAGGAACCATGTCCCGGTCAGGGCTCAAAAAAACACATCCCATGTCGATTTTACGCAACCGGCACCCTCGAGCGGCCGATGTAGGGCACGAAACCGGGAGAAGCCTCGCAGAGGATCTCCCACAACCCGGCCCAGGCAACGACGCGTCCGGGCCGGCCCTCGTCGGAGGAAGCCATGCGCATGATCGACGAAAGCAGGTCATTCAAGGTGTTCGACAAGGAGATGATCTTCACGGAGGCCAGGATCCGCGCATCCGCGGATGCGGCCCACCTCGCGCCCCTGTGCGGGCCGCAGATCGAGGCGTGCCGCGCCCTTGTGGTCAAGGGCCTCGAGGCCGAGCAGACCGTCGCGCAGTCGAGAGCCGCCTCCCGCACGGCCGCGAGGGTGCTGGCCGTGACCGTGCGCGGGTTCGCGAACGTGCTGCTCCGGGAAACGGCGTACAACCGGAAGTGTCCGCTCTATGGCCGCTTCTTCCCGCAGGGGCTCGAAGGGTTCCGGTCCATGAGCCCGGAACGACAGGCGGAGTTCGTGCGCGACGTCATACTTCCAGGACTCGGGACCCTGTCCGAAGGCACCCCGCTCTGGTCCGAGCGCGAGGTCCTGTCGAAGGCGGCGAACGTCGTGACCGAAGCTGCGAACGTCGTGGATGCGGCCGTTGCCGCGCGGATCCGCGTGCGCAGCGAGCTTGCGGCGTGGAAGCGCTCCGCGAACCTGTTTCGCATGGACCTCTACGCCAGGCTCATCGGGATCGCTGCCGAAAAGGAATACGGAAGGGCGTGGGCCGACGGGTTCTTCAAGACCGGTCGCCGATCGCCCGGCGGCGACGACCCGGAACAGACGGTCCAGGCCCTGTCGTCCGCCGCCGTCCAAGCCACCCAGCCGGTGACCTCGTCCGCGGCGTGAGCCAAGCCTGCCTGATCCATCTTGACTATTCGAGGTAGGCCATGGTCCGGATGAGCGACCGGATCCGCTCGCGCATCTCGGGGCTCGGGTTCGAAAAGCGCACACCCATGCCCGGATCGCGCCCCATGCCGCCCGGCTCGACCCACATCACCTCGCCCGCCACGTCGATGCTCTCGCCACCCTCTCCGGCGCCGAAGCGCAGCTCGAGGCTCGACCCGCGCGGGAGCGGCGTTGCGGAGACGAGGAAGATGCCCAGCTCGGAAACGTCCTTGGAGGTCGAGAACAGGTACGTGTCGCCGTGCCTGTAGTTCACGTCCACCCGCACCGGGTGGCGCTCCGTCACCCGGCGCTCGCCGTATGTCCTCGTGCCGTCCTTGCTCATCGGGGCCTCTAGTCGAGCTCCAGCGTTCCCAGCCGCGCGCGCGTCGAGTCGCCGCCCGCGTCGGAATCGATCTTGAGCCGCTGGCCGCCCTTGAAAAGGCCCGTCCACACCGTGTACCTGCCATCGCCCTGGTACAGCGGCACCTTGCCTTTGTAGACGTCCTTCAGGTAGTCGGCGGCGCGCCACTCGGTCGTGGGGTACATGCCGCCGATGGGATCGTGGTCGCCGTTGATGCGCGAGCCGGCGCCGTCCATGTGCACGAAGAACTTGAAGGCCGCGCCGATGGGCGCGTCGCAACGCCAGTACGTGGTGAGCGTGAACGCCTCGCCCTTCTTGAGCTTCTTCTCGCCCGAAGCGGACGCGAAGTCCCATCCGAGCAGCGTCACCTTGTCCTCCATGTTGATATCGAGGGGGTGCGAAGGGGACGGGGCGAACGCCGCGCTCCTGACAAAGACGCCGAGCGGGTTCTGGTCCTTCTCGTCGGGCATCGCCTTGCTCGCGGCGAGCACGAAGCGGTCGCTGGCCGCGTCGAGAACGAAGACGTGCCTTCCGTGGCGTTCCCTGTAGGCCCTGTCGATCGTCGCGAGCTCGCGGGGCGGGAACATGGCGAAGGCGCGCTCGGGCCGTGACAGCCACTTGAGGAGGTCGTCCTTGGTATCGAGCCGCACGGCGTCCGTCGCCGCTGCGCCGCGTCCATATACGGCGAGCGGTTCGTTCGCGCGCCTGAACCGCTGGTAGGCGTCCACCGCGTGCTTGGAGGACACCTGCGTCGAGAGGCTCGGGACGAGGGCCATGGTGATGTAGCCGCCGAACGCGAGCGCCGCCGCGGGAGCGAGCGCCGTGGCCCGCGCGGAACGCCACAGCGACTTCCTGACGCCTGCGCCGAGGAAGCCCGCGGCGATCAGCATGATCGCGAAGGGCGCCGAGAACTTCGCCGCGTCGAGGACGGGCTTGAACTCGGTGGGAATGCTGAGGCCTTCTGATCCGTAAGCCGTCAGGAGCGTCTCGGGGCGCTGGGCGAAGTCGCGCAGCAGCATGGCGTAGAGCGCGACCGCGACGATGCCGAGAAAGCGCCGCGGTTCCGGGGAGCGTTCCAGATGGCGTAGCGCGAGAGCCGCACCCACCGCCATGGGCCAGGCCGCGAAGCACGGGGCGGGCCCGTGCAGGACCGTGAACAGGGACTGCCCCAGGTACGTCAGCGTCACGCCGGCCACGGCCACGAACCGCAGCGACTGTTCTCCCGGCTCCTCGCCGTCGGCCGGATCGAGCATGACCCCGGCCAACGTGAGCGGCACGAGGGCGCTCCACGGGAACCACCCGTAGGCGATCTGCTCGAGGGCGTATTCAAGGGTGCGCTGCTTGAGCGCGGCATGGGCGAGGCCGCCGGTGAGCGCGGGGATGTCGTTCGACGAGAGCGCCGCGCAGGCGAACACCGTCGCTCCGACGATCGTCACGGCGAGGGTGGCGAGCATGGCGAGCCTGCGGCGAACGGGCACCTGGCGCTTCGACGAGAAGAGGCCGGGCAGGTCGCCGCCCATGGCCAGAGCGAAGAAGACCGTGGCCGCGGGGACCACTGCGCCCATGACCAGGCCCGAGGCCAGGGACGCGAGCGCAAGCCCCGCGATCCCGGCGAGGCAGCCCCATACGGCCGTGGCCCGGCCCTGCCCGAAGGCGAGGAGCGCGAGCCCGCCCACGGCCAGGACCTCCCCGCACAGCACCGGCATGCCGGCCGTGAGCTGCCGGCCGTTGAAGAGGAGCGCCGGGGATGAGGCGAGCGCGAGCGACGCCACGGTTGCGAGCCTGGGACCGCCGAGAGGCACGAGGAGCAGGTAGAGCGCGGCCACGGTGAGGAAGGCCAGCAGTGCCAGGGGGGCCCTTGCCGCCCCATCACCTTCGCCGCCGAGCCGCGCGCCCAGGGCCGAAAGCCTCTCGGCCACGAGCGGCCCCTTGTCGGCCGAGTCGGGCAGGGATCTGCCTTCGGTCAGGGCCCTGACCGTGTCCGCGCGGCCCGACTCGTCCGGCTCCCACATGCCGAAGCCGTTGAGGCCGGGAAAGAGCAGGAACGCCGCCACGGCAAGGGATGCGGCCAAGCCCACGTACCTTGAGAACGCATTCGTTTCTGTTGTCTTCATGGGAAGTTTGTTTGCCTCGATTCCGGGTACCTTACCGAATGGCCCATTGTCTTGGCAAGGGTCTCGGGCCGATGATATAGTGCCGTCTTCGAGGAGGCCCAGCGGGCGGTCCCGCACGGAGGAAGACGAATGAAGGTCGAAGCGGGGAAGATCATCACTCTCGAGTACACCATCACCACGCAGAAGGGCGAATTGATCGAATCTTCAGCCGGTCGCGGCGGGCCGCTCGTTTTCGCCTACGGCAAGAGCGGTCTCCTGGCCGGCATGGATGAGCAGATCAAGGACATGGAGGAGAACGAGGAGAAGGAGTTCGACCTCCCTCCGGAGAAGGCCTTCGGCACGATCGATTCCGGGCCGACCATGACCATGTCGAAGACCAAGTTCCCGGCCGGCGCCGAGACCAAGGTGGGCGCGTCCTTCGAGGCCGACCTGCCCGGCACCACCCAGACCGTGCGTTTCGTGGTCATCGAGGATCACGTCAACGATGTGCTCGTGCGCCTCATCCATCCGCTCGCGGGCAAGACGATCCACATCAAGGCCACGGTCGTCTCCGTGCGCGACGCGACCCCCGAGGATCTGCAGTAACGGCTTCTCGATCCCGGATCCCGGACTATTCGATTTCCTCCACGCCGAGCACCTCGGCGCTGTCGTCCTTGATCCTGGCGAATGGCTCGTCCGGCGGGCGCACGGGGGTGCGATCGAGCATCTCGGACATGCGCGCGATGATCGTCCTGAGCTCGGCCTTCCACCTGGCCGCGACGGGAGCGCCGGGGCGGATCTTGTAGGAGAGCGGATCGATGAAGCGCCCGTTCTTCTTGAGCCCGAAGTGCAGATGGGGCCCGGTCGAACGGCCCGTGGAGCCCACGTATCCGAGGACCTGGCGCTCGCGAAGCTCCACGCCGGGCCTGATGCCCGCGGTGAAGCGCGAGAGGTGGGCGTAGTACGAGACGAGGCCGTCCTCGTGGGCGATGACGACCAGGTTGCCGTTGGCGCCGCGCCTGTCGGCCGAAACGACTCGGCCCTTCTGGCACGCCCACACCGGCGCGCCGCCGCCCGCCGCGAAGTCGACGCCTGCGTGCATCTTCTTCTGCTTCAGGATGGGGTGGAACCGCATGCCGAAGGTGGAGCTGATGCGCGTGTAGTGGAGAGGAATGCTGATGACCGACCTGGGCGCCGAGATTCCCTGCTCGTTGTAGTACGTGGCGTCGTCGCCCGCCTCGAAGTAGAAGAAGCGCTTCTTGCCCGAGTGGACGCCGTTGTACTCGAGCGCAAGGACGGGGCCGTACCCGAGGAACTGGCCGTCGAGGCTCTCCTCCTCGACGATTGCGCGGAACGTATCGCCGGGACGCTGCTCCTTGTAGAAGTCCACCTGGGTGGAGAGCACCTCCATGATGAGGCCCGTCAACGCGGGGTGCGCGTCCATCCCGGCGAGCGCTTTATATAAGGAGCTCGCGATGGTGCCGCCGAAGCGCATGATCCTCTTCTGCGTGGGAATCCTCTTCTTCGCGCCGACGAGCTCGTCCCCGTGTCTGCGCACCTCGTACACGCCCACGAGCGACTCGTCGTAGCGGAAGTAGACCGGCTTGCGCGTGGCCGGATCCATGTGGACCTCGAAGGTCTGGCCCGGACGCGCCCGGCGGAAGTCGAAGATGCCGTCGAGCGCGGTGATGATGGCGTGGGCGTCGGTCATGGTGAGCCCGAGCCTGGTCAGGCTGCTGATGACAGGCGCGCTGCTCGAGACCTTGCCCTTGCGCACGATGCCGCTCGGAGCGGTCGTGCCCGCGTCGGGGGCGGTCCGGGCGACGGCGTCCTTGTCCGGCTGCCTTGCTCCTGCATCCCTGACGCCCGCGTCGGGCTGGGCCTTTGTGGGTGCGGCCGGAGCGGCGGGAGCCGGCGGCGCGGCCACCCAGGCCGCGGCCGACCTGGAGAGGGCGGGGGAGGAGGGCTTGCGGGAGAGGGACACGAACAGGGCCAGAAGCCCGGCCGCCACGAAGAGCAGAGCGAGGGCCAGCGCCACGGCCAGGCGCACGTGTCGCGCCTCGTTCCCGGGCTCTGCGGGGATGCTCTCCTCGGGCCGGTCCGCGTCCTCCATCCGCAGATGACTACCACGCCCTTCGCGGGACGCACAACGAGGCGTTCGCGTGGCAGATAGCCACGGCCAGGGCATCGGCCTCGTCCTCGGCCGGCAGGGACGGCATGCCCAGGATGGCCTGCACGACGCGCTGCACCTGTCCCTTGGCGGCGCGTCCGGCTCCCACGACCGACCGCTTGACGAGCGCCGGCGGATAGGCCCGCACGGGCAGCCCCCGATCCGCGAGCGCCAGCAGCACCACTCCGCGGGCGTGGCCGAGCTTGAGCGCGGACATGGCGTTCTTGGCGAAGAACACGTCCTCGACCGCGGCCTCGTCGGGCCCGTGGCGCGTCAGGACCTCCTCGAGCCCGCGGTGGATGGCGAGGAGGCGCGTCTCGAGGGGGGCGCCCTCAATCGCGCGGATGACGCCCGAGTCGATCCGGACGAGCCTGGTTCCGTCCTTGCGCACGAAGCCGAAACCGGTGCGGATCGTCCCGGGGTCGATCCCGACGACAATCATGAGGAAAAGTTTTCGAGCACGTCGTCCGGGATGTCGAAATTCGCGTAGACGTTCTGCACGTCGTCGTGGTCCTCGAGCTGGGTGAAAAGCTTGAGCATGGTCTCGGCGGTCTTGCCCTCGAGCGGCACCGTATTCTGCGGGATACGCGTCAGCTCGGCGGACAGGACCTTGACCCCGGCGTCCTTGACGGCCTTGTGGACCAGGTCGAACGCGCTCACCGGTGTGAGGATCTCGAAGCGGTCGTCCTCCTCGCGGATGTCCTTGGCGCCGACCTCGACCGCCACCTCCATGAGCTGCTCCTCGCTCGTGGTCGACTTGTCGACCACGATGAGGCCAACGGAGTCGAACATGCGCGACGCACAGCCCGTTTCACCCAGGCCACCCGCGAACTTGGTGAACATGTGCCGCACGTCCGAAACGGTGCGGTTGCGGTTGTCGGTCATGACCTCGACGATGACCGCCACGCCGCCCGGGCCGTAGCCTTCGTACGTGATCTCCTCGTAGATCACGCCCTCGAGCTCGCCGGTGCCCTTCTTGATGGCCCGCTCCACGTTGTCGGCCGGCATGTTGGCCGCCTTGGCGAGATCGATGGCCTTGCGCAGCCGCGCGTTGCCGCTCGCATCGCCGCCCCCGATGCGGGCGGAGGTCGTGATCTCCTTGATGAGCTTGGTGAAGACCTTGCCGCGCTTGGCGTCCGCCGCGCCCTTCTTGTGCTTGATGGTGCTCCATTTGCTGTGTCCAGACATTCGTGCTCCTTCTCGTCCCTTGAAAAACCGTGAAATCATACCGTCGCATCTCTTCCCCGGTCAACACCGACGTGGTACGATTTCGCCATCTTTCGGAGGTCAATACATGGTTGAGTCACTTCCCCCCCAAGCGCCCAAGCACGGCTCGCGGGGCACGCTGCTCTTTCTCATGGCCGGGATCCTGGTGCTCGGCGCGGCGATCGTGTTCGTCACGCAACGCGACGCGAAGCGGGCGCCGCCGTCTCCGGTTTCCAAACCAGAGCAGAAGTTCGAGACGCCCACGCCGCTCGTTATGTCCCAGCCCACTCGGCCCATCGCCGCGAACCCCGACGCCGGGGTCGCGACGGCTCCGAGGATCGTTTCAAAAGGGCCGGGCGGTCCGCCCATGGAGCGCATGGGCACCATCGACGCCAAGGCCGTCGAGACGTTCATCAACGGGCGCTTCTCGGTTCTGCGCGCGTGCTACGAAAACCGTCTCAAGGTGAACCCGCTCCTGCAGGGCAAGCTCGACCTCTCCATCGGGGTCTCCTCGCAGGGCAGGGTCACGTCGGTCTCGGCAGAGGAGGATCATCTGCGCGATCCGATCATGTTGCAGTGCGTCAAATCGACGATCCGCGGCTGGGCCTTCCCCAAGCCGGAAGGCGGGCGCGTGGTCATCGGCAAAACGTTCAATTTCAAACCCAAGATGTAGTTTCGGGAAGGGGGAACGTATGATGGATCTCAAGAGAATCGTCGCGTTGGCCGCGGCGCTGTGTCTCGCCGCGGGATGCAACCACGTGGCCCCCGTCGAGCCTGACGGCACCTCCGACACCGGCGGCGACGCCGACGCGGACGGCGACAGCGACACCTTCGAGGACAGCGACGAGGACGCCGGCATCGACTCGGGCGGGGACACGGATTCCGACACTGACATGGATACCGACGCTGACGCGGATACCGATACTGATACCGACGCCGACACCGACACCGACGCTGACGCGGACAGCGATACCGATGCCGACACCGACGCGGATTCGGGCGCGGATGCGGGTCTCGACGCGGGCGTAGATGGCGGGGCCGGGGAGTGCAAGGTGGACGAGGCGCTCGGCGTGCTGCCCATCGGGCCGGAGGTGATCCGCGTTCTCGACGTGGCGCAAGGTGGCGACGACCTGGCCGGAGCAGGCTGCGGCAGCGGCAAGGACGTGGTCGTCTCGTTCACCCTCGCCAAGGAGGGCAAGCTCAAGATCGACGTGGTTCAGGTCGGCGATCACGTTTTCGGGCTGTACGCGGACGCGGGCGCGGATGCCGGCGCGGGCGCCGCATGCACGGACACGAAGGTCGCGTGCTACGACCCGGACGGCGCGTCCGAGGGGGGTACGGTGTGGAGTGGTCTTGCGGCCGGCGACTACTTCCTCGTCGTGGAGTCGCGGCGGGCGAGCGCCGCGGGGACGGTCGTGGTCACCCTGACCGCGCTGGCCGAGGCGTGCGGCAACAAGGTGCCCGATCCGGGCGAGGAGTGCGACGACGGCAACCTGGTGCCCGGCGACGGCTGCAGCCCGGCGTGCAAGGTGGAGCCGGGCGTGTGCGCGATAGACGAGGACATGGGCACGCTCACACCCAACCTTGTCTACAACCGCACGCTCGACATGGTGGACGCGGGCGACGAGTGGGCTACGGGGTGCCCATCGTGGGGTCCGGACAGGGTCCTCAAGTTCGCGACGCCGCAGGCCGGCGACATCCACCTCACCTGGGACCAGACCGGGCACCACGCCATGGGCCTTTACTCGGGCGGGACGGTCTCGGAGTTCCTGTGCCAGGCCGAGAACGGGGTGTGCTTCGACAAGGGAGCGGACAACCCCGGTTGGGTGATCTTCATGGGGCGTGGGGCGGGCGAATGGTTCCTGACCTCGGAGGCGTTCGGTGCGGAAGGGGCCGGAACCGTGGACCTGAACCTGTGGCTCGAGGCGTGCAAGCCCGACCTGGAGCTGGGCGCGCTCGCGGCGGGCGTCCCGGCCACCACAAGCGTCGACACCACGACCGGCACCGGCCTCTACCGGGCCGGTTGTGCCGGCGGGAGCGGGCTCGAGCGCGTCGTCGGGTTCAGCCTCGATGCGCAGCGCGACGTGACCATCGACTGGATACAGACCGGCGACCACGTGCTCGGCCTGTACGTCTTTCCCATCGGCGCGTGCGACGAGACGCAGGTCGACTGCGCGGATCCCGGCGGCGCGGCCACGGGCTCGACCACGTTCACGCGCGTGGGCGCCGGGAGCTACGTGCTGGTGGTGGACGCCTACGCGTCAGGCAGCGAGGGCGCTGTCGACCTCACGATCACAGCGAACTGAAGCCGGCCCTCAGGGTTGGTACTTCGCGAGGAATACGTCAGCAACGCCGGCGGACGAGAGACTCGTCTCCGCAGGCTCGCCCTGCCCGAATACTGCCGTGTCCGTGAAGGAGCCGGTCACGGCCAGCGAGCCGTCCGACAGCGTTGCGACCAGCGTCCCGGCGAGGTCCGACGACCCGCCCGCGCTCTCGGCCCAATCGAGTATGCCGTCTGCATTAACACGGAAGAGGATTCAGCAGACGACATACATCGCAAAGCGCCGTCCGGTTGCCGTGACCGCGGGAGCACGCTAGACTCGATGTCAATGACAAGAACGGAAAAGGAAATCTTTGTCCGGTCCGCGTTCCATGAGAACGCGTCGTCGGGAGGCAACAGGGTTCTGTGGTCCGGACACGCGACGATGCGCCTCGTATGTTTTCCGTGGAGCAGGGCGGAAGTGGAGAAGGCTCTCGCTGCCTGCGAGATCATAGAGGACTACCCGGTCGGACACCGGACCCTTCCCGATTGCCTGGTCCTCGGGTTCATCGGAAGGAAACGCCCGGTTCATGCCGTGGTCGCCTTGGACACGGGGAAGAACAGGGTTCTTGTCGTAACTGTTTACATTCCTGATCGATCGAGGTGGAAGGATGACTGGCAAAAGAGAACATAGTTTCAAAGGCAAATGCGCCGTGTGCGGCGGCGCGCTCGGGAAGGGCAGGGCCGACATCCCGTTCGCGACCGGCCAAGGACTCCTGCTCGTGAAGGGCGTCCCGGCCGAGATCTGCGGAGACTGCGGCGAACCGTATCTCAAAGGGCCGGTGGTCGATCGCGTGGGAGAGATCGTCAGGGAGTTCGATAGGCTCGACACCGAGGTCTCGGTGGTTCGTTACCGCGCAGCATAGGACGGCACTTCAATCTCCCCGTTTTCCTACACGCGCTTGACGCGCGATCCGGCCGGGGTGTCCTCCACCGCGAGGCCCATCGCGGCCAGCTCGCGGCGGATGGCGTCGGCCCGCGCGTAGTCGCCGGCTTGCCGCGCGGCGTCCCGCTCGGCGAGGAGCGCGTCCACTGTCTTGTCGGGCACGTCGCCGGCCTCGAAGTCCAGCACCGACAGCACGCGGTCCCAGCGCCACAACGCGTCCAGGCCCAGCTCCGCGTCCGCGCGGCTGAAACCCGGCTTTGCGAGCCGGGCATTCAGCTCCCGAGTCAGCTTGAACAGCCGGGTGCACGCCGAAGGCACGTTCAGGTCGTCCCGAAGCGCGCTCCAGAAGCCGTTGTCCGCCGCTTCGACGACCTGGTCCACGTCCTTGTGCGCCGGACCCCGCGCCTGCACCTGTCGCAGGTTGCGCAGGAGCGCCTCCAGCTTCGTGAGCTCCCGGCGCGACGCGTCGAGCCCGTCGAAGCTGAAGTCCACAGGCCGCCTATAGTGCGTGCGCATGAGGAACCATCGCACCTCGCTTCCCGTGTACCCGCGCCCCAGAAGATCGCGGAGCGTCAGCGCCGTCCCCGCGGACCGCGACATCTTGCGCCCCTTCCGCATCACCATCCCGGTGTGCAGCCAGTAGCGCGCCATCGGCACGCCGTGCAGCGCCTCGCAGATGGCCGACTCGTTCTCGTTGTGAGGGAACAGGAGGTCCGCGCCGCTCGTGTGGACGTCGAACGGAATCCCCAGGTACTTCCCGGCCATGGCCGCGCATTCCACGTGCCACCCCGGCCGCACCTGACCCCACTCCGTGCGCCACGTGATGCGCCGCCGCAGCTCGGCCAGGTCGCTGCGCCGCATGAGCGTGAAGTCGCCGGGATGCTCCTTCTCGTAGTAGTCCAGATCGACCGTCGCGCCCGGCCTCACCTTGGAGCGGTCCACCCGGCTCAGCCGTCCGTACGCCGGCAGCTTGTCGAGCGCGAAGTACACCGACCGCTGCATCTCGTACGCCACGCCTCGCTCGATGAGCCGCCGCGTGGTGTCGATCATCTCGTCGACGTGCTCGGTCGCCCGAGGGTAGTGGTCCGCCGGGAACATCCGCAGCGACGCCATGTCCTCGAAGAAGCCCGCCGCGTACTCCCCGGTCAGCTCCTCGAGGCGCACCCCGCGCCGCGCCGATTCCGCGATGGTCTTGTCGTCCACGTCGGTCAGGTTGACGATGTGCCTGACCTGGTAGCCGTCGTGGATCAACAGCTTCTTCAGCACGTCCACGGCCAGAAGCCTGCGGATCAGCCCCACGTGGGCAAAGGCGTGCAGCGTCGGTCCGCAGGTGTAGATCCCCACGCGGCCCTCGCGCAGCGGGCGGAAGATCTCCTTGCGCCGGGACGCGGTGTCGTGCAGCCGGATCATGGTCACGCCGTGAAGAGGTTGGTGGACAGGTACCGCTCGCCGAAGTCCGGGAGGATGGCCACGATCACGCCCTCGTCGATGCGGCCGGCCAGGTCGAGCGCCGCGAACAGGGCGGCCCCGGAGCTCATGCCGACGAGCAGGCCCTCCTCCTTGGCCGCGCGGCGCGAGGTCGCGTAGGCGTCCTCGTCGGCGACGTTGATCTTCTCGTCGACGAGCTTCTTGTCGAAGATGCCGGGCACGTAGGCCTCCTTCAGGCTTTTGAGGCCCTGGATCTTGTGGCCCAGGTAGGGCTCCACGGCGTGGACGCGCACCGCGGGGTTCAATTCCCTGAGGCGGCGGCTGCATCCCATCACTGTCCCGGTGGTGCCCATCGTCGCGACGAGGTGCGTGATGCGCCCGTCGGTCTGCCTCCAGATCTCTGGGGCGGTGCCGTCGTAGTGGGCCTGCGGGTTGGCCGCGTTGTTGTATTGATCGATGAGGAACCAGCGGTCGGGCTCCTGGTCGGCCAGGTTGTAGGCGTGCTCGATGGCGCCGTCCGTGCCCTTGTCCGCGGGGGTCAGGATGAGCTCCGCGCCGTAAGCGGCCAGGATCTTGCGGCGCTCGACGCTGACGCCCCCGGACATGGTCAGGACCAGCGCGTAGCCCTTGACCGAGGACACCAGGGCCAGCCCGATGCCGGTGTTCCCGGAGGTGGCCTCGAGGATGCACATGCCGGGCTTCAGGCGGCCGTCTTTCTCCGCGGCCTCCACCATCGACTTCGCGATGCGGTCCTTGACCGACCCTCCGGGGTTGAAGCCCTCCAGCTTGGCCCAGATCTCCACGCGGGGATTTTGGTCGTGCCGCAGCCGGCGGATCGGCACGATCGGCGTGTTGCCGATCATGTCCAGAGGGTTCGAGAACCTTCCCGCTTCCGTCGCGCCGCTCATCGCCATAACCTCCGGCCCGAAGCCGGAGGCAGCCTACCCGAATCGAAAAAGGATGGGAAGCGCGCCCGATCGCAACGCTACGCACCAGGCAACTCCGACCTCGTCCGTCGCGGCGATCGGAACCGCTTCGTTTGCCCATTTTACCTCTTGTCCGATGCGCTCCGAAGAGTAGAGTGCGGCCGAAGAATCTTTGGGAACACTTCACCCGGAGGACTTGCGATGCTCGAATTCAGGTTTCACGGCCGCGGCGGACAGGGCGCGGTGACGTCCGCCGAGCTCCTGGCGCTTTCGGCCATCGCCGAGGGCAAGTTCGCCCAGGCCTTCCCGAGCTTCGGCCCGGAGCGGCGCGGCGCGCCGGTGGTGGCTTACGCGCGCATCGACGAGGCCAAGGTGCTCAACCGGACCGCGGTCTCGACCCCCAACGTGGTGGTCGTGCTCGACCCGTCCATCCTGCGGATCGTCAACACCTCCGAGGGCATGGTCGACGGCGGCACGCAGATCGTCAACACGAGCCGCACGGCGGCCGAGGTTCGCGAGGCGTTCAAGCTCAAGGGCCGCCTCGTCACGGTCAACGCGAACCGCATCGCGGCCGAGGAGATCGGGCGCGTCATCACCAACACGACCATGCTAGGCGCGCTCGTCAGGGCCATGGGCGTCGTGAAGCGCGACACGATCGTGGAGCATCTCAAGGAGCGCTTCGGCCGCATCGCGGCGGGCAACATCAAGGCGTTCTTGAGGGCGTACGAGGAGTGCGTCATCTCTTGATCAGGAGGAAGCGGACGTGACCATCCGACAATCCGGCACACCCAAGTGGAAGGAGCTGGCGCTGGGCAACGCGGTCCTGGTGCCCGGCTCGTCGCGGCACAACCGCACCGGCGACTGGCGCTCGAGCCGCCCCATCTGGAAGCTCGAGCAGTGCGTCAAGTGCGGCGTGTGCACCGTGTTCTGCCCCGAGGGCTGCATCGCCATGCGCCGCGCGGACGCCTACCCCGAGGCGGACATGGAGTACTGCAAGGGCTGCGGCATCTGCGTGAACGAGTGCTTCACCGGCTGCATCGCCATGCAGGAGGAGAAGGAGTGATGGCGAAGCGCAAGGGAATGGAGGTCTCCATCGCCATCGCCGAGGCGGCGTCCATGTGCAATGTCGACGTCGTATCGGCCTACCCCATCACCCCGCAGACGCACGTGGTGGAGCACCTGGCCGACATCGTCGCGGACGGCGAGCTCGACGCGGAGTTCATCCCGGTCGAGTCCGAGCACGCGGCCATGAGCGCCTGCGTCGGAGCGGCCGCGGCCGGCGCGCGCACGTTCACCGCCACGGCCAGCCAGGGCCTCGCGCTCATGCACGAGATCCTGTTCATCGCGTCGTCGCTGCGCACGCCCATCGTGATGGTGGTGGCCAACCGGGCCCTGTCGGCGCCCATCAACATCTGGAACGACCACTCGGACGTGATGACCGAGCGCGACGTGGGCTGGATCCAGATCTTCGCCGAAAACGGGCAGGAGGCCGCCGACCTGGTGGTGCAGGCCTTCAGGTTCGGCGAGGACAAGCGCGTGCTCCTGCCGGTCATGGTGCACTTCGACGGCTTCGTCGTGTCGCACGTCGTCGAGCCGATCGAGATGCTCACGCACGCCGAGGTCAAGACGTTCCTGCCCGACTACGCGCCGCAGCAGAAGCTCGACATCGACGCGCCCATCAGCATGGGCCCGGTCGGCATCCCGGCCGTGTACACCGAGGCCAAGATGGCCGGCGAGGCGGTCCTGCGCGACGCCTACGGGCCGATCGTGGAATGCCTCGACGACTTCGGAAAGCGGTTCGGCCGCACCTACAAGCCGGTCGAGACCTACCGCCGCGAGGACGCGGACATCCTGCTCGTGACCATGGGCGGCATCTCGGAGACGGCCATGACGTGGGTCGACCGGGCGCGTGCGGCCGGCGAGAAGGTGGGGCTCGTGCGCTTCCGCCTGTGGCGGCCCCTGCCAGACAAGGACTTCAAGGAGGCCGTCAAGGGCGCGCGCGTGCTGGCCGTGGTCGACCGGCACTTCTCGCCGGGCGGTCCGGGCGGCCCCGTGGCGCAGGAGATCAAGTACATCCTCTACGGACAAAAGGGCGCGCCATCGATCGTGGAGTTCGTGGCCGGCCTCGGCGGCCGCGACGTGGGGTTCGCCGACTTCGACAACATGTACAAGAAGGCCAAGGCCGTCCTGGGCGGGGCTACAGTCCCGCCGTTCGAGATCGTGCAGGTCAGAGGAGGCCACCATGGAGAAGCTTAACGTCTTCGCCGCGCGCCTTCTGCCGCGGGAGGACTTCGTCGCGCAGGGGCACCGGGCCTGCCAGGGTTGCGCCGAGGTGCTGGCCATGCGCCTCGTGCACAAGGCGCTCGGCCGCAACACCATCGTGGCCTCCGCCACGGGCTGCATGGAGATCATCACGTCGCCCTATCCGGAGACGGCCTGGAAGGTTCCGTGGATCCACGTGGCGTTCGAGAACTCCGCCTCGGTCATCTCGGGCGTGGAGGCCGGCTACAAGGCCCTCATGCGCAAAGGGCGCTATCCAAAGCGCAAGATCAATTTCGTGGCCTACGGCGGCGACGGCGCCACCATGGACATCGGACTGCAGTGGCTCTCCGGCGCGGTCGAGCGCGGCCACGACATGATCTATGTCTGCTACGACAACGAAGCGTACATGAACACGGGCATCCAGCGCTCGAGCGCCACGCCGTTCGGCGCCTCCACCACGACGAGCCCGGCCGGCAAGGTCAGCATCGGCCAGACCACGCAAAAGAAGAACATGCCCGAGATCATGGCCGCGCACCACATCCCGTACGTGGCCACCATCAACCCGAGCTACCCGTTCGACCTGTTCGAGAAGGTGAGGAAGGCCGCCGCGACACCGGGACCGGCCTACTTGCACGCCTTTTCCGCCTGCCCCACCGGCTGGCGCATGGCGCCCGAGAAGGCCGTCCAGATCGGCCGCGTGGCCGTGGAGACCGGCGTGTTCCCGCTCTACGAGGTGGAGAACGGCCGCTACCGCATCACGCTCGAGACGCCGCAGCTTCGGCCGATGCGCGACTACCTGAAGCCCCAAGGGAGGTTCCGCCACCTCTCGGAGGATCTCATCGACGAGATCGAGAAGCGCGTGCATCGCGAGTACCGCGAGCTCGCGGCAAAGGTGCGCGTGACCAACGAGGAGGATCGTGATGGAACTCGCCAAGGTTGACGCGATTGTCGACAGGTACGGGGCCGACGCCTCGTCCCTTCTCGCCATCCTGCAGGACTTGCAGGAGGAGGCGCGATACCTGCCGAGGGACGCCCTCGACCGGATCGTGGAGCGCCTGGGAGTGCCGCTGGCGCGCATCTACGCCATGGCCACCTTCTTCCAGTCGTTCCACCTGAAGCCGCGCGGCGAGCACATCTTCACGGTGTGCGTCGGCACCGCCTGCCACGTGCGCG
>JAQTNF010000116.1 GCA_028713995.1 Deltaproteobacteria bacterium | reverse complement strand
ATCGCCGCCGCCGCCACCCCCGCCTCCTCCGCCGAATCCCCCGGAGTAGCTCTCACCACCGCCTGCACGGGCGAGCGCCGCCGCTGCAGCGAGCAGCACGGCCAGGAACGGCGCAACGGTCGAGACGACAATTGCAACGCCCCATGCGCCGGGTTTTCTCATGATCTCGAAAAACGGAAAGCTACTTCTTCTCAGCCTTCTTCTCGACCTTCTTCTCGGCAGCGGGAGCGGGCTTCGCAACGGGCTTCGCAGCGCCCTCAGCCGGGACCGCCGCGACGCCTTCGGCCGGAGCAACCGGAGCCGGAGCCGCGACGGGAGCCGCCATCTTTGCCTCCATGGCCTTCAAGGCATCCTGGACAGCCACCACCTTGGTGTCGACCCGCTCGATGGCCTTGATGGCGGTGTCAGTACCGCCGGTCACGGCCGTGTCCAGGCTGTCGAACCTGGACTCGATTGCACCGTTGAGGAGGTACAAGCCCCCGCCGAAAGCGACCACGCACACGAGAATGAGGATAAGCTGCCAGGGTTGAAAAACCTTCTTCGCCTCGTCCATTTGTTTTCTCCTTCTCTTGTTTCACGCGGTTGTTGGATGCGGAATGTTCGAGTGGTCTTTCGTGCGCCCTGCACATGTGCCACTCAAACTATTCCAATTTCAGTGGATTATTATATTAACCATCCTATTGCGTCAAAGTTTTTTTTCCTTTCCATGTTTGTCATGCCCTTTTTATCTTTTTATAGTGATTTTCTGTGGTTGATATTTTCGTGGCATCCGGACTGGAGGTGCGTCCATGCATGAAGCCCGTGAAATCGAGGTCGCGCTTGACCAGCGTGGACGCGCACCGTCGCGAGGCGAACCGGGCCATGGCGAGCCGATGCGCGGCGGCTGTGAAGCCTCGAAGATGGAGCGGCTCCTGCCCGGCGTCTCGCCGGAGCTCGTGCGCGGATTCCTCGTGTCGGCCGTGCTGCTCGTGCTCTACCGGTTCCATTGCAACCAGAGATTCTACGCCGCGTCCGTGGGCCCTTGGCTCGGCATCGACAGCCACGCCCTGTTCGGATTCCCGGCGCACGGCTGGAAGGCCTTCGCCACCTTCGTGCTCTTCTTTGCTGTGCCGATCATGGTCGTGCGTTTCGCGGACAAGCGGGCCTTGGCCGAGGTCGGGCTCGGCCCGGGCGACGTGCGCACCGGCCTCAAGTGGACCGCGATCCTGGTCGCGGCCATGGCGCCGGTGGTCGGCGCGGCGAGCTTCGTCCCTTCGTTCGCGGACCACTACCCCCTGGCCAAATCCGCCGGATCGTCGGTCACGGCGTTCGTCGCCTACGAAGGCGTCATGCTCGCGTACTTCGTGGCGTGGGAGTTTTTCTTTCGCGGGTACATGCTCTTCACCCTGCACCGGCACATCGGCAACGCGGCGATCCTGGTGCAGACCATTCCGTTCGCCCTGCTGCATGGATCGAAACCCGAGCCCGAGGCGCTCGGCGCCATCTTGGTGGGCGTGCTGCTCGGCTGGCTCGCCCTGCGCACGCGCTCCTTCGCGTACTGCGCGGCCATCCACTTCCTTGTGGCGCTCGGCATGGACCTCGCGGCCACGGCGCAGCGCGCCATGGGTTGAAGCGCGCTCAGACGTTGCAGGGCAGCGCGGGATCCTTGCGGCCGTTCTCGCGCACCACCAGATCGGCCAGGGTCGAGCCGTTCAGGACCTTTTCCACGGCCTCGCTGATCTCGCACCACACGGTCCGCGCCGCGCAGTACTCCGATCGCGGGCACAGCGTTCCGTCGCGGACGCAACCGACCGGCGTCGGGTGCCCCTCGAGCAGGTTCACGATCTCGGCCACCCGGATCTGCGACGGGTCCCGCGTCAGCGCGTAGCCTCCGGTCTTGCCCGCCTGCGCGCGCACGAGCCCACCGGCTTTGAGCAGACCGAGCAGGTTGTGCAGGTACTTGGGCGGAGTGCCGAACGTCTTGGCGATGGTGCTCATCTTGACGAGACCTTCGCCCTGGTGGTTCGCCATTTCCACCATCATGCGCAGGCCGTAGTGCCCTCTCGTCGAAATTCTCATGATCCACCCGTCTTTCTTTCAAGACAGCGTGAGCAACAGGCATGCCATTTTCGGCCTCGGTCTTCCCCGGATGGACCCCGTCGGGTTCCGTTCACTTCCCGGAGAATGCAAGGCCTTGAAAACAATCCTACATCCATCGTGTCGCTTGATTTTGTGTGGGAAAAAACGCGCCGTGGAACGGCTCGATTTTCAAGGGAAAGGCCCCAAACATATGGCTACAACTCTCCCATGAGAGAATTGTGCCCAGGCGTCCGTTGCACAACGCTACTGAACGCATTGCCCGTCTCGCGAGTTGGAAGAATGTGGTAACGTCAAATTCTTCCACACGGATACGCGGTCGGGCAGGGCGGCTCGCCGCGCACAGGAGGTCATCCATGCAGAGCAGCATTCAGTACGGACCGGCCTATGCCATGGCCACCATCGATCTCGCGCCGGGCGAGTCGGTGACCGTGGAGGCGGGTTCCATGATGGGGATGAGCGACGGGCTCGAGATCAAGACCCATATCGGAGGCAACAAGTCGGGCTTCTTCGGCGCGCTCGTGAACTTCCTGCTCGCGCTCGTGCGCAAGTTCCTGGGCGGCGAGACCTTCTTCGTCAACACCTACTCCCCGCCGGCCAGCCGTCCCGGCCGCGTCATGGTGGCGCCGGCCATGTCGGGCGACATCGTGCGCTACCAGATGGACGGCGTGAAGTCGCTCATGGTCCAGGCCACGAGCTACCTGGCCTCGGCCGGCGACGTGGTCATCAAGACCAAGTTCGGCGGCTTGAAGAGCCTGTTCTCGGGCGAGGGCGCGTTCTGGCTCCTGTGCTCGGGCAAGGGCGACCTGTGGGTCAACTGCTACGGCGCCATCCACGAGGTCGACGTGCAGGACAGGTACGTGGTCGACACGGGCCACATCGTGGCGTTCGACGACACGCTCGACTACAAGATCAAGGGCTCGGGCAGCCTGAAGTCGACGCTGCTGTCGGGCGAGGGTCTGACCTGCCACTTCTCGGGCCACGGAAAGCTGTTCATCCAATCGCGGAACCTGGGCGGCCTGGTCCACTGGATCACCCCCAGGCTTCCGGCGTAGAGGAGGCCGCCATGAAGTTCGAATCCAAGTTCGGTCCCGCGTACGCCCTCGCCGTCTGCCGCCTGGACACGGGCGAGAGCGTGATGGCCGAGGGCGGCGCGATGGTGACGCAGGACGCGCACGTCGAGATGAAGACCTCGGCTTCCCAGGGCAAGGGCATGGGCGGGCTGCTCAAGGGCCTCGGCCGCAGGATGTTCCTCGGCGAGTCGTTCTTTAGGAACACGTTCACCGCCGCGGGCAAGCCGGGCGAGGTGACCTTCGCGCCGAGCCTGCCGGGCGACATCCTCGTCTACGACATGACCGGCCGCGATCTCATCATCCAGCAGCAGTCGTACCTGGCCTCGGCCACCTCGGTGGAGATCGAGACCAAGTGGGGCGGCTTCAAGAGCTTCTTCGGCGAGGGCAGGATGTTCTGGATCCGCGCCTACGGACAGGGGCCGCTCGCGCTGAACGCGTTCGGCGCGATCCACTGCGTGGACGTGAACGGCGCGTTCACAGTGGACACCGGACACATCGTGGCCTTCGAGAGCACGCTCGACTTCAAGATCAGGAAGGTCGGCTCGTGGTTCTCCACGTTCTTCTCAAGCGAGGGCCTCGTGTGCCGGTTCGAGGGGCAGGGCAAGCTCTACATCCAGACGCGCAACCCGGCCGAGTTCGGCGCCGGCGTGGGCTCGAAGCTCCCGCCGCGGGAATGAAGAGGAGGGACTTTTCGATGACATACGAGATCAAGAGCTCGCCGGAATTCGCGCTCATCGACTACCAGCTCGCCGCGGGGGAGTCGGTCGTGGCCGAGTCGGGCGCCATGGTGTCCATGTCGGGCAACATCAAGATGAAGACCGAAGCGCGCGGAGGCATCCTGGCCGCGGCCAAGCGCAAGCTGCTCGGCGGGGAGTCGCTCTTCCAGAACACGTTCACGGCCGAGGGCGGCCCGGGCCGGGTCATGCTGGCCCCCGGGGCGCCGGGCGACATCCTCCCGTTCGAGCTCAAGGAGGGCAAGAGCCTCATGATCCAGTCGGCGGCGTACGTGGCCGCCACGCCGGGCGTCACGCTCGACACGAAATGGGGCGGAGCCAAAGGCTTCTTCTCGGGGGTGGGCATGTTCCTGCTCAAGGCCACCGGGCCCGGCACGGTGTTCGTTTCGTCGTACGGGGCCATTTTCCCCAAGCGCTGCGAGGGCGAGTACGTCGTGGACACGGATCACATCGTGGCGTTCGAGGACACCGTGCAGTACCGCATCTCCAAGGTGGGCGGCATCAAGTCGCTCTTCTTCGGCGGCGAGGGGCTCGTGGCCCGGTTCTCGGGGCAGGGCATGATCTACGCGCAGACGCGCAGCCCGTCCTCGCTCGCCAACTTCCTGCATCCCTTCCGCCCGGTGAAGAGCAAGAACAACTGAGCGGACCACACAGCTTGAAAGGACCAAACGAAATGGATCAGGTACGCGAAGGCGACGTGGTGCGCATCCACTACACGGGTCGGCTCGAGGACGGGACGATCTTCGACTCCTCCGACGGAGGGGAGCCCATGGCGTTCATCGCCGCCGGCGAGGATCTCATCGAGGGCGTGAGCAAGGCCGTCGTCGGCATGAAGGCCGGGGAGAAGAAGACCGTCACGATCCCGCCGGAGCTGGGCTACGGCTTCCGCGATCCCGAGCTCGAGAACACGGTGAAGCGCACCATGCTGCCGCCCGAGGTCAAGGTCGGCGACATGCTCTCCGCGTCGACCGGCGACCACGAGTTCACGGTCACGGTGCTGTCCATGGACGAGAACGAGGCGATGATCGACTCCAACCACCCGCTGGCCGGAAAGACCCTCGTGTTCGACATCGAGGTCGTCGAGATCGGCGGGGAGCTGCCAGAGCCCTGCTGCTGCAACCACCACGGCGACCACGAAGGCTGTCGCTGATCAGCGCCGTTCGAACCCGATGCCCTGGGCGGCCAGATCATCGGACCTACGCGAAACGCTTCCTTGAGGACTGCTCGCCGATGCTCGCTTTGCCATTCTGCTCTCACAGCCCCAGGGCCGAGAGCTCCTGCACGAAGATGGCGAAAAGGCTGCTCGATGGAACCTGCTTGAAGAAGAACACGCGGTCCCCGTCGATCTGGGGCTCTCCTTCACCCTCCGGCGTATTCGTGATCTGGTGCTCGGTCTTGGTCTTGAGGTCGTACATCCAGATGTGCGTGTCTGCGAAGTCGTACTTGTTGTTCGGATCCGAGCAGGCCCTGTAGTCTGTCCACACTATGCGATCGCCCGAGATGTCGGGGCCGTAGTGGATCCAATTCGCGTTGGTGATCCCGGTCGTTTCACCCGTGGCGAAGTCGTACATGTAAATGTCCTGATGCGCCAAACTGCCATCTGCCGAGGGGTTAGGTCCGTTGCGAAGGTCGCTCCACACGACCCTTGTTCCGTCCATTCTCGGCAACCACTGACCGCTCGGGTGGTTCGTCAGGTTCCAGGTTTTGCCAGTGGATATCTTGTGAGCCCAGATGTCCGGGATGAAATCGTTCTGATTGTCTTCCCAGACCACATAGTCTTCATCCGCTCTCACGGAAAATGTGTTGTGGCCAATATCGAAGACCGTTTTCCTCTCTCCCCCGATGGAATACAGGTCCACGTAGACCGGATATATGGTGTCGGTGTTTTCGTTTATCTTCATCCATTTAAAGGCGATCTTCTCTCCCACCAGTGTCGGATTCTCGTACCAGATGTGTGGATAGGAGGATTGCACGTCTTCCAAACAATTTAACATTGCTCCTGACGTCAGATCGACGACCTCAATTCTCGTTCGATGTGGATTGCTTCCGTAATCACCTACAAAAGTCAGTTTATCGCCCTTGATGTCAGGGTAGCTGCCATCAAACTCCTTTTCGACGTCGGCATAGCACGCAGCATCCACGTCCACGACGTGCATTTTGTATAGAGTGTCGTCCGTGTATGCCACGTATCTGTGGGTGGCTGCCCACTCCGTAATATTGTTGATCTCCTCGAATGTGAGCTGGCGGCAACCTGGGCCGCAGTCGATGCTTTCCGGCAAAGGCTTCCACTCGAGCGTCAAGCTGCCTGTGCTGCATGATGCCGAATCCGAACCCGTATCGCTCCCGTCAGTGGGGGTGGTATCACTACTACTCCCGCTATCAAGACCGCCTTCGCAACAACGTGTCACATGCGGGTCAGAACAACTGCTGCAAGCGGGTGCAAAGAGCGCGAAAGCGGCCAGGAAGATCCAATTGCATGATGAAATACGCATGATCGCCTCTCCTGTGAAAAGGCACACCAAGGTTCGGTTGCTCTCAGTTTCTTACGATATGGACGTTGTCGACGAACGGAGCTACGCTCCGAAACCGACGGAATGGTTATACGGGGGGGAGGCGTGCTTATTCATGATAATCTCCTCGTTGTGGTCCCGGCCGGGACATCCAGCTTCCCCAGATTGCTTTGACTTGACCCAATAACAAGAATAGAGGGCGCGAAAAACCGGTCAAGCATTTTCCCTGTCATTATCATGACAGAGCCAATGTCGCAGGGAATCGTGGGAGCCTTGCGGCCATGCTCCAAAACCACGAAGGCTGTCGCTGATCAGCGCCGTTCGAGCACGATGCCCTGGGCGGCCAGATCATCGGACAGGGTCGCCCAGGCGTGCTCCACATCCTCCCTCGACACCAGGCCGTCCGTCACCAGGATGATCCGGCGCGGGCCGAGGTGCAGCGCCTCGGTGAGGATCCGATCGCAGAAGCGGGCGAGCCCATCCTCCCCGAGCTCTCCGACCGGCGCGGCGAGGATCGTCTTCGGGTCGAGGCGCACGATCGGGGAGAGGTCCGCTGCCGCGAGATGCGCGGCCTCGACGTCCCGTGTCCGCGCCGCGTGGACGAAACGCTCGGCCGCGAGAGAGGCGAGCCGCGTCGCCCACGGGAGAGGCGCGGGCCCGGCGGCGGCCAGGGCCGTGTCCACCGCGACCAGCGCTTCGACGAGCGGAGCCACGCCCCCACCCGAGAGGGCCAGACGCTCTGCGGCCACGGTGATGCGCTCGCACGCCTCGCGCCACGCCGGATCCGCGAGATCGCCGGGGCTCCCGCCCTCCACGGCCGCGATGAGCCCGTCGGCGAGCAGCGCGAGCACCGGCCGGTCGCTCAAGGCCAGCTCGCGCAGGATCGCGAGGGCGCGGGCCTCGAAGCCAGGCGTCATGCGCCCGCCTCGCACGGGGGCCGCGTCTTCCAGCGCTCGTGGAACCATACCCACTGCGTGGGGTGGCGGCGGATGCGCCGCTCGAGGACCGCCGTGAGCGACGCCGTCGCGGCCTCGGGATCCGCGGGAATGCGCAGGCCCTCGATCTCGACGAGGTGGCTCCCGTTGCCGAGCCTGCGCGTGGAGCCCACCACAACCGCGGCTCCCGTGCGCAGGGCGAGCACCGCCGCGCCGACCGGCGTGAAGGCCATCCGTCCGAAGAAGGGCACGAACGCGCCAGGCACGCGCGTGTCCTGGTCGATGAACAGGCCGAGCACGCTTCCTTCGCGCAGGGCGCGGACCATGCCGACGGCGTTGCCGGGTCGCCCGCGATAGAGCACGCCCACCCCTGATCTGCCGCGGAAGCGGTCCATGAGCGACGTGAACCGCGGATCGTAGCTCTCCTTGGCCACGGTGGAGATGGGGTACCCGAGGGACGCAAGGTGGTGGGCCATGATCTCCCAGTTGCCCAGGTGCCCGGTGACGAAGACGACCCCGCGCCCGCCGGCAAGGGCCTCGTCGAGCGCCGCCCGGGAACGATCAGGGATCCGAACCTTCGGAGCCAGACGCGGATCGCGGCAGACGCGGCAGACCTCGACCGCGCTCTGCCCCAGGCGGACGAAGACGCCGCGGCAAAGGGCGCGGACACGGGCGGCAGACTCGGGAAGATCCAAGGCCAAAGCCAGGTGGCGCCTCGCCCGGGCGCGCTCACCGCGCGCAAGACCGTGGGCCAGGCGTCCGAGGCCGGCTCCCACCGCGAGGGTCATGCGACGCGGGACGAGCCCGACCGCGAAGAGGGCCATGCGGATCGCGTGGTAGATGAGCCAGTTCTTGAGGCGTCGCCGCATCCCGCGCGGCTACTTGGCGCAGCCGGTCCGCAGGCGCGTGGTCGCTTCGGGAGGCAGCACGTCCTGGATCGGCGAGCCGCCTGTGACGAGGTCCACGTCGTAGCTCCCCGCGAACATCGTCACGTCGTACGCCGCCGCGCCCGTCTCGCCGATGTCGGCGATGTAGGAGTCGTTCACGGTTTTGTCGAGGAACGTGAGATAGGCCCGGGCCGTGCCGTCGAGGATCGTGTCGCTCGGCATGACCGCCCCGTTCAACGTCACCTCGCCCGTGACGTTCGCCGTATTGGCGTTCAGGTTCTGCGTCGTCGAGCCCGAGAGCGACAGGTTCTCGGCGAGGCGCGTCGCCGCATCAGCGGGAAGAGCGTTCTGGTAGCCGCTCCCGTAAGTGTGGAGGTCGGCGTTGTAGGTGCCCGCGAACATGACGATCAAATACGTGGCCGGACCGGTCTCACCCAGGTCCACGGTGGAAGCGCCGCCGGACACCGTATCGACGAAGGACAGGTAGGCGCGATCCGTTCCGTCGGCGATGGAGTCGTTGGGCATGACCGCGTTGTTGATGCGCACCGCGCCCGACACCTCGGTCGTGGCCGCGTTGAAGTCGTGCGCGGAGGAGCCCGAGAGGGCGAGGTTCGCGGCGAGCCTGGTCGTCGCGTCCGGGGGCAACGCGCTCTGGACGCCGCTCCCGCCGCTCCCGAGCGACACGTCGTATGAGCCGCTGAAGAGCACGACGTCGTAGGAGGCCGCGCCGGTCTCGCCCAGATAGGCGGTGTACGTGTCCTTGGTCACCACGTCGGCGAAGGAGAGCCAGCCGCGGTCGTAGGCGTCGAGGATGGTGTCGTCGGGCATGGCGGCGCCGTTGAGAGTGACCACGCCGGACACGGCGGCGGTGTTGGCGTTGAAGTTCTGCGTGGTGGAGCCGGAGAGCGCCAGCCCCGCCTTGAGGCTCGTGGAGACCCCCGGCGGCAGGACGTTCTGGGATCCCAAGCCGTTGGTGTCGAGGAGCACGTTGTAGGTCGAGGCGAACACGACGATTGAATAGGCGGCCGCGCCGGTCTCGCCCAGGTCCTGCGAGTAGACGGTGGACGTCACGGTGTCGACGAACGAGATGCTGGCGCGATCCACGCCGTCCACGAGAGTGTCGTCGGGCATGACGAGGTTGTTGAGCTTGACGACGCCCTGCACCTGCGCGGTCTGCGCGTTGAAGCTCTTGGACAGCGCGCCCGAGGCGGCGATGCCCGTCGCGAGCCGGGCCGTGGCCGAGGGCGGCAGCACGTCCTGATGGTAACCGTCCTGGGCGACGAGAAAGGCGTCGAAAGTGCCTTCGAACACCACGATGTCATAGGCCGCCGCGCCGGTCTCGCCCAGATAGGCGGTGTAGGTTTCGCTCGTGACCGCGTCCACGAGCGACAGGAATCCGCGGTCGTAGCCGTCGACGATGCCGTCGTTCGGCATGGCGCTCCCGTTCAGCTGCACGACCCCGGAGATGTCGGACGTCCTCGCGTTGAACTCGCGGTCGAGGGAGCCCGCGATCTCGAGGCTCGCCGCGAGCCTGGTGGTCGCGTCGGGCGGCAGCACGCTCTGGGAGTAGGAATTGTATGAGGTCAGGTACACGTTGTAGACGCCGGCGAAGAGCACGATATCGTACGCCGCCGCGCCGGTCTCGCCCAGATAGGCGTAATACGTGTCCTTGGTCACCACGTCGACGAAGGAGAGCCAGCCGCGATCGTAGGCGTCGATGATGGTGTCGTCGGGCATCGTGTTCCCGTTCAGCTTGACCTCGCCCTGAATCCGGGCCGTGTCCACGTTCAGGTTGAGGACCACTGCGCCGGCGATGGGATCGAGGTCGCACTCGGGCCCGGTCCCTGTGTCGGTGTCGCCGTCGGTGTCGCCGTCGGTATCGCCATCAGTATCGCCGTCGGTGTCCCCGTCGGTGTCCCCGTCGGTGTCCCCGTCGGTGTCCCCGTCGGTGTCGCCGTCGGTATCGCCATCAGTATCGCCGTCGGTATCCAGGTCGCCGCTGGTGTCCGAGGTGTCCGTGTCACCGGCGTCTGCATCGCTCCCGGAGCCGGAGCTGGTGCAGGCCGAGCCCGCGGCGAGGAGCGCCGCCACGATGAGGGAAGCCGCGTTGCGTGTCATATGTATCCTCCGTTTCCGATGCGCAAAAGGGCCCAAAGCGCATTTGCGGACTATATCATCCGTCCGCCGCCTCGTGTTGTTTTTCGCGCCGCGGCCGCATGCCCCCTAATGTATAATCGATACCGTTTTCGCGGAACTCGGAAGGCGGGAAGGGTCATGGACCTCGTCAGCGTGAAGTGCCCGGAGTGCCAAGCCTCACTGAAGGTTGATCCGGACCGCGACGAGGTGACGTGCTCGTACTGCGGGGCCACGTCGCGCGTGCGCGAGCCCGCATCGCCCGCGGTCGCCCCTGCGCCGCCCGTCCGCACGCGCGCAAAGGCTCCGGGCGCTCTCATCGCGATCATCCTGACCCTCGCGCTCCTACCCGTCGCCATAGGCGTCATCGTCCCGCTCGGCCTGTGCGTGGCCGGGCGGGGTGTACCCGGTGTGACCGTCGGGACCGGGCAGACCCCGAGCGAGCATATGCAGTGGGTCGGGCACCGCCAACCCATGGTCGCGCACGTGAACGGCGACGGGGTGGCCGACGTCGTGGGCTGGGTGCGTTTCCTCGAGGGATCGGCCTCGTTCGATCACGTGGCCGCGTTCGACGGCGTGACCGGCGCGCGGCTGTGGACGACCGGACCGATCGCGGACACATCGCAGTCGTACGAGGCCAAGGCGGCCGTGGCCGGCGATCGGCTGATCGTGTCCGATCCCACGGGGATGCTGCGGTCGTTCGTGCTCGCGAGCGGGCAGCCCGCGTGGACCGCGGTGATCGGCGAGCGGGTGGAGCGCATGTGCGGCGGGGCTCCGGGCACGATCCGCGTCGACACGCGCGACAAGCGTTTCCTCGCGATCGCGCTCGCCACGGGTCAGGCCTCGCCGGTTCCCGCGTCCGACGACTGCGGGGGCCTTTGGACGGATGTGCCCGGGGACACGCCCACGACGACAATCGACGGACGGCCGTTTCACGAGGGCGAGCCTCTGCCCGAGGTTCCGGGCATGCGCGTGACGAGGGCCCTGCGCGACGCGGCCTCGGGTCTGGCCGTGGCGTTCGGTGAGCGGAGCCCCGGCACGCGCGTGCCCATGGCGGCCGGATACGAGCCCCGGGCGGGGCGAAGGGTCCTGTGGGTGGCCGCGATCCCGTCGACCAACCCCCTGGCGGTCGAGGAGGGTGCGCCCGAGATCGCCGCCATCTTTGCGGGCCGCGTGCTCGCGCCGTATTCGGTGACCGGCGCGAAGGGCGGCGCGCGCCTCGCGTGCCTCGACGCGGCCACGGGCCGGAGCCTGTGGGACACGCCCATTCCGGCGTCCGACACGGGTGACGTGGGCGCGATCGCGGCCTCGGATCGAGAGGCCTTCGTCTCGCACTGGACCTACCTCGACGTCTTCGAGCTCTCCACCGGCGCGCTTCGCTTGACGATCGGCCGGTGGTAGAATGTGACGAGGGGCAAAGGACGCGGCTCCCGTGAGCTCATGCGGCGCGGGAAGGAGACCTGCGATGGCTGCCACAAGGATGCTTTTGACGTTGTCATGGATCGCGGTGGCGGCGCTCGCGCCCGGCTGCGGGGCCCAGGCGCCCGGTATGCCCGATTTCGATTCCGGCCCGGGCCAGGGAGACGTCGACTCCGACTCGGACTCCGACACGGAGGTCGAGGGTGACGCGTCGGGGGACACCGACGCCGACGCGGATGCCGACGCGGACAGCGATGCGGATGCGGACAGCGACTCGGACGCCGACGCGGATGCCGACGCGGATTCGGATGCCGACGGCGACACCGACTCGGACTCGGATTCGGATTCCGACTCGGATTCCGACGGTGACTCGGACACCGGCCCCGGGAACGCGTGCACCAATACGGCCGACTTGAACATCCTGGCCAGCGTCGATGTCACGGCCGTCACGACCACGTGCGCCCAGGATTGTTTCATGAGCCCCAACATCCCCAACTGCGTGACCAACTGCGTGACCGACGAGACCGGCGTGTCGAAACCCTGCGCCGCATGCTTCGGCCAGTTGACGGGCTGCACCTTGCAGCACTGTGCCGCGCAGTGCATGAATCCCTCATCCGCGACGTGTCTCAACTGCCAGCAGGCGGCCGGCTGCAAACAGGGCTTCGAGACCTGTAGCGGGATCAATTACTAACGAGACCGCGTCGAACCTCGCTCGTGTCATCCCCTTCGCAAGAGCAGCACCCACCTGCCGGCATCCGGCTCCTTGCTCAGCAGGGCATGCCCTTCCTGCTCGAGCGCAGGGGGAACATTGAGAACCGGCTCTCCGTCGTCCACAATGATGCGCAGGAGGGAGCCCGGGTCCATCCCTTCCAGGCGCAACAAGGCCCGGGCGGCATTGGCCGGGCACGGCACGCCGGACAGGTCGAGCGTTTCCGGGGCTACGATCATCCGCCCACCTCCCGCACCGCCCTCGCCAGCGCGTCGGCCGCGGCGTCCACTTCCTGCTCCGTCGTGAAGCGGCTCAGGCTCACCCGCACGGTGCGCAACGCGGCCTCTGGCGCCAGCCCCATGGCAAGCAGCACCTGGCTGGGTTCGGTCCTGCCTGCGGCGCAGGCGGAGCCGGCCGAGAGATAAATGCCCTGCCTGCTCAGGGAGTGGAGCAGGGTCTTCGCGTCCGGACGAGGAAGCGTCACGCTCGAGATGGTGCCGAGCCGGTTTCCCACCGGCCCGTTGATCCGTACGTCCGGTATGGCCGCGGCGAGCCTGGCCTCGAAGCGGTCGCGAAGGGTGGTGATCGCCGCCGCGTCGGTCCTCATGGCAAGAGCGACCGCCTCACCGAAGCCGGTGATACCGGCCGTGTTGTATGTGCCGGAGCGCAGCCCGTTTTCCTGGCCGCCGCCGTCCAGCAGCGGCGTGAGCCGCAGACCGCGCCGCACATAGAGCGCGCCCACTCCCTTGGGTCCGTGCAGCTTGTGCGCATCGACCGTTACCAGGTCGGCCGGCAGCCCGCGCGTGTCCAGAGGCCGCCTGGTGAAGCTCTGGCAGGCATCGGTGTGGAACAACGCACCCTGCGCGCGGCACAGCATCGCGATTTCGTGCAACGGCTGTATCGCCCCTGTCTCGTTGTTGGCATGCATCACGGACACGAGGATGGTACGGCCCGTGAGAAGGCTGCGCACCGCGGCCGGGTCCACCACGCCTTCCCGGTCAACCGGCGCGATGCTCAGCCGCAGGCCCCGGCATGCCAGCGCCTGTGCGACACGGCTCACGCTCGGATGCTCGACGGCGGAAATGATGAGGTGGTCCCCGCGATCCGCGAGCGCTGCGGCAGCGCCCTTGAGGGCAAGGTTGTTGGCCTCGGTGCCTCCCGAGGTGAACACCACCTCGGGAAGCTCAGCGCCCAGGGCGGCTGCAACTGAGGCGCGCGCTCTCTCGATCAGGCGCCCGGCAGCCACGCCCATGCGGTGCACGGTCGAGGCGTTCGCGTAGCAGTCCGAGTCCGCCCGGGCCATGGCAGCCAGCACAGCGGGGTCAGGCCGCGTGGTGGCGGCGTTATCAAGATAGATATCCCGGGCCATTCCGTTGTCGATGTTCGTTTCCACCCAGGACAGATCGTACCGTCGTTCCCCGGTGGCCTCAAGGACTTTGTCCGTTCGTTGCGTATGAGCCGGAATGGGGGCTCAGGCCGTGCGCTCCTCGAACGTGATCCCCATGGTCTCGAGCTCTTTCAGGATGGGCTCGTACACGGCGGGCATGACCGGCGCGATCACGCCGCGCTCGCGGATCTCACCGCCGAGGATCATGCGCGTGGCGATGGCCACGGGCAGCGACACGGTGCGCGCCATGGAGCTGTCACCGTTCGGGATGCCGTAGTCCACGAGCGACGAAAAGACCTTCTCGGATCTGCCGCCCGCGTACTCGATGGCGAACTCGTGCTGCATGACGAGCATGTCGCGCTCGCCCGGCGCGAAGGCGCATTTTTCGAGCATGGCCGCGGCCATCACGTCCACGTTGCCGCCATCGGGCGAAGGGAGAGGCGTTTCGTCGAACATGCCGAGCCAGGCCAGCTTGGCCACGGCCGGGGCATCCGCGGCCACGCCCATGCGCGCCGCGATCGCCTGCTTGAGGTCGCCCTTCTTGCCGTCCGCGAACGTGCGCATGAATCCGGCGCGTGTGAGGCCTTTGAGGTCTGTCCGCGGCTCGCGCGCGAACAGGCCGAGCTTCACCCAGCGGTACCACGTCTCGCAGTGGCCGAGGTTGCGCAGGGTGCCGCGGAACATGGTCCTCACGCCTTTAAGGCCGTACATGTCGATGTAGCCGAGCGAGTCGCGGTTGGGGTAGCCCTCGAAGCGGCCGGCGCCTTTCACTTCCACCATCTCGGGCGCGGCGAACAGCTCGCTGCCCGGGATCTCCACGAGCTCGCCGTCCTTGAGGTAGCGCGCCGGGTTCATGGCCGCCACGAGCACGCCGCGCGGCGCCCAGGAGAACTTGTAGCCGATGGGGTTCGTATTGGCCTCGGGCGCCGGGAGCCCGCCGCAGTAGGAGCGGAACGCGACGACCTTGCCGCCCTTGGCCTTGGCGCCGTTGATCACCCGCATGGCCGACATGTGGTCGATGCCGGGATCCACGCCGCACTCGTTCACGAACGAAAGCCCCCTGGCCTTGGCCTCCCCGTCGAGCGCCCTCATCTCCGGGCTGATGTACGACGTGGTCGCCATGTGCCGGTCGTGGGCGAGGCACAGCCGCGCCACGCGCACGTGCTCCGTGGCGGGCAGGAGCGACACGGAGATATCGTGCGCGGCGACCTGCCTTTCGAGCGCGGCCATGTCGTTCACGTCGAGGCTGAGGGCCTTGCCGCGCCCGCGCCCCGCCACGAGGGCTTCGGCCTTGGCGACCGTGCGCGTCGCGACCGTGACCTCGAGGCCTTCGCGGCCGGTCAGGTAGTGGACGAGGGGGCGCGACACGAGGCCCGCGCCGAGAACCAGGATCTTCTTCGTCATGACAGCACTCTCCTTGTCGCAAAAGGCGCGCACCGCGAAGCTATTGCTTCAAGAACTCGCGCATGTATTCGAAGCCCGGCGTGAGCTCCCCGCGCCACAGGATGACGGCGCGCCGGAGCTCGTCGGGCAGAAAGACCTCGGCGAACGGCTTGCCCATGTCCATCGACGCCAGCGCGGGCATGAAAGGCATGAGCGCCGCGCTGAAGGCCGTCGACGACTCCATGGGAAGCTCGCAAGGCAGGTTGCCGACGGCCATGACCGCGAGGCCCGGGCCGTCGAAGCCGGACGGCGCCTCTCCCGTGGCCGGATCATAGACGTAGACCGGATTGCCCGGCTCCGTGTCCCGCACCGTGCACGCGAGCGACCCGTCCACGTCGCAACTGATATCCCCGACCACGAGCAGCCTGGGCCTGGCGGGCGATGCGAAGAGCTCCTTGAGCTGCTCGCGCGTGGCGAGCCGCGGGTACTTCTCGGTCCAGAAGATGCCGTTCACGATCACGCTCAAGAGCGCGAGGTGCGGCTCGAACGTGGAGCGGTAGCGCTCCGGGTGGTCGAAGTACTCGTGCAGCTCGAACGGCCCTGCGGGATCGATCGGCGCGACCATGTGCTTCTCGTGGTAGACCGCTTTCGCGACGCGCTTCGTCTGCCCCTTGTGCGCGTCCACCCAGGCCGGGAGGTCGACGGGCGAGACGTCGTCATGGGGCAGCACGTCGAAGATCTCCTGCGCTCCTTGCGACACGTTCCCGTAGCCCGTGAAGCCGAAGACCATGGGCGCGAGCTCGCCGGGCAGCCCCTCGGCCGCGATGCGTCGCCCTGCCGCGGCGATGGCGTGCCTGGCCGCCTCGAGGCTCGGGTAGCCGTGCGCGGGCTCGATGTCGGCGAAGGGCGTGCGCAGCCCGAGCTTGAGGAGCCGCTGGCCCAGCGTCCACAGCGTGTCGATCATGCCGGCCAGGCCCGCGTACCTGCCGAAGAAGATGAGCCGCCGGCCCTTCCCGTCCTTGACGAGCTCGTAGTCGACGAGCGTGCACTTGAGCTCCACGAGGCGGCGCAGCATCGCCATGTTGTAGTGCTGCCCCTTGATGGTGTGCGAGAAGAACACGTACGCCCGGCCGGGTTCGAGCTTCTTCACGGGGATCTCCTTGATGCCCATGACCACGTCGCACCCGGACATGTCGTCGACGAGGCGCGCGCCCGAGGCCTCGTAGTCCTCGTCGATGAAGGCGCGCTTCTCGAACCGCTCGATCCGCACCTCGACGCCCTTGGCCTTGAGCTCGGCCACGGCGTGCGGCGTGAGCGGCGCGCGTCGCTCCCAGACGTTCTTGTCTTCCTTTCGAATCCCGATCTTGAGCGTCATGGCGATCCTCCGTCACGAGGCTTATGCCGCCGTTTTCGCGGCTCCGCAACCCCGGAACGCCCGCGCGGATCGCCCGCAAAACGCCCGCGCGTACTCTCGCGAGAGCCAAGGGGATCAATGTCATCGGCCAGGCCGCGGATGGCGTGGAGGCGATCGACGAGAGAACGCATAGGGGTCAGGACCCGTCATTTGTCATATAGCCAAAGAGAGGATCGCAGGCGTCCTTGCGGGACGCCGAACCATGAGGCTCGGTCTCCGGCCTCGCCATGCCGCGAGATGGCCGTCCTTGCCATTGGTGTTGCGCCATATGACATGTGATGTGTCCTGACCCCTTTCTCTTCCGTCGTGCGCGACGGCTCGCCCACGTCAGGCGCCACGTAATATTCCAGCGCGTTCACGTCCGTGTACTCGAACGTGTGCCACGGCCGCTCCGGCGGCTTGACCCCGATCACGTTCCCGCTCGCGTCGTAGCCGATCTGGGCGCGGCGGGCTCCTTGTGGCCCGCGGTATCTCCAGCGCCTCACGGCGCACTCAGGCCTGGACTATTGATCATCCCCCCCATCTTTCTCTCCTTGACCCTTTTCAATCCTCGGAATAGG
>JAQTNF010000115.1 GCA_028713995.1 Deltaproteobacteria bacterium | reverse complement strand
GACTCCATGCTCCGCCTGGTGCTCAGGCTCACGCCCCAAGGCGTGGTGCTCGTGAGCTCGAGCGAGGCGCAAAACACCATGAACCGCCGCGATCCCATGGCCGACGCGCCCACGTTCTACAGGGCCCTCACCGGTGACGGCAGGGTGCTCGCGGAGCGGGGCTTCAGGCTCGAAACCGAGCTCCGTTCCGAGGGGCCCGGCGAGGACGGCGCCATGCACGGGGTCCACGTCCCTGTCGCCGAGCCGGTGTTCACGGTGATGGTGCCCAAGGTGGCGGGGCTGTCGGTGGTGCGGTTCTACAGGGCCGAGCCCGGCGGCGACCGGGCCGCGGCGGAGATCCTCGGGGAGGTGCGGCCATGAGAGCCGTCTTCGGGGCCACCATCTTCGCGGCGCTGCTCGCCCTCGGCGCGCCCGCGCTCGCACAGCACACGCTGCACACGCTGGAGCAGAACGGGCCTGCCGACAACCGCATCGACCTCGTGGTGCTCGGCGACGGCTACTCGGCCGCCGAGCAGGACAAGCTCGTCGCGGACGCCGAGAGCGCCCTCGGCTACATGTTCGACGAGAACCCGTATGAGGGCTATGCGTCGTTCTTCAACCTCTACGCGGTGGCGACCGTGTCGAGCCAGTCCGGCGTCGACCACCCGGGCGAAGGCATCTCCAAGAACACCTTCTTCGATTGCGGCTACGACTGCGCCAACACAGACCGGCTCATCTGCTGCGACGACCAGACCGCCCTCCAGGTGGCCGGCGACCTGGTCCCGGGCTTCGACAACGCGATCATCATCGTCAACGATTCGGAGTACGGCGGCAGCGGCGGCACGATCTCCGTGATCTCCCGCGAGGTCAACTCCATGAAGGTGCTCGCCCACGAGTTCGGGCACACCTTCGGGGATCTGGCCGACGAGTACGAGACCCCCTACCCCGGCTTCAAGTTCAATGACGTCTACCCCAATGTGTCGGCCAAGCCGGCGAACTGGGATCTCCTCAAGTGGACGCAGTGGGTGGAGAGCGGCACGCCCGTGCCAACGCCCGACTCGGCCAAGACCACGGATCTTGCGCCCGTGGGTGCTTTCGAGGGCGCGTGCTACGCGGCGACCGGCCGGTTCCGGCCGGTGTTCAACTGCCTCATGCGCAACGTCGGTGCGCACATGTGCGCCGTGTGCTCCGAGGCGCTCGTCCTCGCGTTCTACAAGTCGGTCGAGCCCATCGACGAGCACTCCCCGACGAGCCTCTCGGTCTCGGGCGCGGCCGGCGACACGCTCGACTTCTCGGTCACCGCGATCTCGCCCACGCCGGACACGATGACCGTGGAGTGGTCCATGAACGGGAACAAGCTCGGCGACGCGTCGGGAGAAACCATCGGTCTCCCCGTGGAATGCCTCAACCCGGGCGCAAACACGGTCGAGGCCGCGGTCCGCGACACGACAGACAAGGTGCGGCTCGATCCCACGAACCTCATGAAGCAGACCGTGACGTGGACCGTGACGCGCACGGACGGTGGCACCGCGGTCGATTGCTCGGGCCTCGTCGACACGGAGCCGGATACGGACACGGGCGCCGGGGGCGACGCGAGCGCGGAAGGCGGCCCGACGGATACCGAGGACGATGGCGATCAGCGAGACTCGTCCGACTGCGGCTGCGACGCGACCGGGCATCGAGGCGCCGGCCTGCTCTCACTCCTGTCGCTCCTGTGATTACGCGATCTTGTCCCAGGTGATGTCGAGCCGATCCGGGCCCTCGCTCACCACGAGCACCTGGCTGTCCGGGTCCTCGTGGCCCGGCTCCACGAGCCACGAGCCCAGGTTGTAGGAGGTCACGTTCTTTCCGGGCACGGAATACATGTCGGCCGTGTGCGTGTGACCGTAGACGACGTGTCTGATAGGCGCCGCCGGACGGGCGAAGAGCTTCGTCTTCTCGATCCACGACGCGAGGTGCTCGCGCGTCTCGTCCACACCGGCGTGACGATCGGACGATTTGGACATGGCGTTCTCCTTGGCCACCGCGCGCTCGAGGGCGCCCTTCACCGCGCAGGAGATGGCCTCGCGCTCGAGCGCATCCGGAATGCCGGTCACGACGCCTTCCGGGAAGAGCTTTCCCACGGCCTGGTCGATGAGCCTGCGCACGCGGGCGTCCTGCCCTTTCTGCATGTCCGTGTAGATGACCTCCATGAGGCCGTCCGCACCGAAGCCCTCGCCGATCTCGCCGAGGAGCCAGTAGATGAGCTCGATGAGCGGGCCGTTCACCGTGGCCGCCACGCGCTCGTAGGGCCGCCCGGAAAGCTGCGCCTCGAGCACGTCCGAGAGTGTGGTGTACAGGCCGCCGAACAGGTGCCCGTGCGTGAAGTGGAAGAGCGTGGGGCCGCTCCCGTCGGGGAGCCTCGGATCGCGCAGCGCGATCTCGAAGGTCGGGTAGGCGATTCGAAGATCGATTCTCCTCGCGGCGAGGCGCTGCCTCACGATCTCCGAAAGCAGCGTGAACGGCTCGGCCGATGGCGCGGTCGCGCGGTAGGTGCAGCCGTCGCCCGGGAGCTCCCCCCTTCGCAACGGCGCGAGCGTGCGCAGCTCCTCCTCGTGGAGCGTCCACACGTGGTGGTCGTGATTGCCGACGACCCACACGAGCCCCGTGACCCGCGGCAGCGCAGCGAGCAGGTCTACGAGATCCTCGACGCCGTCGCGCATGAAGGCGAGCGACAGGTCGAGCAGATCGCCTGCGACCACGAGCGTCACGTCCCCGGCGGGCAGGCGCTCGAGCCTGTGCGCGAGCGCGGCCGCGCGGCTCAGTGGAGCGCGTGTGGAAAGGAGCGAATACTGGCCCCGTCCGTCTTCGCCGTTCTGCCCGAGATGCGGATCCGAGATTGCGACGGTGTGCATGGTTCGTCTGTCGTACGGCATCCCCTTGGTTCCTTCCGCCGAACGAACGTCATCGTGGCGTGCGTGTCATCCGTTGTCAACGCCCCTGCGAGAGTTCTGGCCAAGGAGGCCCCGATCTCCTATGATGCCGCCGCTGGAGGAGAACGCGGGTGAAGAGCTTCGGAACACTGTTGACGGCGTGCGCGGGCGGCTTCGCCGTGCTCCTGCTCGCGCCCGGCGCCCACGCCCTTCCCGACGGTCCCTGGTACGAGTGTGACGGCGGCCCGGCCGAGTGCGCGGGTCCCGAGACCACGGATGACGGGAGCACGGACGAATACCAGTCGCCGGACGACTGGGACGACGACGGGATTCCGGATTCCGAGGACGACTGCCCGTTTGTCGCGGACAAGGAGCAATCCGACCTCGACGACGACCTGATCGGCGACGCCTGCGACAACTGCCCGATCCACGAGAACCCCACCCAGTCCGACATGGACGGCGACGGGCTCGGCGACGTGTGCGACGACGACATGGACGGCGATCTGGTCCTGAACGGGAACGACAACTGCCCATCCATCTACAACCCGAGCCAGTCCGACATCGACGGAGACGGCATCGGCGACGCCTGCGCCCCGGACATCGACGGCGACGGCATCATCAACGAAGAAGACCCCTGCCCGTTCGGATCGGACGCGGACGCGGACGCCGGGGATGGGGGCGCACAGCAGTGCATGGGCGATCTCGACGGCGACGGCGTGCTCGACTTCCAACGCATCGGCGATTCGACCGTGCCGCTCGACAATTGCCCGACCGTTTCCAATCCGGATCAGGCCGACCTGGACGGCGACGGCATCGGCGACGCGTGCGACCCGGATCGCGACGGCGACGGCATCGAAAATCCGCGCGACAACTGCCCGGACGCGCCGAATCCGGATCAAAAAGACTACGACAGGGATGGTGTCGGCGCCGCTTGCGACGATCGCTTCTGCTACGCGGTCGACGGCGATGTGGACCGCTGCCTCGACCCTGAAGCGCCGTTCACCGTGTACGTGCCCAACAAGCTCGACGCGAACACCGGGGAGCCGGTGCGCCTGCGGCTGTTCGCAAACAGGCGGAACGCCGCCCTGCTTTACCGCTTCGAGGTCGTGAGCGCGCCGAGCTCCTCGGGCTTCAGCATCTCGGGCGCAAAGGGCGCGACCGGGTTCTCGACTCCGTTCGAGTACCACTTCCCCAAGGGCGCTCCGCCGACGCTGACCCCCGGCGAGGACGGAACCTACCGGATCCGGGCGACCGTCACGCAGGTGTGGCCGGATCCGATCACGGGCAAGGCGGGCGTGACCGTGGAGGCCACGTCCTACGTGCAGGTCATCGGGTATCCCGTCGCGTCTTCGAGCAACTGCACCTGCGGCCTCGTGGGCGCGGGCGCGCGGCCGCTCGCGTCTTTCCTGCCCCTGCTCGCCGTCCTGGCCCTGACCGGAACGGTGCTGCGGCGTGGCGGAAGGAGGGGGCGATGAACGCGAGGCTCAAGGCGGCGCTCGTCGCGTTCGCGGTCGCTGCGGCGGGGTGCACGGGCTCCGGCGGCACGACCGGCCCCGAGCTCCGCGTGAACGCGGCCGAGATCAACATGTGCGTGAAGGCCCCGGGCGCGCCGTTCGTCTGGCGCGGCTTCCAGATGACCAACACCGGCGACGACGATCTCCGCATCGCGAACGTGGAGGTGCGCGGCGACTCCTCGTGCGCGTTCCAGTGCCTGCGCGAGCCGCTCCCGGGCGAGCCCGCCGACGCGCCCGTGCCCTGCCCCCAGGAAGAGGAGAACAAGCCAGCGTACGAGATGATCGTGCCGCCGGGCGCAACCGCATTCCTCACCATCGCCTACACGCCGAGCGCACAGGGCGTCGTTGACCAGGCCGCGCTCGTCGTCACCTCGAGCTCGGTCGCGGGGCTCAACGCGGGAGCGGATCTCGGAGCCCTGGTGGTGCCCATGTGCGGGCTCGGCGGCTCTGCTCCGGCCGACGTCCCGGACAGCGGACCGGACGGCGGGGCCGACGGCGGCACGAACGATGCTGGTGACGGCCAGGCCGGGTGCCCCGTCTGCAAGGCTCCGGCGAGCGGCGCGGCGTGGTGCGAAAAGGGCTACTCCCCGCTTCCCTGAGCGCGACCCTTCATCATCTGGATGGCGGAGCAGGCGGCGATGACAAGCACGCCGCCAACCACGGTTTCGCACACAGGCACGTGACCCCAGATGGCGAAATCGAAGACCGCGCCGTAGATGGCGGAGGTGCTGCCGATGACCGCGAGGCGGCCCGCCTCCCCGTGCCGGTACGCGCGCGTGAGGAGCAGCTGCCCGAATGTCGCCATGCACGCCATGCCGATGAGCGCGGCGAGGCTCCTCGGCCCCGGCCACACGAAGAACGGGAGCATGAGGGGCAGGCAGATGAGCGTGGAGATGGCAGTGAACCAGAACACGACCGTGAGCGAGCTCTCGCCCGCGAGCTTGCGCACCGTCACGTAGGCCACGGCCGCGAAGAGCGCGGACGAAAGGGCGGCGAGCCCGGGCACGTTGACCACGTCGAGGTTGGGGCGCAGGACGAGCGCGGCCCCGGCCAGGGCCATGAGCACCAGGAATGCGTGGAGCGCCGTGATCCGCTCGCGCAAGGCCAAGGCCGCCATGGGCAGCACGAAGATGGGCGCCATCTGGTTCAGGAGCATGCTGTCCGCCACGGGGATGCGCGACACCGCGAAGAAGAGGAGCAGGACCGAAACGGTCCCGACCACGCCGCGAAGGAGCAGCAGCCCCTTGCGGGTCCCCTTGAGCGAAACCTTGCGGCGCCAGGCGAGGAGCGCGATGACCGGCAGGCCCACCACGCCGCGGAAGAACGCGGCCTCCGTGAACGGCACCTCGCTGCTCGCGATCTTGGTGAGCGCGCTCATGGTGGCGAAGGCGAGCATGGCGAGCGCGAGGTACAGGGCGCCTTTCACCTGGGGACGCATGGATTGCGAGTATGCCAGAATTTTCCTTTGCGGCCGAATTCGCGGTTCCGTTGATTGACCAACCGCGGCGGGCGTTGCACAATAGGACAAACAATACTTTTACTTGGAGGATTCGAAATGCGAGCCCGCTTTTTCCCCATGGTCGTCGCCGCGTGCGTGGCTCTCCCCATCACGGCCGCGGCCCAGTCCACCATCGCGTGGGACATCACCGGCGGCCGCGAATGGCAGAACCGCACGGGGCCCGGCATCATGGCCGGCATCGGCGGCAACGACTGCACGGACCACTACTGCGACGATCACCGCTGGGACACGAGCTTCTTCGGCTCGATCGGCGGCACGCTCGGGTTCTTCTACCGCATCATCCCCAACGCCGCGGTCTTCGTGGACGGCGACCTGGGGTATATGAACACGAGCCTCGACAACATGGACGACGACAAAGGCATGCTCTTCGAGCTCGTGGCGGGCGGCGAGTTCCACGTGCCGGCGACGGGTTGGCTCGATCCATACATGGGCTTCGGCATGGGCTTCGCCTATCTGGGAGGATGGGCCACAACCAAGATTCACGGCAACCAATACATCCACAGCCTTGACTATTACGAATCGCTCAAAGGTTTCGATTTCGAGATCAAGATCGGCGTGGACGTCTACCCGTTCTCGAGCGTCCCGAACCTGGCGCTCGGCCCCATGTTCCGGCTGGGCATGCCCCTGTGGCTCGACGTGTGCATCGACATCGAAGATGGGTACGATGAGTGC
Source organism: Deltaproteobacteria bacterium (assembly GCA_028713995.1). GTDB lineage: Bacteria > Myxococcota_A > Polyangia > JAAYKL01 > JAAYKL01 > JAQTNF01. Next base: position 10,815 of record JAQTNF010000115.1, on the reverse strand, counting down.
AAGTCTCCCGACGACATGGAGGACGAGCTCCAGGCTTACAGGGTGGGAGATTTTGACAAGGGCGACCTGCCCTTCCTCGTCCACTTCGGCCTCTACATGAAGTACATCATCTAAACTGTTTAATAGCGGTAGTGCTCGGGCTTGTAGGGACCGTCAACGGACACGCCGATGTAGGCGGCCTGCTCCTTGGTGAGCGTGCTGAGGTGCACGCCGAGCTTGTCGAGGTGCAGACGCGCCACCTCCTCGTCGAGGTGCTTGGGCAGCATGTACACGCCCACCTTGGGCTTCTTCTCCACGAGCGCGATCTGCGCAAGGCACTGGTTCGTAAAGGAGCTCGACATGACGAAGCTGGGGTGGCCCGTGGCGCAGCCCAGGTTCACGAGGCGCCCCTCGGCCAGCACGAAGATGGCGTGGCCGTCCGGGAAGATCCACTTGTCGACCTGCGGTTTGATCTCGATCTTCTTCACGCCCGGCCACTTCTCGAGCCGGTCCATCTGGATCTCGTTGTCGAAGTGCCCGATGTTGCACACGATGGCCTGGTCCTTCATGGCCGCCATGTGCTCCGCCGTGATCACGTCCTTGTTTCCCGTGGAGGTCACGAAGATGTCGGCCCGTTTGATCACGTCCTCGACCGTCACCACGTCGAGCCCGGCCATGGCGGCCTGCAGGGCGCAGATGGGATCGATCTCGGTGACCGCCACGCGCGCGCCGAACCCGCGCATGGACTGCACGCAGCCCTTGCCCACGTCGCCGTATCCGCACACGAGCACGAGCTTGCCCGCCACCATCACGTCCGTGGCGCGCTTGATGCCGTCCGCGAGCGACTCGCGGCAGCCGTAGAGGTTGTCGAACTTCGACTTGGTGACCGAGTCGTTGACGTTGTACGCAGGGAAGAGCAGCGTGCCGGCCTCGAGCCGCTGGTAGAGCCGGTGCACGCCCGTGGTGGTCTCCTCGGACACGCCGATGACGTGCGGCACCACGCGGTGCCAGCGCTCCTTGTCGGCCTCGTGGATGTCGCGCAGGAGCTGCTCGATGATCTGCTCCTCCTTCACGTGCGTGGCCACGGCCGGGAGCTTGCCGGTCCTCCCGAAGACGGCCTCGAGCTCGAAGCCCTTGTGGATGAGCAGCGTGGCGTCGCCGCCGTCGTCGACGAGCAGGGTGGGGCCCTGGCCGCCCGGGAACGAGAGCGCCTGGTTCGTGCACCACCAATACTCGTCCAGGGTCTCGCCCTTCCACGCGAAGACCGGGATGCCGCGCGCGGCGATGGCCGCGGCCGCGTGGTCCTGCGTGGAGAAGATGTTGCAGCTCGCCCAGCGAACGTCCGCGCCGAGCTCGACGAGCGTCTCGATGAGCACCGCGGTCTGCACGGTCATGTGCAGCGAGCCGGTGACGCGCTGGCCCGAAAGGGGCTTCTTGGGCCCGTACTTGGCGCGCACGGCCATGAGGCCCGGCATCTCCTTCTCGGCGATCTCGATCTCCTTGCGCCCGAAGTCGGCGAGCGACATGTCCTTCACCTTGAAGTCGGTGGAGGCAACCTTGCGAGAAGCTTCCATGGCACGTCCTTTCCGTTGTGGCGCCTTGCGGCCCTCCCTTTTCCCCTTGCGGGCCGGCCGGCGTCAAGCCCGTTCGTTTCGGGTGCCGTTCCGAACGCGACTCTTGGGAATGGCTATCGCGCGCCGTTTGTTGCACAATGAATGAAAGAGGAGGTGCGATGCACACCATCACGCGCTCCGATCTGGAGACGAACCCGTCGCTCTACCAACAAGCCAAGAAGATCCTGGACGCCGGCGGCCTCGTCTGCTTCCCGTCCGCCTCGGGCTACAAATTGGCCGCGGACCTGTCCTCGCACGAGGCCATCAACCGGATGCTCCAGGCCAAGCGGCGCGTGAAGAACGCACCCGCGCTCGTATTTGTGCCGGACGAGAAGTGGGTCAAGGAGGTCGCGGCGTCCGTCAACGACGCGGCGCGCGCGCTCATGCGGCGTTACTGGCCCGGGCCGGTGACGCTGCTCTTCGAGCCAAACGAGGCCATCGACCCCAAGGTGCGCAAGCCGCTCACCAAGGCCAAGGGCTGGATCGGCGTGCGCCTGCCGGACGACGAGGTGCCGAGCAACGTGGTCAAGGCCTTCGGCCGTCCCCTGCTCGTCTCGTCGGCAAACCTGGCCACCAAGCACGGCGCGTCCTCGGTCGCCCAGGTCAGGAAGAACTTCGGCCGCACCGTGGATCTGCTCATCGACGCGGGCGACCTCGCCGAAAAGGCCAAGTCCACGCTCGTGGACGTGTCGAACGGCGGCGCCTCGGTGGTGCGCGCCGGCGCCGTGAACGAGAAGGATATCCTGGCCGCGGTCGGGTGATCCCTTATCTTCGTCGCGGGCTCACGTGCGGACGGGCAGAATTCCGGTCTCGAAAACGGGTTGAGTTTCGTCAGGCGGCTTGTTAAATCGGGTCTTGGCTCACATCAACGAAAACGGAGGAACACCATGCTAGACGGACTGTTTCGACCCCGTTCGGTCGCCATCATCGGCGCGTCGGCGAACCCGCTTTCCATCGGGCACATCGTGCTGCGCAACCTGACGGACTACGGGTTCCAGGGGCCCATCTTCCCCATCAACCCCAAGACCGCGCAGATCCGCAGCTTCCGCTGCTACAAGTCGGTGCTCGACGTGCCGGACGAGATCGACCTCGTGAACATCTCGATTGCGGCCAAGCTGCTGCCGGCCGTCATCGAGGAGTGCGGCAAGAAGGGCGTCAAGTTCGCCATCGTGCACTCCGCCGGTTTCAAGGAGATGGGCCCCGAGGGCGTGAAGCGCGAGCAGGATCTCGTCAAGATGGCCAACGGCTTCGGCATCCGGATCTTCGGGCCCAACTCGCAGGGCGTGCAGAACTCGGCCCCCGAGGTGTCGGTGTACGCGAACTTCACGTTCGTGCCCATGAAGCCGGGCAACATCTCGATCGTGGCGCAGAGCGGCGGCGTGGGCGAGATGCTGAAATTGCACCTGCACAACGTGGGCCTGGGCCACCGCATGTACGCCTCGTACGGCAACGAGAGCGACCTCACCATGCCCGAGATCCTGGAGTACTACGGCAAGGATGAGGGCACGCGCGCCATCATGGTGCAGATCGAGAGCTTCAAGAACCCGGCCAGGTTCCTCGAGGTGGCCTCGGCCATCACGCCCAAGAAGCCCATCCTGGCCATCAAGGCCGGCCAGACCCGCGAGGGCTCGGTGGCGGTGTGCTCGCACACCGGGAGCCTCGTCGACCAGGGCGTCATGGCCACGGCCATGTTCCGCAAGGCGGGCGTGCTCGAGTTCCGCGACACGGACGAGATGATCAAGACCGCCATCGCCATGTCCTCGCAGGAGCCGCCTCCCGGAAGGCGCCTGGGACTCGTGACCAACACGGGCGGCCCGGGCGTGCAGGCCGTCGACGAAGCCATCACGCGCGGCCTCAAGCTCGCCGTGTGGTCCGACGAGGGCAAGGCCAAGCTGCGCGCGGGCCTGCACCCCGAGGCCAGCGTGGGCAACCCTGTCGACGTGGTGGCCACGGGCGGGCCGGAGCACTACAAGCTCGCCATCGAGACGCTGCTCGCAGAGAAGGACACCGATATGGTGCTCGTCTTCTTCGTGACCGCGCCGTTCGTGGATCTCGACTCGATCGCGGCGCGCATCAAGGAGGCGCTCGCCACCTCGAAGAAGCCGGTGGTGGCGGTCATCGAGACGAGCGAGAAGTGGTACAGCCTGATCAAGAACCTGCGCGCGGGCGGCGTGCCGGTCTACGAGTTCTCCGAGGACGGCGCCCGGGCGCTCGCGGCCATGGCCAAGTACTCGGACATCCGCGCGCGCAAAGTGGAGCCCCCGCCCGAGCTCAAGGTCGACAAGGCCAAGGCCCAGGCGATCGTGAAGCGCTTCGAGGGCAAGGGAGCGTACCTGCCGCAGATCGACGCGTTCGAGCTGCTTTCGGCCTACGGCGTGCCGGTGCCGAAGCTCGCCGTGATCGCCTCGGACGGCGACGTGGCCGCAGCGGCCAAGAAGGTGGGCTTCCCGTGCGTGCTCAAGATCGACTCCACCGAGGTGGTCCACAAGTCCGACGCGGGCGGCGTGACCCTCAACATCAAGGACGAGGCGGCGCTGGCCGCGGCGTACAAGTCCATGCGCGACAAGTTCGCGGGCAAGAAGGCCGCCTACGTCGCGATGGAGCAGAAGCCCGTGGGCCGCGAGGTCATCATCGGCCTCACCGAGGCTCCGGGCCTGGGCTCGCTCGTCATGTTCGGCCTCGGCGGCATCTTCGTCGAGGTCATGAAGGACGTGATCTTCGGCGTGTCGCCGCTCTCCAGGCCCGAGGCGGGCGAAATGATGCGCGGCATCAAGGGGTTCCCCATGCTCGAAGGCATCCGCGGCGAAAAGGGCGTGGACCTTCCCGCGATGGAAGACCTCCTTTGCCGCGTGTCGCGCCTCGCCGCCGACTTCCCGTCCATTTCCGAGATGGATCTCAACCCCATCTTCGCCTACCCGGCCGGCACCGCCCCCGCCGCCGTCGACGTTCGCATCAAGGTGCGGTAGTCGCTTCCCCCTGTTCCTTTTCTTCTCCTATCGTGACATTCAGGCAGTCATCATAAGATCTGAAGAATCTTCTCAGGTGTCCATTCTCTTCTCTTTTCCTCAAGCTTTCCTTTCCTCTTACCCCTATTTCATATTCTTTCTTCCCTTCTTCTTCCTTCTCTATTACCTCGAACATGCACCCCTCTAATGCGTTCCTATCTATGCACTCCATCAGATCCTTCAGATTCTTCATCCAATATCCGACCTCTTCACCTTGAACCGTTGGAGGCGCGGTAAACAATTCCATATTCACGAGCCTTCTCATTTCTTCGTGCATTTCCTGCACTTTCCCTCTCGCGTCTCCTTCTCCTTTCCCATAATCCCAGTGCCTCCTATGCACGCTTTCGCAAATATCGTAATGTCTATCCCTATCCATGACCGTATTGTGCGCCAAGAAGGCATCGTGAGGAAATCGATATCTTTTCATATATTCGTCTTTCTCTTCCAGGAATGCGCGCAACGCCTCTCGATAAGCCCTGCTCGCCTGTTGCATGCAATCCTCTATTCCATCGTCCGCGCATTGGTTCTTTTGAGCATCTATCATTTCCATATATCCCCTGTCGCCACCTTCTCCGCTTTCTATTTCCCACTCCCCTTTTACGATCTTTTGTTCTTTCCACAGCTTTTTCGCGACATCCTCTTCCTTCCCACCTTCTTCACCCTTCTTTATTCCCGCCAGCATCACCGATCTTATCAGCATAAGTTCTGCCATTTTCTGCAACGACCTTCCCAATTGCTCATATGTATGCCTCTGGCTTCCTTCTTCACTTCTATAGATGTCTATTGATGCGGCCAGATATCTCTTTGAAGCAACGTGCATCATCATATATAGTCCCATCTTTTTCATTTTACATTCTCTTTTCCCTCCTTCTTTCCCGGTTGTCTCTTCCTCTTTTTTCAATAGTCTCATTATCCCTTTTATATAAAGTCCTCCAATCTCTTGACACACCCTGGCTGCGTTTGTGTCCCTTATATTGTCGTTCATCGACAACCACGAGTTCAACAGTGCTACTTCCGCCATATACAAGCTGTCCATATCCTTGCCGTCTTTTTCTTCGCTTTTCATATCTTTTACATTGCCTATTATAAACCGCGATTCATATTCTTCTCCGTCCCCATTTCTCCCTTCCTGCTTCAATGTCTTTCCCTTTCTCCAATCATATTTACACAGATTCCACAACATACTATTTCCCCCCACATCTACTTTTCTTTTTTTCTGCAGATCACACTTTCTATCATCAACAAGCACGCTGTATATGTGATTTATCGCTCTTTGTGCTTTCTTTAAGTCCGTATACTCCTTCACCACCTTCTTTATTGTTTTTGTCTGGTTTATACGTCCATCTATAAGGTATTCGACAGCCTTCTTTCCGTTTTCCCTCTCTCTCCTTTTTTCCCACTCCTCTGCTCTTCCCTTTTCTTTCCACAATACTTTCAGATTCTCAGTGGCCGCCAGTTCCATCATTCTTCCAATGTGATAACAAAGAATTCCAAATCGCCTTCTGTCGTGAACTATAAAGGTTTCAGCGTAATCTCCAGCTATTCCCTTTTGCGGCTTCGCCAACGCGTTCATGCAGTTTTCCGCGCTAACCCAAAAAGAACACCAGTGGGAATAGATATCCCACTCCTTATCTCCTCCATTTTTAAGCGCTTTCTTCAACTTCTCGTACCTTATATCCAGCTTTTTAAAATATACGTCCGCAACTCTCATTGGTTGCTCATTCATAACGTATTGATGAATAGCATGAGCATAGAAATATTCCTCGTCTCTATGGTCCACGTCTCTGATATTGTCCTCCTCTAGCATTTTTCTGTAGTATCTGAATCCTTCTCTACGTACTTTCTCAGCCGCTGTTTCCTCCCCGCCTTCTATTTTATTCACTTCATCACTTTTTATAAACGCAGTGCCGTTTGTAGCAAGATGGATGTCTCCAAGGTGCTCATACATCTTGGCCCTCATGGTGCTCTGCTGAGTCGGCAGCTTAAGCCGTCTATCTATAAATCCCGGCCTTCCGTCGTCGGGCCTTTCTTCCATTTCCATCGCATGAGCGAGGGCGAGCGTATACCATCTCGCGGCCATTCTCATATCTCTCCTGCGAACCATCACCTCGCCTATGAAAACCATCTGTTCGATGGCCGCAAAATCGTCGTGCACGGCCTTGAAGTAGTCTACGACCTGCATGAGGTACTTGTTCGCCGAGTATCTATGCCACATTTTCTCGCTTACTATGGCCATCTGATTCAGTGTTCTCGGCAGCCCGAGCGGAACAAGGGCGGTATTGTATGGTTGATTTTTTTTCGGTTTGCCGTGGCCGAACGGAATGATTTGAGCGTTGTCTTCCTTTGCTTTAGGCAACATGTCGTAGATCCACCCTACATCGTTATTGCCATCCTCCAATATCGACCCTTTTCGGTATTTCTCTCCGGGCAATATTCTATGTGCGATATCTTCTCCATTGCCGTGGTAATATCTATTTTTTCTCTTTGGCGTTATTGTTTCGCTGAGCAGATTCACGTACTTTCCCTTTTCCTCCTGCATCCCTATTTTGTCCCAAGCGTATTGCATAAAGGACAACGCGGTTTCGTAGTACTGCAACGCCAATCTGAACTCTCGGCCTTTCTCGTTGATATGTCCCAGGGAGTGCGCTATCTCTATTCCGATAGTTAGGTAATTGATTATCGACGTTAAACGGAAAACGCTGAGATCGTTTTTCGTTTCCCCTTTTTCGTCGCATTTTTCAAGCTCCAGGATCGCAGTCCGCACCCACCTCAATGCCTTCGAGTAGGCGAACAAGGCTTCCTGCTGATTTCCTATCAGTTCGAATATTTGCCCGATCCTGGCTTGGGCCCTCATGGACTCCAGTCGCTTTTCCGGCTCCTGCTCCTCGACGCCTTCGAGCTGTTTGTTGAGCCGATTCAGCTCGTTCTTGAATTCGGTGTCCGTAAACCTCAGATCGATCTGTTCGGCCGGCCATTTTAGGTAAAGTGCCGCCAGGTCGTGACGCATTCTCGGGAGCAGCACATAGCTTCGATGCCTGTGGTCGAGCCTTTCTATGAGCACGTCCTCGAGCAGGCCCAGCAGCGTTTGAGTCAGCTCTCTGCTGGGAAACAGCTCGACCCTGTCCGACATGAAGCTCGCGTTTTCAATATCGTTCCAAGTGAAGCTGGTCCCATGGAACTTGAGTATGTGGTCGATGATGTGGAAGAGCGCGACCTCGCCCTTATCGCCTATGGCCCTGAAGACATCCTGTTTTTCTTCGAGCCTGGCCACGATGTTCGAATAGAATTTAATTCTTTGCTGCTGAGAGTCCTCTATGTGAAGAATATACTTTGGATTCCCTCTTTTCTCCCAGTAGTCGGGGTCCACCCTTCTCTTCAGGGCCTCTCTATGCCTTATCAGCGCATAGAATTCCCGCAACACTTTCCTGGGAATCCCTCTGCCCTTGAAGGTAAGGTATTGTAGCAGATATCTCATATGGCGACAGTGTCTCTCGGACGTGGCGAATAGTTCTCTTTCTGTTTCCTTTTCAGGTTCTTGTCGCTTTTTATCATTATAGATCTTCGACTCACATTTCATAGACCTGAGGCGAGAGTATTGGCACAAAAGCAATTCATTGAAAGGGCACCTTGGGTCCCTACACTTGTCTCTTTCCTCTAATTTCACCATAATATTGCCACCAATATCAGCTACTAACTCTCTTTTTTTGACCTGATATAGATATGGCAGGATATAATCCTTGTTTGTATATCTTGAAGAGACTGCCAATGGCTCTCCACTTCTTTCTTTCGGAATCCTTTCCGAAGCATTCAATATGAGCCTTCTCCACTCATCCTCGCTGAAGTGGGGCAGTATCAGCTTCCCGGTGTTGTAGGTCCAATGTTTCTTCTCTATCCCCAGGATCTCCATGAAGACTTCAAGCAATCCGTCAGCGAGATATCTATAATAGTCAATTCTATCTTTGGCATTCAGGCTTGTTAGCTGTGCTTTATGCTCTTCTCCCTTCAATTTGTTATTAAATATCCAAGCATCCCACTCCCTCTCTAGCCATTTTCTGTGTGGACCGAGGCTCGCTTCCAAGTCCAAGGACAACACGCTGGGAAGATAGATATTCTGTACGAATACAGACTCGAAAAGCCCATCGCCTTTGTTCTGATCCTCGTGCCAGGAGTCGTCGACGACCTTGCCCGCTATGAATATATTGAAAGCGAGGCTTTCGACGAGCAGAAATCTGAGGTCCGCAACGATGGACTGTATTTCATAGAGCATTCTGTCATAGGAATTCTTCCGATCCCCCTCGTCCCTGGGGATGAGCTTGTCGAGCTCGTCGAAGACGAAGATGACGGTGTGCCCATTCTGCCGAAGCTCCGTGAGCAAGGAAACGAGGTCGCCCTGGGCGTCGTGAAGAGAGTACGGCCCCTCAGTATACTCGCGTGTTTTCTTCGTTTCACGTCCTTTCCCAAGCACGCGACCGAGCGCCGTGGTCGCAGCTTTAATTGGGGCAGAAGAACCCGACAAATTGCCGATGTCCTCAACTGCTTTCCCGACCGCTCCCGGCACGTCCTGGTTCGAGCGCTCGAAGCTTTCGCGCGCAAACCCTCTTGACCGCCTATAGATGATTTCGAATTTATTTAACGGGACTCTCGGAAGCCCGCCTTCTTTCACCTTCATGTACAGCTCTCGAATCATGATGGCAGCGAGCGAGGCGGCATCGCGGGACGTGCTTAGATTGATTCCTATGCGGATATAGCGTCCCTCACGGCGGACAAGCAATTTTATAACAATATGACGAGCCCAGAAAAGATATGCGACAATATTCGTCGCCGCGAGAGACAACATCCCTGTATATATCCAGAAAAGATAGTCGTTAATATCTTGCGCGGGATCCGTATATATAACACTTTTAAGTAAATAAAAGTATCCGCATATGGTGACAATCATTGCGATATAGATTGTCGCAATAAACATATCTCCCAATCGACGATGGGTTTGCCGAAGATAAAAAATGCCTTTCTCGTGTTTCTTTAAGCTGGAGTCCGCGGAGATACTCAATAAAATTCGGTTGAAGAACCATATAGCCCATCGCATAGGTTTGTCAGCCAACTTGTATACTTCACATTCGTCCAATTTATCTATTGGCAGCATAAGCTGAGCTACTTTCTCCGATAACATCGAAACAACCAAACCAGGAAGACGCTTATGGACAAAGAAATAGAGAATAGCAGCAAGAGAAACAATCAATGAACACCACGTTAAATAGCTATAGCTATTGCGATTAGCCAAATGAGATGGAGAAAAGATAAACGCAATAACACCCCAGAAAACAGGAAAGAGAATCGCGAATGAAAGGATATACTTTCTTCCCTGACAATATCTTTCCCTTAGTTTTTCCTGGTACTCTTCATCTTTTTTCTTGAGCTGTTCGATTACCTGATTGGTTAGAGAGGTCTTGCCTGTGCCGCGATAGCCCGTCACAAGTACGCTGCCTCCCTTGGTCTGTTTCAGAACGGAAAGTAGACGATCTCTCACCGTGCGCGGAACGCAGAACAGGTCGTCGATGAGCGGTTGCCAGTCACGATCTTCCTCGTCTGATGACGAGGACCTATCTTCCCCGGCTCTCGAAACCGGCTCGTCGCACGTGTGGCTCGGCTGGTGTGAATAGGTGAAATCGTGTGCCAATGTGAAATAGTGCTCGCCTTTTTCCGATGGCCAGGGTGGGACGGCGTCTTCGATCGGTGCGCAGGCGTTTTCCGATAGCGCTTTTTTCAGATCATCCAGCAAATAGTCGGACATTGGGTTGCCTCGTTTGCAAACCATTCGACCGCGGGCACGAAGGCCTCACGTCGAACGCAGATGAGGGCTCGAAGACACTCCCCCCGCGTCTTTAGTTTTCCACAAACATCCATTTTCCCCCGATCTTGAGAAAGTATTCTAGCAGATATGGATAACAGTTCAAGAGGAGCATTTGTGGGAAGAGACTTCGCTCATCCCAATCGTCGAGATGGATCTGAACCCCATCTTCACGTACCCGGCCGGCACGGCCCCCGCCGCCGTGGACGTGCGGATCAAAGTCCGTTAACATTCCTCCCGAAAACGGGAGGTCCTGTATGTTCGTGCCCATCATTCGGCGCTCGTTTCCGCTCCTGTTCCTCACGGCCGCGACGGCGACAAGTTGCTCCGGCACGGAGCAGAAGGCGGGCGACGACGACTCGAACACGGG
>JAQTNF010000114.1 GCA_028713995.1 Deltaproteobacteria bacterium | reverse complement strand
ACGCCCGAGCACGAGGGGCTTTCGGGTCACGTCGTCGTCGTCGGGTTCGGCCCGGCCGGCCGCATCCTGGCGCACGCGCTCAAGCGCACGGGCGTGCCGTACCTGGTGCTCGAGCTGAACGCCGAGCCCGGGCGGCGGGCGCGCGCCGAGGGCGAGCCGGTCTACTACGGCGACGTGACGAGCCCCGAGGCCGTGGCCCACGCCCGTATCGGCGCCGCCGGGATGGTGGTGCTCGTCATCAACGATCCGCGAGGCATGCGGCGGGCCGTGGCCGCGCTCAGGCGCTTCGCGCCGAACACCCCCGTCATCCTGCGCAGCCGCTACCTCTCTGACCGCGAGAGCCTCATCGGCCTCGGCGCGAGCGACGTCGTGACCATGGAGCTCGAGGCCGGGGTCGAGATCGTGGCGCGCGTGCTGCGCGGCATGGGCGTGGCGCGAAACGTGATCAGCGATCGCATCCGCGAGGCGCGGGCGGTCACGCAGGAGAGCGCGCGCAAGCTCACCCTGCCGCGCGAGGCGCTCGCGCAGATGGAGGATCTGGCCGACCTCAAGGTGGACCGGTTCCTGGTGCGCGAGGGCGCGTTCGCCCGCGGCCGTTCGCTCGCCGCCATGCAGGTGCGCGAGGCCACCGGCGCGCTCATCATGGCCGTGAGGCGCAAGGGCGCGCTCCTCGAAGAGCCAGATCCCAGGGCGGAGCTCGACGCGGACGACGTGGTGTATCTGGTGGGCCCGGGCCCGGCGCGGCGCGCGGCGATCCTGCTCATGGAGACCGGCGAGGCGAACGGCGAAGAGGAGGAGGAGTGAAGATGGCGTCCATCGACTGGATCGAAGAGTTCGGGGCGAGGATCATGGTGTGCGATCGCGAGGGCGTGATCGTGCAGGCGAACGCGAAGTCCCGCGAGTCCTACGCCAAGGAAGGCGTCCGCGATCTCGTCGGCGCGAACGCGCTCGACTGTCACCCCGGGCCGGCGCGCGCCAAGCTGGCCGCGCTGCTCGCCTCGGGCGGGACCAACGTCTACACCATCGAGAAGCAGGGCGTGCGCAAGCTCATCTACCAGTCGCCCTGGTACGAGAACGGGGAGTGCAAGGGGCTCGTGGAGCTGTCGCTCGAGATTCCTAAGAACATGCCGCACCACGTGCGCGGGTGAGGGCTTGGGGGTCGTCCTCGCCAGGCGGACGCCGAAGCTCTCGATGGCATCGTACGGTCAGAGGCAGTTGGTGGAGCACGTGTCCGCTTGGTTGCCGGTGAATGTGAAGGTTCCCGAGAACCCGACAAGCTGATCCAGCAGATCGCACGCCTCGCATTGGGGCAAAAGGACATCGTTGGAGATGTTCAGATTCCCGCCCACCGACGTGAGACCACTCAGCCCGTCCAGGTTCGTCAGGGCGGGATTGGAGTAGATGGCCAAGTCTCCGCCCACCGAAGCGAGGGTGTTGATATCCAGGTCCGTCAGGTTGCCGTTTACACTGATATCCAGACGTCCAGCCACGGACTCGAGGGAGATCAGTCCGCCGAGGTTCGTCAGGGCGCCATTGTTACTGATCATCGCGTATCCCTCCACCGAGGTAACAGCACTCAGATCCAGGTCCGTCAGGTCGGGGTTGTCCCAGATTTGCAGGTCTCCGCCCACCGAGGCGAGGGCGCTCAGATCCAGGTTCGTGAGGACGGTATTCGCCTCGACGGTCAACGTGTTCATCGAGACGAGGGCAGTCAGATCCACGCTCGTGAGGGCGGTGTTTGTAGAGATGGTCAGGTCGTCCACTGAGGTCAGGGCGCCCAGATCCAGGTTCGTCAGCGCGAAGTTGCCCCAGAATAAGGGAGTCCCGCCCACCGAGGTGAGGGCGCTCACATCCAAATTCGTCAGGACGCTGTTCCCGCTGATGTCCAGTTTCCCGGCCACCGAGGCGAGGGCGCTCAGATCCAGGTTCGTGAGAGCGTCGTTGCCGTTGATTACCAGGTACCCGCCGATCCACGCGAGGTTCGGCAGGCTCAGGCTCGTAAGCCCCGTCTTATCGACTGTCAGGTCACCGGTGACGCACGCATACGGCTCCAGCAACTCCACGTCCGTGCTGTTGACGATGGTGTAGCTTCCATCGAAGCAATCGGTAGTGTCGGTATAGGTATCGGTATCCGAGTCCGCATCCGAATCGGTACCGGTGTCCGTACCTGCATCCGCGTCCGTGTCTGTATCAGCATCCGTGTCGGCATCTGTGTCCGCATCGGAGTCGGAGTCTCCGTCTGTGTCACCATCCCCATCAGCGTCCGAGTCAGTGTCACCGTCCGTATCCCCATCCGCATCGCTCCCCGTGCTCGTCCCCGCATCCCCCTGGGACGACCCGCTGCCCGAACAAGCCGTCACGAGTACGAGAATCACAACCATCAACCAAAGCGTGTGTTTCATGATTCTCCTCCTGGTGGAGCCGATTCTACCACAGCCGCACGCCTTGTGCGCCGTGGCATCCGGAAAGGAACGAACAACATGAAGATCATCAAGACCTCGCGCCCATCTGCCTGCCGCTCAAGCCGCTGCTCGCCCTGGCCAAACCGGAGTCCAAGAAAGACAACGGCGTCGTCTCCATCGAGATCGACGGCACGACCGCCACCGTCATCGTGGACGGCGTGACCTCGAAGCTGCCAGCCCTCCCGGCGGACGACTTCCCCCGGTCGCCCGATGCAGACGGCCTCTCCCTCGTAGCCCTGTGGCCCGCCAAGGAACTGCACGACGCATGGAGCACAAAGAAGAGTACATGAAGGCGGGGGCGGCATCTTCTGCCCGTTCTGCAAGCACCCGGGCCCCGAAGGCGGGCCCGTGACCATCGACCAGGGCACGGCCGAACAGGAGATGTCCTGCCTCGCGTGCGACGAGGTCTGGTTCGACCGCTACCAACTGGTGGACGTCGTGAAGCGCGGCTGACCCGCGCAACCCTGCAACGAGACGGAGGGATGGGGTGTGCACTGGTGCACGGGTTTCGTTGCGCTGGTGCGCCCCCGTCCTCCTTATTGTCTTCTAGACGCCCGCGATGGTCGGGGCTTCCTCCCAGGTGATCTCGCACTTCACCATGGGGACCGTCATGTACCGCTCGTTGTGGACGAAATGGACGATATCTCCCATGAGCCAGATGTCCGTCGGTCCGAAGGTGGTGGGCCTCGCGTCCTGGGGCTCCCACAGCGCGACCCTTCCGCGTCCCTTCATCGTGAGCATGGCGTTCTCCTCCTTGGTGCTCGCTCGATCCCGTCCATTGTATCGAAGTTCCCGCGCGCGACAATCCGGGAGAACGGTTGTTTCCGGCCGAGCTATCCGGTCGGCTCGAAGAGGCGGATGGGCAGCACGCCGCGGTAGCGCGCGAAGTCCCTGTCGGTCGTGAAGATGGGGACTCCGTTTCGCGAGGCCACGGCGCAGATGAGGAGATCGATGGCAGTGCCCGCGAGCCCTCGCGTCCGGCACGCGTTGTAGAACTTCGCGCCCTGCTCGTAGTCGGTCGTCGCGATGGGCACGTCGTCGAACGCCGCCAGGCGATCCTTGAGCCGCTCGAAGTCGGCCTCGTGGCGGATGCCGGAGAGGAGCTCCTGGCGGATCGGGCCGATGAGCAGCGCCCCCCCATCGCGCACGAGCGCGACCCAGGCCGCGACCACGCGCTTGTCGCCCGGGCTCAAGGAACGCGGGGCGCGGCGCAAGGCGAGGGACCAGACCGACGTGTCGACGAGCACACTCATCTTTCCCTGCTCCTGCGCAGCTTCTTGTGATCGTAGCCCGGGTCGTATTCGATCTTCCCCTGAAGCTCGAGGATGAGGAGCTGCTTGCGGTGCTGGATGTACTCCTCGAGGGCTGCGGTCACCGCGTCCTTCTTGGTCCGGTGATTGCCGATGCGCTTGGCTTCGCTGATCAGACCGTCGTCGATGGCGAGGTTCGTTGCCATGGAAAACCTCCTTTTCTGACAATATGTTACACATTGTAATGTGTAGACACAAGGCCTGGCTGCGCGGCATCCGGACGTTTCTTGGTTTCGACGCTCATGTCTCGTCTATCGGCCGCCCGGCAGGATTGGTTGCGTAAAAAGATGAGCTACGGTGTCTTGTGCGACGCCTGGAACCTGCACCGCTCCACCCAATCCGCGGCCAGCGCGCGGGCGCCGTCGCGAAGCGAGGCGTCGGAGGCGAGGCGGGCGAAGGCGGCCTCGGCCTCCCCGTAGCGCCCGAGACTGAAGAGCGCCTCGGCGCGCAGGCGTCGGGCTTCGTTCCAGATGGACGCGGCGGTCTGCGACAGGCCCAGGCCCTCGGCCTCGTAGATGCCGCGCACGGCGCCGTCGAAGTCGCCCAGCCGGAAGTGGGCGCGCGCGAGGACGTAGGCGAGGATCGGATCGTCCGGGGCCGTGCGGGCGGCCTGCGCGATGCGCAGCATGGCGAGCGGCTCGGGCAGGGGCGGCCGGCCCGGCGCGCGAAACAGGATGCCCGTGAAGCCCGTGCGTATCGCGACGGGCATGGACGCGAGGCGGGCCTTGACCTCGAGCCGACGGCGTTCGTCGTCCGATGGCGCCCGCGCCGCCAGGTCGAGATAGATCGCGTCCGCGCGCGAGCCCGCCGCGGCCGCGAGATCCAGATCCGCGAGCACCTCGGCCACCTCGTCCCGGCTCACGGGATCCGCGGCCTTGTCCGAGACGACGCGTTTCGCGACGGCGCGCGCCTTCCCGAGGTCGCCCGCGACCACGGCCGCGTTGAAGACCGTGAGCCGCGCCGCGAGCCCGTCGCCCGAGCGCGCACAGGCCCGTTCCCGCACGGCGAGCGCGGCTCGGTAGTCCCCGTGGGCGGCGAGCGCGGTCGCCTCGGCCTCGAGCCTCGCCACCTCGTGCACGCATGCGGCGCGGATAATCGCGGGCCTGTCGAAACGATGGCGCGCCGCGGCCAGATCCGGATCCTCGAGCCGCACGCTCCCGAGGAATGCCTCCCACTTCCTCGCGAGCGCTGGCAGCGCCTCGCCGGTCGCCGCGCTCCAGCCCTTGCCGGAGTATGCGTCGACGAGGGCCCTCGCGCCGTGCGTGTCGCGCACCCACAGGCAGAACGAGCCCGCCGCGGTGTACGCCGTGGACGCGGGCAGGTCGAGGAAGCCGAGGCCGAAGAGCTTCTCGGCCCGGGGCAGAAGCCCGAGGCGGTTCATGGCCGCGGCCCACTGGTGCACGGTCAGATCTCCTTTCGGCCCGCCCGCGGCAACGGCCAGCCCCTCGAGCAGCCCGGGATCCGGAAGCCATCCGTTCGCGCGTCCGGGCAGCATGAACGGACCGCGGCCCCATCGTGCCGAGACCGCGTGCGCGAGCTCGTGGCGCAAGACAGGATGGGGCGTCTCGTCGACCGTGACGTACGCCTCGCCGCGCCATGGCTTGGCCACGTTCGTGCCGGCAGCGCCCATGGCCGCCGCTTTCTCCCTGGCGTCCGCGAAGAAGAACACGGCGTAGCGGCGGTCCCCCGGCGCTTCGAGGAACGACTCCACCCGTTGCAGGTCGAATGCGGCGTCATCGGCGAGCGCCTTCACCGTCTCGGGACGCGTCGCGGGCGGGAAGAAGAGATCGAGCCGGCCCATGGTCACGCGGCGTGAGAGCAGGCGCTCGAGGCCCTCCCGAGTGGCGGCGAGGCCGAGCGCCGGAGCCGCGATGTGCAAGGCGACCACGGTCGCGGCGAGGAGGAGGGGCGCGGCGAGGGCCTTCAGCCTGAGCGAGGGGAAGCGCGCGAGGAGCTTGAGGCTCGACGGATCGACGAGCCACTCCGCGAGGGTCAGCGCCGCCGCGATCTGCACGAACGTCACGAGCCGGTAGAGCATGAGCCCGCGGCCCACGGCGACCATCTCGTCGTACAGGACGCCGGGGAAGTAGCCGAAGAACGGGCCGTACGCGAACACGGCCGGCGTGTCGTGGAACTCCCGCACGGCGAGGGCGAGGCTCGCGGCCCAGGCGAGGAACCACAGGACCGAGGCCGAGCGGCGGCCCGGCATGAGCAGCCCGATAAAGAGCCCGGCTGCCTGCGCGGCGAGCACCGCGGGCAGGGGCACGAGCGCGTAGAAGGCGAGCCCCTCGGCCATGTTGCACTGGGGCACGCGAAGCCCGCGCAGCAGCGTGAAGACGAGCGGCGGCGCGAGGAGCGCGAGGCTCGCGGGAAGGCCGCGCAGGAACATGACGAGCACGGGTCGCGTCGCGCCCGGGAAGGGCGACTCCGAGTCGCGCGCGCGTCCCGGGGAGAGGGCGGCCAGGTGCCCGGCGCCGAGCGAGGCCACGAGGGCCGTGAGCAGCGAGAGCTCGTAACCCAGGGTGGACAAAAGCGGCAGGAAGAGCGCCACGAGCCCGGCGAGCGCGCTCATGGCCATCCAACCGAGGAACGCGGGCGAGCGCCGCAGTGGCCTTAGGGCGTTCACAGCTTGGACACGGACAGGGAGAAGTGCTTGTAGGCGTACGCGAGGTCGCTTGAGGAGAAGCGCTGGAACTTGTCCACCACGCGCTCGAGCAACCCGAGTTTCTCTGCCGGCAGGGCCATGATCGCCCGGCACAGCTTCTCGCGTCGCAGCCGGTCCCGATCCTGCGGGGCGCCGGCCGGGTGAGCAGGAGGCGGGAGCTCGGCGATCTCAATCGCCGTCATGAAGCCGAGCTTCGTGGCGATCTCGATCACCATGTCCGGCGCGTCCGAGAACGCGGACAGCGCGTCGTAGAGCTCGGGTCTCACCGGGTTCAGATCCACGTTGACGATGTTGCCCGAGCGCAGGGGGCGCGGGCTCGTGAAGGTGCGCTCGCAGACCTCAATCTCTCCGCTCGGGAGGCGTTCGATCCAGATGGAGGGATGCTTGCCGATGAAGGCGTTGAGCCGGCGCACGAGATCCTCCTCGCCCATCTCGAGCACGCGCTCGGCCGCCATGAAGTGGTGCGGCTGCAAGGCGCGCGTGCCGCGCTCGAGGTGCCCCCACACCGAGGACGACCAGCCGGCCGAGGAGGACGCGGCGTGACGGGCGAGGCCCTTGAGCTCGCGCTCGATCTTCATCAGGTTGCGCAGGAAGTAGGGGATGACCGCGTGGGCCACCTGCTCCGGTTCGAAGGCGTGCATGCTGACTTTCCTATCGCGGTTTGTGTCTGTCGGTCGAAGCTAGGGCAGGCGGGGCGCGGTGTCAATCGAGGCGGGGCGACCTTGACTTGCCGCCGGGGCTTGGCGATGCTCTCGCGATGCCGCGCAAGGACGACGTCATCATCCTGGGGGCGGGAATGGCCGGCATGGCTGCGGCCCTCGGTCTCGGGCGCGGGTACCGCGTCCTCGAGCGGCGCGACGTGCCCGGCGGCCTGTGCGACACGATCGAGGAGGGCGGCTTCAGGTTCGACCGGACCGGCCACCTGCTGCACTTCAAGAACCCCTCCACGCGCGAGATGGTGCTCGACCTCCTCGACGGACGCGCGTTCGAGATCGCGCGACGGGCGCACATCTGGTCCGAGGGCGTGTACACGCCGTACCCGTACCAGGCGAACACCTACGGTCTGCCCAGGCAGACCGTGGCCGAGTGCCTCAAGGGCTTCATCGAGGCGCGGGTCGCAGCGCGCGGGGTGAAGAGCCGGCCGCGCACGTTCGAGGAGTTCATCCTGCGCAATTTCGGCGACGGCATCGCGCGGCGCTTCATGATCCCCTACAACAGCAAGCTGTGGGGAGTGCATCCCCGCGAGATCTCCTCCGACTGGTGCTCGCGTTTCGTGCCCGTGCCGGGTGTCGAGGAGGTCGTGGCCGGCGCCGTGGGGCTCACGCAGGAGCGCATGGGGTACAACGCCAGCTTCCTGTATCCCGAGGACGGCATCGGCGCCCTCACCGCGGCCATGGCGCGCCGCGTCGCGCCCATCGACTTTCGCACCCTGCCGCGCGCCATCGATGTGAAAAAGAGGCGCGTGCTCGTGGGCGGCGACTTTTTGCCTTACCGGGCGCTCGTGAGCACGCTGCCCCTGCCCCGGCTCGTGTCCCTGCTCGTGGATCCGCCGGTCGCGGTGGCGCGCGCCGCATCGCTCATGCGCTGCACGAGCCTGCGCTACCTCGACGTGGCGCTCGACCGGCCGTCCGGCGCGGACCACCACTGGGCCTACGTGCCCGAGCCGCGCCTGCCGTTCTACCGGGTGGGCTGCTACAGCAACTTCTCGGAGCGCATGGCGCCGCGTCGCAAGGCGAACCTCTACGTGGAGCTCGCCTCGCGCGCGCCGATCCGGCTCGCCTCGCTTGTGCCCAAGGTCGCGGCGGGCCTGGCGGAGATGGGCATCATCCGTTCGGCCTCGGACATTGCGTTCGCGCGTCCCCGGCGCATCGAGTTCGCGTACGTGGTGTATGATCGACATCACGGCGCCGCGGTGAAGACCGTGCTTTCCTGGCTCGAGAGAAACCGCATCCTGTCCATCGGACGCTACGGCCGATGGGAATACGCGGCCATGGAGGACGCCCTCGACCAGGGGCTCGACGCCGCAAGGAAAGTGAGCAGGCTCGCATGAAGAAGGACAAGACCCCGGACATCACTGTCGTCATCCCGATCTACAACGAGGAGGGGATCCTCGGGTCGGCGGTCAACGATCTTCTCGCGCGCCTGCCGGAGCTCGGCCGGCCGTTCGAGATCATCCTGGCCGAGAACGGCAGCACGGATCGCACGGTCGAGATCGCGAACGAGCTGGCCGCCCGGCACAAGGAGGTCAAGTCGCTCAGCGCCGGTGCGCCGAACTACGGGCTCGCCCTGCGCCGCGGCATCGAGCAGGCCGAGGGCACGTTCGTGTTCTGCGACGAGATCGACATCTGCGACGTGGACTTCCACAGGCGCGCGCTCGCCGTCCTCGAGTCGGGCGAGGCCGATCTGGTGGTGGGCTCCAAGACCATGAAGGGCTCGGCCGACCGCCGCCCGCTCGGCCGCAGGGCGGCCACGTTCATCCTGAACCGCATGCTGCGCGTGCTGCTCGGCTTCAGCGGCACGGACACGCACGGGCTCAAGGCCTTCCGTCGCTCGGCGCTCATCGACGTGGCCCGCTCGTGCGTGGTGGATCGCGACCTGTTCGCCTCGGAGTTCGTCATCCGCGCCGAGCGCGGCGGCGTCAAGGTCACGGAGATCCCGATCGTGATCATGGAGAAGCGCCCGCCGTCGATCAACCTGTTCAAGCGCGTCCCGGCGGTGCTCAAGGGCATGGCGCGGCTGGTGGTGGCCGTGCGGCTCGGGCGTTAGGCAAGCGAGCCTCGATCGACGCGACCGGAATTCCTCAGTTCGTGGAGGACGAGCTGCGCAGATTCCTGAAATGCGGCGATCCCGCAGGCGGGTTCGCGCGGCTCCCCAAGTGCTACATCGGCAAGGTTAGCAGGCGGAGAAGGGACGATTTCGCTCAGCATTGTGGGGACTCGAGGGGCGGTGCGCCGGATGGCGTAGGAGCGGTTGTTGGCCGAGCAGCAGGAGTGACATCAAGCCCAAAAGCCGCATTAGTGCGCACTTCGCCGCATGTCTCTTGACATCACCGCAGCGCTCGTGATACGGGTTCTCCGTTCAGGAGGTGGGCCAGATGCTGGGAAGAAAGATCAACAAAATCACAGTGCTGCTCGACGATGATGAGTTCGGCCGATTTGATTCGTACTGTGAGTCCCAGGGGTTCAAAAAGAGCACGCTCATCGTGAAACTCATCCGAGATCATCTTGCCGCAGCGCAGTATCAAGAGCAGCTGTATCCCCCTTCGCGAGGGCATGACTCTGCAGGAATTCGGCAGACGTCATCGTTGGCTGGACCAGTCTCCCGAAGCACAGCCGTCGATGACCATGCCAACAGGGTCATCCGATGAAGAAGAACACCTCCAGCCGATCTTTTGCCGACTACAAGCCAGAAGCCCATGCATGGATCACCCTGGCGAGCGGTGAGTACTACCCCGATATTCTTCCTGCCGCCTGCGAACTCTACAAGCCGGTCCTCGTCATGTTTGGGCAACTTCTGCGCCAAGCGCACTCGTCGGAGGATCTTTTCCGATCAATTTGCGATCTTGGGGAACAATGGATGCGCATTCAACTGGCGCGGGTGTTTCGCAAGTACGTCAGCCCAGAGACACCGGTGGAGATGTTGAAGAAGAAGACCGCCGTTGATGTCATCTGCCATCAGTTCGGAAAGGGCTTCCGCAGGATCGCAGAGGTTCAGAAGGGGTATGCAACCCGGCCCATCCCGGACGAAGCTCTATGCGCAGTGCTTTGGGAATACAAGGACCGCGGGAAGAAAGGCTATGACCTGACGGAGAGGCTTTTTGCCATTCTCCGAAAAGCATTTCCTCGACTTGAGATCACTGGGCCCGAGCGAGCAGGCAAGGATATCGTTCTAGGCGCGATCTTTCCACAATACACAAAGCCAGACAGACCGGTCGACTTCGTAATCCGAAACGGGGACGAAGTACTTGCCGTCGGCCTGGCGCGCTACGATTCCGATCGAGGAGGGGCACAAGAGGATGACCGTACCGGTCAGTACCGCGATTGCGCCCAGGAGATCCTCACCTATGCAAAGAAACACAGTCTCAAGACCAAAGTCATCTTTCTGAACGACGGTCCTGGATTGCTTCTCGGATCCATGTGGGACGACTACGCGTACCTTGAGCATACATGGCCCGACCTGGTCAAGGTAGTGACTCTTCGAATGATCACCGAGCGCATTTCTCTCGCGTGGCTTCAGAGGAGGTTCTAGGACATGGCAACCGGAAACCCTTCTCGCCGCAGCCCCATCGTCAAGGAGGGGAGAGTCGAACTCCATTACGATGGGAAGAAGACGGTATCAGACATCCTGAAGACGACACCGTCGCGACTGACCACGTTGTGGTCATCTTCTTCCGAGATGGTGAACTCGCTCATCTGGAGTGAGAACCTTGCAGCGCTCGCGGCTCTGACAACACAACCGAAGATCAAAGGCAAAGTCAGACTCGTGTACATCGATCCACCATTCGCGACACAGAGCGCTTTTCAGACGCGAGATCAGCGGGACGCCTACGAAGATGTTCTTGGCGGAGCGTCCTTTGTCGAGTTCCTCCGCGAGCGACTTGTGCTTCTGCGAGACCTACTTGCTGATGACGGTTCGCTCTATCTTCACCTTGACGACAAGATGGTTTTTGCCGCGAAGCTGGTTCTGGATGAAGTCTTCGGGCAGGACGGTTTCCGCAACTGCATTGTGCGAAAGAAGTGCAACCCCAAGAACTTCACACGGCGGGCCTTTGGCAACATCGCGGACTACATTCTCTTCTATTCGAAAACAGGGGACTACGTGTGGAATCGCCAATACGACCCGTGGGACGAGGACCGCGCACGCGAGTACCAGTATGTGGATGAAGTCACCGGTCGCCGATTCATGAAAGTACCCGTTCACGCGCCCGGCGTGCGGAATGGGGAGACAGGCACTGAGTGGCGCGGGCGACTGCCTCCTCCAGGCAAGCACTGGCAGTATCCTCCGAGGGTTCTGGATGAGATGGACGCAAAGGGTGAGATATTCTGGTCTGCGAACGGCAACCCCCGGCGTAAGGTCTTCCTGGATGAGAGCAAGGGAGTTGGAGTTCAGGACATCTGGCTCGACTTTCGGGACGCTCACAACCAGAACATCGAGATCACAGGGTACCCAACGGAGAAGAACGTCTCGTTGCTTTCCAGAATCGTCGCCGCCTCGTCGAATGAAGGTGATCTGGTCTTGGACTGCTTCTGTGGTTCCGGAACATCGCTCGTGGCTGCAGACATGCTTGGCCGACGGTGGATAGGGATCGATGCTAGTCGAGTCGCGATAGAAACATGCCTGCGGCGGTTCGCTCTGGGTTCAGACCTAATGGGTGACTACGTCGGCGCCAAAACCATGCGCGAGGCACGTCCGACGCGATCGATAGAGGAGTTCTCAATGATTCTTTCGGAGGAGAAATCAGAAGCTGGGGGGAGCCTCGTGGAGTCATGGGCGGAGTTGAAGGAGAAGAAGGCCGCGCGAATGATCGAATTGGTTCCAGAGAAAGCGGTCGAACAGCAAGCCGTTCTGGGTCGCAGGTCGAAGCAGCGGAATGGCACCAAAGGGCAGATCCAGCTCCCGGGGTTGTTCGCCTTGGAGCATGACTAGGCGTGGGTGCTTCCGCGAGCAAAGCTTTGAAGAACGCCACTGGCAAGAGCACCGGCATCTCGAACAGAACAAGCGGTCAGCCCGCAGCAAGGGAACATGAGCTTGAGAGCTTTCTTGGCGGATGGGCGAGCGGTTCGGCTCGGAATTGCGCGGACCTGCCCGAGGAGCGATATCTATCTGATGCCGACCCGCGACTGGGCTCACTCATTTCACGAGTGATCGAGGTTGAAGGGCCGAGGCGCTACCAGCCCTCGAACGCTTCATCGCACTTCGACGCCATTGCGCGGTCAATCGTCTACCAACAGCTTTCGAAGAAGGCAGCTGCGACAATCTACGGGCGCTACCGGGCCATCGTGCGTGGCGGCGATCCTGACGAGGTCATTCGCGCGGGAGTAGATGAGCTAAGAGCTGCCGGGCTATCGGCTCCCAAGGTTCGATACCTTCGGTCTCTGGCAGAGGCGGTCACCTCGGGTTCGCTCGACCTTCGGTGCATCGACAAGTTGACCGACTATGATGTCGTCGATGCCTTGACGAAAGTGACTGGAGTGGGGGTCTGGACCGCCCAGATGTTCCTGATGTTCCGTCTGCGACGTCCCGATGTCCTGCCCATCCATGACATCGGCATCCAGCGCGGTCTACAGATTGCCCACGGTCTGCGGAAGCCAGCGGCTCCCGGCTGGATCGCTCGCGCCGGCGCGAGGTGGGCACCCTCCCGGAGTCTTGCGTGTCTCTACCTCTGGGCTGCAGTGGATCTGCGACTCGATGCAGCAACTTAACGGGCGTTCAAATAGGGCGTTCAAAATAGGGCGTTCAAAATCGTTGAGGCGGTCTTCGGTCGGGCGTACGATCTGTCCTGGGTGGAGACAAACAGGAACAGGGAAACGGGTGGATCGCATAAGGTGCAATCCGTAGAATCGAAGGAACGGTTGTCGTGATGATGTGCTCGGTATAAGCCCATGGGCATCCTGTGCGTCACGATCGATCTCGACGAGATCGACTGCTACCACCGGATCCATGGGCTCGCGGCGCCCGCGGGCCTCGCGGCGCACGCGGTGTACCTGCGCGCCCTGCCTCGCCTCGTCCGGCTGCTCGAGGAGCAGAAGGTGCGCGCCACGCTGTTCGCCGTGGGGCAGGACATCGAGGCCGGCTCCGAGCCGGGCTCCCTGCTGCGCGATCTGACCGGGCGCGGCCACGAGATCGGCAACCACACCATGGGCCACCCGTACGACCTCACCCTGCTCGACGCGGATGCTCAGGCGGCTGAGATCGACCGGGGCTCGCAGGCCATCGCGCGCGTCACGGGCCTGCCGCCGCGGGGCTTTAGGGCGCCGGGCTACAACGTGAACCTGGGGCTGCTCGATCTGCTCTCGGACCGCGGCTACCTCTACGACTCGTCGGTGTTCCCGTGCCCGGCGTACTACTCGCTCAAGGCCGCGGCCATGGGCGTCATGACCCTGCGCGGGCGGCGCTCGAACGCGGTGATGGGCGATCCGCGGCTGCTCGCGGCTCCCACGGGGCCGTACCGCGTGGGGCGCGACGGCGCGTGGAGCAAGGGCCAGGGGCTGTGCGAGCTGCCCATCTCGGTCGTGACCCCGGCGCGGCTCCCGTTCATCGGCACGAACATCACCATGATGGGCAGGAAGGCCGCCTCGCTCCTCGCACGCCAGGCCGCGCGCCTGCCGTTCTTCAACCTGGAGCTGCACGGCATCGACCTCGCCGACGCGCAAGGTGACGGGCTTTCGGGCCTCGTCCCGCACCAGATAGGGCTCAAAGATCCGCTCGACAAGAAGCGCGGGGCGATCGAGAGCGTCATCGCGACCCTGCTCGACAAGGGCATGGAGCCCATGACCCTCGCCGAGGCCGCGCAGCGCGTGTTCGTCTAATACGTGAGGTCGAAGTAGAAGTTCGCGCCCACGAGGAAGCTCGTGTAGTCGAGCGTCATCTTCTTGGACGACTCCACGGTCGTGAACGTGCCGTCCGGGTTCGGGATCTTCTCCACGCTCATGGGCTTTCCGGTTTCGGCCCGGATGTAGTCGAAGGCCACGAAGACCTCGGGCACGAACCGCTCGAGGTAGAAGCGGAACCCCACCTGCCCGCGGTAGCCCGGGGTGGACGCTTTGAATTCCTCGAACGACAGCCAGTTGTAGAGCACGCCAGCGCCCAGGTAGACCGAGTTGCGACCGTCCCTCACCGGGATGTGGCCGTTCACCATGCCACCCACGGAGTAGCGCATGTAGTTGAAGGACTCGCTGTCGCCGCCCACGACCGACACGATCTTGGGGCCCCATCCGACCTCGCCGACCGCCTGGATCTGCACGTATTCGATGGGCGCGAAGTCGAGCGTCACGCGCGGCACGATGTTCATGATCATGTCCGAGAAGCCCGACTCGGTCGTGGCTGACAGCGAGCCCACGTAGTCCTCGATGTACGTGTTCACGTCGCCCGGGTCGAAGAAGCCGAAGCTCACGCCCGCGCCGAGGAGGAACATCATGTCCTTGTCCCGCTTCTCGGTCTGCGGCGGAGGTGGCGGCGGCGGTGGCACGGGCGCCGGCGGTGGCGCGGCCGGCTCGTCCGCGAGGGCGAGCCCGGGCGCGGCGAGGAGCAGCAAGGCAAGGACGACAAAAGATGGACGGGACATGGTCAATGATGCCTCCGTGGCTATCGGTGTGTGAGTGTTATCCCCGGATCCTGTGGTGTGCGGTATCACCTTCGCCATATTCCGGCCACACGAAGCATTGTCGGAAGCTCGCCGTGTTTTTGGAGGGAGCGACCCGGCCGCTGTACAAGACGCCCATGAACACGACGAACGACAGACGCGCGAGAGGCGCGGGGCCCGGTTTGAAAATGCTGGCATTTGCGGCGCTGTGCGCGGCGTGCGGCAACAACGGCGGGGCGCCGGACGCCAGGGACGCGTCGAGGGCGAGGCCAAAGGATGGGCCGGTCGTGCAGGCCGCGCGGCAGATCGACCGCGAGGCCACGGAGACAGGCATAACAGCCGCGCCGGCGGCGGCTCCTGCTGAGAGCGCGCTGCCGAGGATCTTCGACTTCGCGGCGCATCTCGACCAGGCCCATTTGCGTTCGGGCGGGCTGCTCGTGGACTTCGGCACGCCGTCGCGCCACAAGCACACGCTCGGCGACTGGAAGACCGGCTGGCACGGTGACTTCACGCGAGACGGCGTCACGTTCTCGTACATGTCCGGCAACCAGGCGCGCATCTTCTTCGAGGCGCTGCCCGAGGAGGCCGGCGGCGGCACGATCACCATCCGGGCCAAGGCCGTGGGCAGCACGCGCGGCAGGGTGTTGCTGAACGGAGTGGAGATCGGCAAGGTCGAGATCCCGCGAAACGAGTTCGGCCACGCGTCCGTCGCGTTCAAGGATGGCATCAAGCCCGGCCGGAACGAGATCATGCTGCGCTTCGACACGCGCAAGCCCGGTCACGACGGATGGCCCGCGACCATGGCCGTCGATTACGTGCGCGTGTCCTCGGGCGAGGGCGATGGGGCGAACGCGGCGTCGGCCTTCGATGCGGTGCTCGCGCCGGCCAAGGAGGGCAAGCCCGCAGGCATCGCGCTCGCGGTCGGCGAGTCCCTCACGTTCCTCCTGCCCATTCCCGAAGCCGCGCACCTCGTGGGGAGCCTCTCGTCGTCCGGCGGCGCCGCCTCGCTGCAGGTGAAGATCCGCGTCGACGGCAAGACCGAGCCCGTGGCCCGGGCGATCGCGTCGCCGTCCCAGGTCGACATGGATCTTTCGGCCCTTTCCGGCGAGTGGGCGCAGATCACGCTCGCGGCGGCCGGAGGCGAAGTGTTGCTCTCGGGCGCGGGCCTCGTAGCGCCGATCAGGCAGCAGCCGCCCGCGTCCGGCAAGCCGAGCGCAAAGAACGTCATCGTCCTGCTCATCGACACCCTGCGCGCGGATCACGTGTCGTTCGGAAACCCGCGCACCCGCGTGCGCACCGCGTCGCTCGACGAGATCGGCGCCGAGTCCACGGTGTTCGAGCGCGCGCTCGCCCAGGAGAACTGGACCAAGCCCTCGGTGGCGACGCTGCTCACCGGGCTCTTTCCCGAGTCGCACCAGACCAAGAGCGACACGGACGTGCTGCCCTCATCGGTCGTCACCGCGGCCGAGCACTTCAAGGCAAACGGTTTCGCCACGGCCGGCTTCGTGGCCAACGGCTACGTGTCGGACAAGTTCGGCTTCAAGCAGGGCTTCGACACGTGGACCAACTACGTGCGCGAGGGCAAGCCCAACCGGGCCCAGTTCGTGGCCGACGACGTGATCGCGTGGCTGAAGAACCGCCCCAAGGACAAGCGCTTCTTCATGTACGTGCAGACCATCGACCCGCACGTGCCGTACATGCCGCCATCCAAGTACCGCGCGCTCTACGACGACCAGCCGTACAACGGACCCGTGGACGCCACGAACACGGCCAAGCTGCTCGAGGGCATCAAGACGGGCGCCGTGCACCTGAACGAGCGCGACAAGTTCCGGCTCGAGGCGCTCTACGACGGCGAGATCTCGTACCACGACGACCACCTGGCCCGCATCGTGGCGGCCATGGCCGAGCTCGGGCTCGCCGACGATACGCTGCTTGTCGTGACCGCGGACCACGGGGAGGAGTTCTTCGACCACGGCTCGGTGGGGCACGGCCACTCCATGTACGAAGAGCTCTTGCACGTGCCGTTCGTGGTGCGCCTGCCGGGCGCGCAAGCAGGCAAGGGCGCGCGCGTCGCGGCCGAGGTCGGGCTCGTGGACGTGCTGCCCACGGCCTGCGACATCCTGGGCATCGACACTCCCGAGGAGGCCGAGGGGCGCTCGCTCGTGCCCCTGCTCGCGGGCGCGACCGTGGACGCGTGGCCGCAGGCGGCGTTCTCGGATTTTCTCGGAGGACAACGCGTGGCGCGTTCCGGACGCTTCAAGGTCATCCAGCGCGGCATGAACGTGACCCTCTTCGATCTTGTGAACGATCCCAAGGAGACCAAGGACGTCTCGTCCGATCACCCCATCGCGCTCGCGGGGCTGCGCGACCTGCTCGGCCAGCACGAGGGCCGCTTCGTTCCTGTCGACGACGGCAGCGGCAAGAGCAAGGCCGTGCGGCACAAGGCCGAGACCACGGTCATCGATCCGGCCACGAAGAAGCAGCTCCAGGGACTGGGGTACATGATCAAGTAGAGTCGGGCAGCCTCAGGGCTTCTCTGACTCCACGTCGAGCGGGCGGAGCGAGCCGTCGGCCAGGATCTCCTCGATGCGGCGCTCGGCCTCGTCGAGGCGCTTCGAGGCGTCCCGCGCGAGCTTCACGCCCTCCTCGAAGACCTTGAGCGAATGCTCGAGCGGCATGTCACCGC
>JAQTNF010000113.1 GCA_028713995.1 Deltaproteobacteria bacterium | reverse complement strand
CGGCGATCTTCGACGACGTGCGGCGCGACGTTCGAGGGATCGGGCACGCTCTGCGGCAGTCCCTCGGGCGAGCGCCCCTCGAACCAGGGCGCGCGCGGTGCGCCCAAAAGCGCGCAGACGAGATCGGCCACGTCCTCGATGCGGGCCTGCACGCGCACATTCGCGGGAACCCCGGGCCCGACCGCCACGAGGAGCCCCTCGGGCGTGTGGCAGCCCGGGAGCGAGCGGCCCTTGGCGCCGAGCAGGGCAGGGCCAACAATGCGCGTCACGGCCGGGCCGGATTCGCCCAGGGACGGCAGGCATGCCGGCGTGTATCCCCTCGGGCGCGCGAGCGCGAGCGTGAGGTCCGGGAAGAGGTGGGCGTAACGGCCTCGGTGCAGGTCCTTGCGGCGGATCACTTCGGCCACGAGCCGCGTGCCGTCGTCGAGACTGAGCCCGGACGCGGCCTTCTCCACGGCGAGCGCCGCACGTTCGCGGCTCCGATGGGACAACGCGCCGCGCGGCTCACGGCCCAACTCGTTGAACCACACGGACGGCGCGTAGCCGAGCTCCTCGGAGAAGGCGACCGTGCGCGGAAAGTCGATGCGCCCGAAGCGCACGTGCGACTCGGCCAGCGACGGCAGGAGCCCGCCCGCCAGCCTGAAGAGCGGACGGCGCAGGCGCGCGTCCACGAGCCCGGGAATCGCCCCGCGCAGCCGCTCCGGGGTGAGGGCGCGAAGCCGCGCCGGCCTGAAGGTGAGGAGACCCGCGTGCTCGAGCATGCGGTTCAGGTGCAAGGCGACGTCCGAGGAGCCGCCCGAGCCGTGGTCCGAGAGCACGATCACGGACGCGCCGGGCCCCGCGGCCGCGACGAGCAGGCCGACCGCGTCGTCGAGCGCCTCGTAGACGTCGGCGAGGACGCGGGAGAGCCGGGCGTCGAACGACGCGGGCCTGCGCGGCGAGCCGGGATCGTGGAACGGCCAGAAGTGGTGCGCGGCCGTGTCGGCCTCGCCGAAGTGGAACGCGGCCATGTCGACGGGTCTTTTCGCGAGCAGGAAGGCGGCCATCTCGGCGCGCCTGCGCACGCCGCGGGGCAGGGCTGTCGCGGCCTTCTCGCGCCAACCGGGATCCCGGCCGAATTCGTCCGCCGCGCCGAACGAAAGCGCGTCCCTGCCGAAGGC
This sequence comes from Deltaproteobacteria bacterium, assembly GCA_028713995.1. Classification (GTDB taxonomy): domain Bacteria; phylum Myxococcota_A; class Polyangia; order JAAYKL01; family JAAYKL01; genus JAQTNF01. The sequence goes on along the minus strand of JAQTNF010000113.1, from coordinate 16,273 downwards.
CGCCACGAGCTCGCGGAAGAGACCGCGCGGGTGGACGAACGAGCTGTCGCCGCGGGCCGTGACCGGCGAGTCCCAGCCCGAGATCTGGTAGCCCGCGAGCGGCTCGGGCGGGTATGTGGCCGGGAACCACGCCGCGCCGCACGTGAGGCCGCGGCTCTCAAGGTGGCGAAAGACGGTCGGAAGGCGCCGGTCGCGGGCCCCCACGAAGCGCACGCGGTAGCCCTCGCGCACGGTGAAGTCGGGCACGCCGTGGCTCGACGGGGCCGCGCCGGTGAGGAAGCCGGTCCACGCCGGGAACGTGGTGGCGGGAGTGGTGGACAGGAGCGGTGCGCGTGCGCCGCGGGCCATGAGCGCCGACAGGTTGGGCATCCTGCCTTCGGCCGCGAAGCGCAGGACGAGGTCGAGCCCCGCCCCATCAAGCCCGAGGACGAGGATCCTCGGCCGCGACGCAGTCATCCGCACGCCCCGTTCCCGATGGCGTAGATCGAGGAAATCCGGCCCTCTGCCGCGGGCGCACCGCGCACCATGCGCAGGCTCGAGACGCGCTGCTCGAAGCCGATGGCGCGCAGGAGATCGCACCACCCGCGGTTGGGCCCGGGCACGCCGATGGTGAGGGGCATCCCGGGCAACGTCAGCATGCACGCCGAAAGCAAATCCGCGGCGGCCTCGGTGTGGCGCGCCACGAGCGGTCCCACGTGCGCGCCAAGGTTCGTGCGCACGGCGAGCGCGTAACCGCTGATCCGGCCGCCTTCGCGGGTGGCGAACGCGCACGCGGCGCGGGCGTGGATCATCGAGAGCAGTCGCATCCGGTCGTCGCCGAAGGCCGCTGCGTCGAGCGCGGCGATGTCCGGAAGATCCGAGGCGTCGAGGCGCGTCGCGTCGGACGCGGGTACCGGGCGCGGGCCCCGAAGCAGAAAGCGCGTGGATTCGAATTCGTCCACGAACCCCAGGCGGCGGTAGATGGAGACCCCGGCCGCGTCCGCCTCCAGGCGTACGGTGGTCGCGCCCAGCGCTTCGAGGCGGTGGAGGGCATGGACGAACAGGCGCGTGCCGAGCCCGCGCCGCCTGTGTCCCGGATCCACGATCAGGTTTCCGATCCAACCGGTGCGCGCGTAGCGTGTGCTCGTCAGCCGGGCCACGGTCCTGCCGCCGGACGTGGCCGCGAAGCAGCCTTCCGGATCATGCTCGACGAGCGCCTCGAGCCAGTCGCGGCCCGCGGCCCAACCCTCGCGGACGGAAGCGGCCACCGCATCGTCCACGTCGTCGTCCTCGAAAGGCCGGAAGATCTCGTCCATGCTCCTCGTTTGCACGACTCTCTCGCAAACGAGCGTACCGCCCGCGTCCTCCACTGTCCATCCGGCGGTCGCGGCCCGCTGGTCCCGCGGGGGCGTTGCGTGGTAGCCTCTTCACGCGGGCACGGGGCCCGTCAATCCGGAGGATGAGCCATGATTCGCGTCGCAAGCGTGCTGCTCCTTACGATCGCGGCAACGACCTGCGGGGGGACCGGGAATAAGACTGCGAGCCCAGGCCCGACTGAGCCCGTCGCGCCGCCCGAGGCCAAGACCAATGGAGATCTCGTGGTCGGCACGGACGCCTGCACGACGGACGCGGACTGCGCGCGCGGCGAGTGCTGCCATCCGAAGACGTGCGTGGCCAGGGACCGGTCCCCGCAGTGCGAGGGCGTGGCGTGCACGCTCGACTGCCGCGGCGGCACCATGGACTGCGGCGGCGGGTGCGTCTGCCACGAGGGCAGGTGCGCGGCGCGCCTTCTGGGATTCTCGCCGAAGCTGATCGACCGCCAGGCCGGCCAGAGCTTGAAGCCCGAGTGAGCGACCTGTCGGGCTTTTTCAAAACGATCTCCACTCGCCCGTCTCGAACACCATGCGTCCGCTCGCGTTGCGGGTCTGCCCGTGCTCGGTGAGCGTCAGATCATAGGGCGCGAGGAAGATGGGGAAGCCGCCCTGCCGCTGGACCGTCGTGTCCACGGACAATGAGAGCGCAAGGCCGTCGCCGCCGTGGCGCACCACCACGCGCCCGTCGCCCTCGGACAGGTCGAGCGCAGCGTCGTCGTCCGCGAGCACGCACGACGGGCCGCGCGAGACGAGCAGGAGGCTTCTCGCGAGCGGGTAGTCGGGCTTGAAGAACAGCACCGTGTCGTCGCCGGCGTGTGCGTAGCCCCAGCGCCACGTGGCCGGCCGCTCCATCCCCGACTTGAGCCACCGGATCGTCTCGACGTACCCGAGCCCGGAGATGGTCTCGCTCCTGCCGCCGATCACGATTGTCCCCGTCATGCGCGCCTTGGGACACGGCACCTCGTACTCGAAATGGTTGCCGGTCGCCAGGGACGACAGCAGCGTGAAGCCCCCGCGCCTGCACGAGCCCACGAGCTGCTCCATGCGGAAGTCGAGCACCCACGGCGCGCCGTCGGCCAGGACCTCCACGTGGCCGAGGTATGCGGCCGGGTCGCCGGGCTCCTTGTGCAGCCGGCTCTCCCCGATGGTCAGGTCCGCGTCCACGGCGCGCAGCCGCAGCGCGTCCGCAGGCAGGCGTTGCCACGCGTCCACCACTTTCACGTTGTCGCGTTGAACCACCGCGTTCACGCCCGAAAACGGCTTGCCGTCGTCCGCGAAGAGCCGTCCGGCAAAGCCCACGTAGATGAGCCGGCCGTCGTCCGTGACGAGGTAGACCGTCCACTGCATGGCGAGCCGATCGGGGTCGTACCACGGGCAGCGTGCGGCCATGCCGAAGGGGTCGAGGCGCGAGGGCCGGAGATCGACCCGCTTCGGGGACGCGCCCGGCACGGTGAACGCGGCCTCGGTTTTGGCCTCGAGGTGCGTCGCGGTGGCGTCGGTGAGCACGAAGGTCCACGTGTACCGGCCGGGCCTCCAGCCGGACAGGTCGAACGAGAACGTCGCCTCGGCCTCATACGGCAGGGGCGACTTGCTCACCCAGCTCACCAACGGACCCGGGCCCGCCGGAAAGAAGGCCCGGCCGTCGAAGCTCCACGAGGTCCCGTCCGGGCCGCGCAAGAGGAGGTAGCCGTTCATGGCCCTGGGCCGATACGGGTTTTGCAGGAACACCGCCAGGCCGAGGGTCGCGCGCCCCGAGCCCCGCGCCGTGGCCGCGGCCAGGGCGACCTGCGGACGGTCCGGACGGACGATTGTGAGCGCGGTGAGCGCGTCGCCCGACGCCGGGAAAGGCGCCTGCCTGCGCTCCGGGACGATCCTGCTTCCGGTGATCATCTCTTTTGCGTAGAAGGCCACGGGGCTGTTGCCCGGATCGAGCAGCGGCTCGTACGCGAGGTCCGTGCCCGCGAACGAGTCCGAGCGCCCGTCGTATTTGAACGCGCCCAGGATCTGCACTCCGGTCGAGGCAAGGGCCAGGAACGCGAGGAGCACGGCCCGGAACAGGAAGCAGCGGCCGAGCCGGACGAACGGGTGCATGCAGAACACGAGCAGCGGAAGGACGTCCGCGAGGAGCCTCGGGCCGTAGCAGTGTCCGCCCCACCACACGAACCACTTGGCCGCGACCAGGATGGCGAGCACGGCCCCAACGGCCGCGGCCAGCACGAGGCTGTCGCGCTCGCGCACGGCGATAAGCGCGCCTGGCACGGCGAGGAGCAGCACAGGGGAGAAGACGAAGAGCCCGCGCGACGGGGACAGGAGCGTACCGAAGAGGCCCTCGGAAAGCGGGATCTGACGGAATCCGGCGAGGACGCCCATGTGCAGGTGCTCGAAGGTCGCAGCGAGCGAGCCGAACACCGCGATATCGTAGGCCGCGAGGAGGGCGAGCGGGGGCGCGAAGAACGCGAGCGAGCGCAGGAGCCGGCCGCGATGCCGCACGGCGAGGTAGACTCCGAAAGGCAGGGCCATGACGAGGTCGGTCGAACGCATGACGATCGCCGCGGACAGCGCCAGGGCCGCCCACGGGGCGTAACGATCGTCGCGCTCGGCCCGGGTGAGGAGGAGGAGCATGAGCGCGAGGAACATCTGGCTCGGGCCGTGCTGCCACAGGGCCTGGCCGCTCACGGGCAGCGTGGCCGTGCCGAGGGCGTAGGTCGCGGCGAGCGCGAAGGCCCACGCCGGGTGCACGCGGCGGACGAGCGCCAGGAACAAAAAGAGCGCCGACAGCGCGGCGATGAACACCGCGGCGCCTTTCTCGAGCCGCTCGGAGTTCTGCGGCGTGGGTGCGCATCCGGCCAGGACGGGCAGGACGTAGACCGGCAGCGCGGCGATGGCCGGCCCGATGGTGTAGGCGGAGTAATAATGGCCCTTGTGCACGCGCAGGTAGTAGGGCGCGTTCTCGAGGGTCGGGTAGGTCTCCTTCGCCTTCGCGTCGTAGAGCTGCGGGAACTCGTCGAGGTCGAAATCGCCGTGCTTCAGGATGCTGAAGGGCAGGTACCGCGCGGGCAGGGTGTCGCCGCTGCCGATCGTGCGCTGGTTGGCGACGAAGACCGATGCGGCCAGGCAGAAGATGGCCACGGACAGGATCGTCTTGCACGCCATGACCCGCAACCTACCATATTCCGCCCGCCTGTTGCTGCGTCCGTCCGCCGAGGGTAGTCTGTTTCCACGATGGGATCGTTGAGACAGGCCTTCGCGCACCTCGCAGGCGTCCGGCTCGTGGACATCGCGGTGCTGCAGGGCGCGCCCGTGCTGGGCATGATCTTCGCCCTCGGGGATCTCGGCCCCGCGCACCTCCTGCCGTCCCTGGCCTTCATCGCCGCCTCGGTGCTCGTCGTGGCGCACGTCTTCTGCTTCAACGACTGGGCCGATGCGGGCAAGGACCTTGCGTCCGAGGATAAGGTTGATCACGTCTTCGCACGCAGGGGAGCGACCCCGCGCGGGATGTTGCGGGCGTCCATCGTGCTCGCCGTGGCCGGGCTCGGCGTGGGCGCTGCTTTAAGCGCGCGGGTGGCGGGGCTCCTCGCGGGCGTGATCGCGGCGAGCGCCCTGTACTCGCACCCGGCGACGCGCGTGAAGGGCGTGCCGGTCCTCTCCTCGCTGCTCCACGTGGCCGGCCAGATGATGCAGTTCCTCGCCGGGTACGCGCTCTTCGCACCGCTCGACGCGCGCGGCGCGCTCATCTCGGCCTACTTCGGCATCGTCTTCGCCGCCGGGCACCTGAACCAGGAGGCGCGCGACTACGACGGCGACCTCGCGAACCGCATCCGGACCAACGCCGTGGCGTTCGGCAGAAGGTCGACCGTGACCGCGAGCTTCGCGCTGTTCACGGGCTCGTTCGCGTATCTCTTTTCACTCGCCGCGAGCGGCCGCGTGCCCGCGCCGTGCGCGTATCTCGCCGTCGCGTACCCGGTCTACGTCGTCGCCTTTTTCGCATCCGTGCGGGGCGGGCTCACATTCGCGGGCCTGACGAAGTTGCAGAACGCGTACCGGGCCGTGTTCGCGTCGATCGGTGCCGCCATGTGCGGCATCTTGGTGCACGATCTCGTGTCCCGCTAGAGGGCCCCGCGCCTGTAGCGCCAGATGCACAGCACGGCCTCGAGCGCGTCCTTCACGCCGATCTTCTTTCCCTCGGCGTAGCCTCGCGGAAAATATCCGACCGGAACCTCGACAACCCTGCACCCCATGGCGGCCAGCCTGGCCGTGATCTCGGGCTCCACGCCGAAGCGATCCTGCGTGATCGCGAGGCGTCTCGCCACGTCCCGCGTGAAGCACTTGTAGCAGGTCTCCATGTCGGTAAGCGAAAGCCCGGTGAAGGCGTTTGACAAGGCCGTGAGCGCGCGGTTCACGAGCCGCATGGCGCGCAGGCGCGCGGATCCGGTCGCGGGACCGCTGAAGCGCGAGCCGAAGACCGCGTCCGCGCGGCCCTCTTCGAGAGGCGCGACGAGGCTCCCGTAGTCCGAGGGGTCGTACTCGAGGTCCGCGTCCTGGATCACCACGCAGTCGCCCGTGCAGTGGGCGAGCCCGGTCCGGATCGCCGCGCCCTTGCCGCGGTTCGCGTCGTGCAGCAGCACCTTCACGGCGCCGTCGGCCCGGGCCATGCCGCGCGCGATCTCGCGCGTTCCATCGTTCGAGAAGTCGTCGACCACCACGAGCTGCGCCACGTGCGGGCTCGCGAGCACCCGCTCCACGATGGCGCGGATCGTGGCGCGCTCGTTGTAGACGGGCATGACGACGCTGAGCCTCATGGCACGCCCTTTGCTCCTAGACCGTGTTCTTGAGGAACGCATCCCGCGCGCCAGCCGCGATCTGCGTGAGTGACAGACGGAAACGGTACAGGTGCCTGTACGTGTTCGCGGCCCACAGCCTCCGCAGGACGCCGTAGGCCGGCGTCAGCGGAAGCCGCACGAGCGCATCCGCAATCGCGTCGAGCCGCGGAAACGCGACGAGCAACGCGAACAGGCGATGCGTGTTGGCGATCGCGCGCCTTTCGCCCCGGGCGAGCACCGAGAACGAATGGAGGTTGTCGGGGAAGACGCTGTAGTCCCGCTCGCGACGCCCTCCCTCGGCATCGCCCTTGCCGAAGATCTCCTGCGTGAAATCGGTCGTCGGGTACGGCTGGAAGATCGACACGTAGGCGTAGGTCGGCCGGCACCTCCTGTTCAGCTCGACCGTCTCCCTGACGTCCCGCGGCCCTTCTTCGGGAAGCCCGATGATGTTGAACGTCAGGAACCGGATGCCGTGCTGGTGCAGGAGATCCGCGGTCTTCACGATGCTCTCGCGCGAGATGTCGCGCTTCATGAGGCCGTTCCTCACCCGCTCGCTGCCGGACTCCAGGCCGAAGGCCACGACCTGACAGCCCGCGTCCTTGAGCCTCCTCACCGAGTCCTCCGTCACCAGGTTCGCCCTCAGGTTGCAGAAGAAAGGCCGCTTCACCTTGCGCGGGTATTTTTCGGTGAACTCCTCGAGCCATTCGCCGTCCAGGTTGAAGGTGTCGTCCACGAAGTGCACCCATTGCGTGGGGTACCTGCCGACGACCTCCTCTATCTCCCCGATCACATGGTCGACGCTCCTTCGCCTCAGGACATCGCGGTTGCCGTAGAGCGCGTTGAACTTGTGATTGAAGCAGAACGTGCAGCGATAGGGGCACCCACGCGAGGCCATGAAGACCTTCCTGGGGCTGCGCCCGACCGCGGGATACCTGGAAAAGAACAGCTCCCTGTCCGGGCAGGGCAGATCATCGAGGTTCAAGCTGAGGGGCCGCACGTCGTTCCTGTGGATGCGGTCGCCGTCCTTGACCCAGAAGTTCCGTATCGAGGACACGTCCTCGCGCCGTGACATCGCGTCGGCCAGCTCGGCGAGCGCCTCTTCGCCCTCGCCGCGGCAGATCGCGTCCACGCCGTGCGAAGAGATCATCTCCGGGAAGTGCGTGGGATGCGGCCCGCCGAAGACCGAGAAGAATTCGAACCGCTCCTTTAGCCGGCCGTTCAACGCGAGGTATTCGCTCACGTCGCCCGTGGTCGCGGAATACGCCACGATCCGCGGCCTGCCATCGCGAATCGCGCGTGCGGCGGAGCCCGGATCCGACCCGCAGAAATCCACGTGGTGACCGTTCCTCCGGAGCGTGCCGCTCAAGGACATGATCCCGAGCGGGACATAGCCCGCGAGCGACGAGAACTTTCTCTCAAAATTCGTGACGAAAAGAACGTTCATGAGGGTGTCCGCGGCTGCATCCTGTCTATGGACTGCCTCGAAACAAGTCAAGGAACGCCCGCGATGGGGCGGACCCAGTCCGCGATGCCGTCACCCTCGAAGGCGAGCGAGACGAGCCTCGTCGCGTCCGTCACGTCGAGCCCCATCCGATCGAGGGGCAGGCGAAACTCGCGCTCGATCGTGAGCGGAAGGTGGAGCTCCCCTTCGGAGCGAACACGCCCGTCGTTCTTTTCAAGGGTCGCCGTGACCTTCTGCCCTCGGCACTTCACGGGGTTCAACCAGATGCCGGGACGATCACCGGCGCGCGAAGGAAGGGAGAAGGAAACGGTCGGCACGGCGCCTTCGAGCCGGAAATCGGTGCTCAGGCGCGACGCGATCTCCACGTCCTCATGGAGACGGTAGATCCTGCCGCGGTCGATGGTCGCGACGTACGCGAGGCCGTCGTTCAGGAGGGCCGGATGCGTCACGAGCTTCGACTCGCTGCTCGGCAGGAAGTCGTCGTGCACGATGATCCACCGCACGCCGATGGCCCACAGGTGGTGCCGCACGGTCGGATCGCCGAGGTCGAATCTCTTGATGGGTCGGAAGCCCTTGGGGATGTGCCCGGTCCATCCATCCGCGAGACGGCGCTGATGGAAGATCCATTGGAAGAGATAGTGGGCCGTGGTGTTGTACTTCCTGTCCCAACGGAGGTCCGCGTTCAGATCCTGCCCCAGCCCGTAGATGAACGACGGCAGCTCGAGGATCACCTCGTCCCTGGGAATGACCCGCCCGTCGTTCAGCCACTTCGTGAGGGGCGTCGGCCTGTCGAACTCGAGCGAGACCGTGCGCCCGTCGCGCCAGGTGAACCTGTCGACCGGGTAGGTCCTGAACGGCACGTTCGTGTTTTCGAGCACGATCACGGCCGCCACGACGCCGACCAGGGCGCCGGCCCACCGCGAGCCGACCCTGGCCTTCAGCCGAGCGAGCCCCGCGGCTCCCACGAGCGCGAAGCCCATGTGGAAGAAGACGAAGAACCTCATGGGCGCCCGGATGACCTCGAGCGGAGGGACGAGCTTCTGGAGGAGAACGAAATCGCCGTTGATCGCCCCGAACCTCGTCGCCAGCGAGAAGGCCACGGCCGAGACGACGAGGAGTCCGAGGGCGGGAAAGCGCGGCATCCTCCGCAGCGCTCCGAGGCCGACGATGAAGAGCCCGATGCTCGCCAGGCCCGGGAACAGGCAGTCCCCGACGTAGGGGATTCCGACGAAGTTGACGTAATTCCCGTGCCCGAGGAGCCTGCCGTACAGCCAGTTCGTCTCGAAGACCTTCGCAAAGCACGTCGGGTCGTACGACATGGAGGGATCGAGCATCTTGTTGAAGCGGAGGTAGTACTCGTACCTCGTGATCTGCCGCAGGATGACCATGAACGGAACGGCCCCCGCGACGCACAGCGCCAGGGCGCCGAGCACCGTCCTCCAGCTTCGGAAGAGGACCATGCGGTTCCTGTGCAGCAGCGCGTAGACCGGAAGCAGCAGGCACATCATGAGGAAGAAATAGGTGTACGAGTACATCTGCATGAGGACGGCGGCGGCGAAGAGAACCGCGTACCTGCGCCTTGGTGTCGAGAGGAACTTCTCGACGAAGAGCAGGGCCAGCAGCAGCCAGACCGTGTTGAGGCACTGCAAGTCCCACGAGAGCGTCAGCCGGTAGCCCGTGAAGCCGAAGATCAGCCCCGCGACCGCGGCCACGAGCCTGTCCTTGAAATGGTGCATCGCGAGGAGGTGCATGACATACGCGGACAGCACGAAGAGGACGAGGATCATCACGTGCGCGGCCACAAAGGGGTCGTGCGTGATGAAATACGGCAAGGAGAAGAAGAGGATGTTGCCGAAGCAATGGTCGCCGTGGAACAGGGGGTGGTCGAGCGGGACGAGGATGGGAGGGGACAGCGCGGCCAGGAAGTCGCCGGGGTGGGTGACGAAGAAGGAAACGGAGTAGTGCGTGAGCGCCCAGACGACGGACAGATCGTTCGACGGCGGGTTGAGCGACGTGTTCCCGTCGAGGACGAACAGGGGATAGGTCAGGAACAGGGCGAGGACGGTGAAGGCGGAAAGAACGCAGAGGTGCTCGCACAGGAGCTTGCGCGGCCGGATGGAAGAGGCAGTGTCGCTCGCGCCGCCGGATGACATCGGTTCTACACCTTCCTCGCGTGGTAACAGAGCTTGGAGCGGATATCGACGTGGACGTTCATGCGGTCGATCCCGAGGCTCCTCGCCGCGACGAGGAGCGCGTTGAACAGCACGGGGTTGTACGGCGCGGCGCGACGGAGCGCGAAGCCCACCTCGAACACCTTGCCGTACGACGACACGTCCAGGATCTCAAAGCCGCACTCGCGCAGCATCCGGGACATGGTCTTCTTCGAGAACATCCACAGGTGGCAGCGGGAGCGGCGGATGTCCTCCCACTTGGGCCCCAGGGCCCGCGCGACCAGGCTGTCGATGTCGACCGTGCTGAGGACGAGGAGGCCGTCCGCCTTCAGGATCCGGTGGATCCTGAGGAGCGCCGCCTTCGGGTCGACGAGGTGCTCGACGACATCGAACATCGCCACGAGCTCGTAGGTCTCGGACCCGTAGTCGCGGTCCATGAAGGATCCCTCGCCGACGTCGAGCCCCAGCACTGACGAGGCATAGGCGGCCGCCCCCGGGTTGGGCTCGATCCCTTCGGTCCGCCAGCCCTCGGCGCGCATGAGCTCGAGGAAGAAGCCGAAGGCGCAGCCGATCTCGAGGACCCGGCCGCGCCGCACCTGGCCGCGGATGGAGTCGATCTTCCTCGAGAAGTCCTGCTGGATGTTCCTCTTGTCCCCCAGGTAGTCCTGATAGCCATAGATGGGACCGCTGCGCGAGCGGATGCTGCCGTTGCAGAAGTAGTCGCCCCTGTAGATGCGGGCGATGTCCTCGTCCGCGAGCCGGGGGTTGAAGTAGCTGAGCCCGCAGGCATTGCACCGGACGAGGCGCATGCCGTTGACCGAGTACCGCACGGAGCAGTCGTCGCGGCCGCAGAGGTTGCAGGCGACGGGTTGCAGCCTGGGATCGCTCACGGGGAGTCCTTCCGGCAGACGGCGACGATGGAGAGCCCGAGCGGCGGTCCGGACAGGCGATCGACGAGGGCGCAGACCGGGACGAGCCGGTCGAACAGCGCGAGGGATCGGGTCGGCGCCCCGGTCCGCCCGAGCACCCGGCCGTAGAAGAACCAGGCGACGGCCCCGATCGCGTTCATGTGGCAGGCGCTCTCGATCGCGAAGCCGGCCTCGCGGAGCGCCTCGCGAAGCGCGCCGAGCTCGTATCTTCGATGGTGCCCGTACCTGCGGTCCAGGGCGCCATACAGCGAGCGGAGCGCTGGAACCACGAGGATCAGCCGGCCCCCGCCCGTGAGGATCTCTCGCATGTTCGCAAGAGCCCTCGAGTCGTCCTCGATGTGCTCGAGCGTGTTGACGCACAGGATGGTGTCGAAGCCGTCCGCCTTCAGCGACAGGGCGTCGGCGTGGCAGATGTCCATTGTGAGGAAGCGGGCGTTCGCGCCGGCGTGCTTCCGCCTGGCCGCGACGAGGCGATCCTCGGAAACGTCGATGGATACGAAGAGATCGAGCGCGCGCAGATCGCCGGCCCAGGCGCCGACGCCGCTGCCCACTTCGAGCACCCGCCGCCCGAGCGCCCGCGAGAAGTGCGCGAGGAGCCAGCCTCGATAGTTCTTCGCGCCGGCGAAGAGCTCGTAGTCGGGCAGAAGATCCCGATCTTCGACGGGAAGCATGAAAGGTCCCGTTCTTAAGCGCCCCACCGAAGGGCCGCGATTCTGCCCACGAGCCTCGCCGCGAGGCGCACCGACGCCTCGTCGCCCGGCCCGGGCATCAGCTCCACCACGTCGGCCGCGACCACGTCCTTGACCGCGAAGAGGTGCTCGAGGAAGTCGGTGACGGCGCGCCACCGCGGGCCGCCGGGCTCGGGCGTGCCCACGGCCGGCACGTCGGCCGGGTCGAAGACGTCGATGTCGATGGTCAGGTAGACGCGCTTCGGGAGCAGGCCGAGGAGGTGGTACCAGTCATCCGAGCACGCGGCGCGGCGGCCGTCGACGATGGCGAGCCTGCGTCCGGCGGCGAAGCGGCTCTCGGGCTCGCTCATGGAACGGATGCCCACCTGCACGGTGGGTACGTCCAGCTCGAGGATGCGCCGCATGACGCAAGCGTGGCTGAGCGGGTTGCCCTCGTAGGCGTCGCGCAGATCCGCGTGCGCGTCGAGCTGCACCACGCCGAGGTCGCCGCGCGTACGGGCCGCGCGCACGGGCCCCAGGCTCACCGTGTGCTCTCCGCCCAGGCAGAGGGCGAAGCACCCGGCGTCGAGCACGTCGCCCACGACGCGGCCCGCGAGCGCAATCTCCGTCCCGGCGTCGGTGAGCCCTGCGCTGTGCGGCCTCACGTTGGTACGCGTGATCCCGCGGAACGGGTTGCGGGCCAGGTCGAAGTCGAACGCGTCGCAGCGGTCGAGCTCCTCGATGATGGCGTCCGGGCCGCGCGCGGTCCCCTTGCCGAACGAGGTGCTCACCTCGAACGGGAGCGCCACGAGGCACAGGTGACGCGAGGCGCCCATCAGCGCCCGCTTCTTGCGGCCACGAGCCCGGCGAGCTTGAGGAGGATCTGGGCCCCGAGCAGGGCCGCGGGGGAGCGCGGCGCGACGCCGGCGAGGCCCACCAGATCCGCGGCCGCGACGCCCGGTCCCTCGAAGACCATCTCCACGGCGTCCATGAGCTCGTACCAGGAGAGGCCGCCCGGCTCCACCGAGCGCGGCGCCTGGGCCACGGCCGGCGCGAGCACGTCGAGGTCGATGCTGAGGTGGACCTTTCCCTCGATGCAGGCCATGGCCGTCCTGAACGCGTCGTGGCGCTCGAGGAGGCCGCGCGCCGGGATGATGGCCACCGAGCCCGGGATGGCCTTGAACGCCCGGGCGCTCGCGGCGCGCACCCCGGCCAGGATCGAGGTGCGGTCCTCGAAGATCGCCGCCTCGTCCGTCTCGGTGCGACCCACCGTGCCCCACAGAGCCACGAGCGGCCCGCGGCACGAGCCCGCCGTGGCCCGACGGTCGTCCGCCGCGATGATCGGGAACACGCCCCGCGCGATGGCCTCGTCCGCCCGGAGCGCCGCGCCCAGGGCCGGGTCCGCGCCGCCCACCACCTCGGCGTACGCGCCGATGTCGAGCGGGGAGAGCCCCACCTGCGCCTCGAAGAGCTCCACGTATCGTGAGCCGTCCGCGACCGCGGCCGCGCCCGGGACGCGCCCGAGCTCCCCAGGCCCGCAGCTCGACGCGAAGAAGAGCGCGAGCGAGGCCCGCTCGAAAGGAGCCCCCGGGGTTTCAAAGCCGAAGTCGATGGTGAAGGCCATGCGACCCTCAAGGGAGCAGGATGGCGGCGGCGACGACCGTCGTCCACAGACCGTTCTTGTTGCCCTCGGCGGACTGCGTGATGCTTCGCGTGTGCACGATCTGTCCGCTCATGCGGAAGATCTCCTTGCGCTCGTCGTAGTCCTTGTTGGGATCGAACTCGATGCCGAGCGTGGTCGCGAGCATGGACGCGGCCAGGTCCTCGCAGTAGTCGCCGCAGCGGTGCGCCGTCTCACCGTACGAGTGGTGCTCGCTCAGGTAGCCGTACTTCGTGGGATCGGACGGCGTGGCCAGCCCCACCGACGCGGCGAGCAGGCGGTTGGGCTCGTTCGTGTCGTTGCGCGCCATGACCGTGAACACGATCTGGCCCGGGGCGACGAGGCGCTGCCCGGACTGGCGCGGGATGATCTTGGCCCCTGGCGGATAGATGCTCGACACCTGCACCAGGTTCAGATGCGCGATGCCCGCCTTCCGGAGCGCCTCCTCGAACGACGACAACCGTTCGCGGTGAACGCCCACGCCTCGCGTGAAGAAGAGCTTGTTGGGGACAAAGGAGTTCGCCAGCATGCGAGACGTTTTCTTGGCCAATGCTCGCTCCTTTCCGGGGAATTGCTCTTTCGACCCGAAACGACGCCGATTTCAGTATCGTATACGGGCGGCGGCCATTACGTTCAACAGGAAAAGAAAATCAACACGCGTAAAAGGTGGGCTTTTGTCGAGGAGGAGCGGAACGGCCGGCATGGTGCGGATTTGACCGGCTGCGCAAAAGATGTTTAGATTTCGGGTAGCTTTCGTGTTTCGATCATGAATAGATGGGAAAACGGCTGACAGTCTCGTTTCTGCTGGTCATTTTCGTATTCCCGAATGCGGTCTGGGCAGGCAATAAATTCGCCGGTCGATGGAAAATGATCTCCATGAGCCTCAAGGTCGCCATCGAGGGCTGGGGTGAAAACTGCGGGCCGCAGCCGAAGTCCTATTCGAGCAGCCAGGTGCGCATGGTGGACGTGGACGAACAGGGCGGCCACCTCATCTTCTCCACAGGCGGCGTGCGCACGGATCGCTGCTCCTCGCCCAACCCGAAGCTGCACACCGTGTCCGAGAGCGTGTCCCCGGGCAGGTGGAATCGCGTGTGCGAGACCTCTCCCGACGATCCCAAGTATGAGAAGACCGACGGCACGCTCGCGTCGTCGGGCACGGACCGCCTCGAATACCGGGTCAAGTCGCGGTTCGACTGGACGCTGAAGGGCGACCACTGCGTGGCCGTGCTCGACGAGCGGCGGGTCTACGAGCGGGCCGAGCCGTCCGGGGATGGACCCAAGGCCAGGCCGGAGCCCGAGCCCGTCCAACCCGGCTGCGAGCAACACGGAGCCACGGTCAAGCTGGTCGTACAACCCAAGTCCGTGCGCATCGGGCCCGGCGAAAGGATGTGCTTCAGGGCGCTGGGCGTCGACGAGCGCGGGTGCAGGTTCCCGGTCGCGGCGACGTGGTCCGCTACGCAGGAGGGAGAAGATGCCGGTCGGCTCCTCGCGGGCAACGGGTGCTTCTCGGCCGGCGCCACCGCGGCCGACTCCGAGGGCCTCTACGAAATCGCGGCCCGTGCCGAGAACAGAAAAGCGTCGGCGCAGGTGACCGTCGCGTACCCGGATCTCGGCGACCTCCTCGCGGCCCGGCTCGAACCGCTGCAAGACGCCGGAGGTCCGCGCCCGGAGGCCGCAGCCGCAACACCCGTTCCCGCTGTTCCGCCTGTCGCGCCGACACCTGCGGCGGTCGCCGCCGCGCCCGCGCCTGCTCCGGCCGGGTCGCGCGTCCCGTGGATCGCCCTCATCGCGGTCCTCGCCGTGCTGGCCTGCGCGGGAGGCGTCCTCGCCGCCGTGCTGTTGCGCAGATCGCGCCGCGCGCGCACGGACGACGCGGCCGAGGACGATTGGGGCGACGAGGAATCCGCGAGGTCGAGGGCAAACGGAGGGACCGCGACGGCCGGCTTGGCGGCCAAGCCCCTGGCGGGCGGACGCGATTCGGAAAACAACGTGGGCATGATCTGCCCGAAGTGCCACAGAGGCTACGACGGCGACGCCCGCTTCTGTCCGCATGACTCCGAAAAGCTCATGCCGTATCCGGAGTGGCGCGCGTCGAACAGGAATCGGTAGCCGCGGGCCTTCGAATCGGGAGGATTCCAAAGATCCGGTATCGCGGTTGTACGTCTAGACAGATTGGATTCATTCGGTTTTCTTCGGCATGGATCGCTTGATTTACAGAGGCCCTTTCCTTAGAATTGAACGTCCGCTATCCAGGAGAGCGAGAACGGAGCTAAGGACACCACCATGAAGATTGTCTGTGAGAACTGCCAAGCCAAATATTCGATAGCCGACGACAAGGTCAGGGGCAAGGTCTTCAAGATCCGCTGCAAGAAGTGCGGCGAGACCATCGTTGTACATGGCGATGCCAGGGGAGCGGTCGCGGAACCAGGCTACGCGCCGCCGCCCATGCCCGCAGCGCCCCCGGCCGGGGACGGGGAGATCGAGACCAAGGTATTCGACTACTCGGGCTACCCCGGTCAAGGCGCCGACGATCCCGCCGTGTGGCACATCGTCGTCGAGGGCGGCGAGCAGCAGGGACCGTACACGGGCGGCCAGCTCAAGGAGTACGTAGAGGCCGGCAGTCTCGATTACGAAACCCTCGTGTGGCGCGAGGGGCTCGCGGACTGGGCGCCGCTCAAGCAGGTGGCGGACCTCATGCAGATCATGAGGGGCAAGGGTCCGGCGGCTTCGGCACCTGCACATGGAGGCGGCCTGTTCGACGGCCCGCCCGGCGCGGGAGGCGGGGGCGGCGGCATGTTCGACGCGGCGCCCGCGGCGAGCCGGGGCGGCGGACTCTTCGACAGCGCTCCGGGGCTCTTCGACAAGGCCCCGACGCCCGCGGCGTCTCCAGCGGCGCGCGCACAGACCTCGTTCGGCGGCGGCAACGACGATCTCTTCGGCGGTTCGCCGAAAGGCGAGCCCGAGGAGGTGTTCTCGTCGACCGGCCCGGCATCGGACGGGGGACTGTTCGGGGATTCGGATCGGTCCGGAGGTCTGTTCGCAGGCAATCGCGAGGCCGAGAGCGGAAGGTCGCGCGGCGGTGATCTGTTTTCGTCCGCGGGTGACGACATGGGCGGCGGTGGATTCGGCGCGGCTCCGGCGCAGGCCGCGAGCCCGAGGGTCAGCCCGCGGCAGATCATGATGACCGGCCAGCGAAACGAGAACTCCGTGC
>JAQTNF010000112.1 GCA_028713995.1 Deltaproteobacteria bacterium | reverse complement strand
CAGGCCGTAGGCGATGGCCGGCACGGGCGTGCCCTTCTGCTGCAAATGGATCATGTCGGACTTCGCGAACACGGCGCAGCGGCCCGCCACGGTGGCGCCACGATCCGCGGTGCCCGCCACGCTCCCGAACTCCTCCACGCACAGCCCCAGGCGCCCGGCCTGCTGCTCGAGGAACGCGCCGCACCCGGCCGCGCACAGGCCGTTCGTTGCGAAGTCCGCGATGCCGCGCTCCTTGTGCACCAGGATCCACTTGGAGAACTGGCCGCCGAGATCGATGACCGTGCGCGCCTCGGGGAAGAGGGCCTGCGCCGCCGCGGTTACGGCCACCACTTCGCTCACGGCCGTGGCCCCGAGCTCCGCGCCGAGCAGGTCCTGGCCCTGGCCCGTGATCGCCACGAGCGCGCTTTCACCGCGCAGGAATTCGCGCACCTCGCCGTTCGCGAGCTCCACGAGCGCGTCGAGACCCCGGCCCCTGATCGGCCGCGTCCAGCCGCGCCGTTTTCCCACGCCGCCGTCGGCAAAGACGTGCAGGTTGACCGACCCGATGTCGATCCCGAGCCGTGCGGTGCGCTTGTCCTGTGTCTTCCCGGCCATGGCGCGGCGAAGCTACCCCGCCGCGCCCGCGAACGTCAATCGGCGCGCCCCAGGATCGCGGCGTGGCAGCTCCTGATCGCGGGTCGCTCGACGACGCGCAGGCCGGCCTCGGCCGCGAGAGCGAGTGAGGCCTCGAATCTCGGGACCGTCACGTGGCCCGTGGGCTCGGCAAAGAGGCCGCGGCCCCGCGGGGCGAGCAGCCGTGCGGCCTCGGCGAAGAAGGCCGCGACATCCGGCAGCTCATGCACCACGGCGAACGCCAGCACGAGCGCGGCCCGGCCGTGCAGATCCGAGGTCCCGAAGTCTCCTGGCGCCGCGAGGCGGGCGTCGATCCTGTCCGCGAGCCCGGCCTTGCGCGCGCGGTCCTCGAGCTTCGCGAGCATTCGCGGCTGTACGTCCACGGCCACCACGCGCCCGCGCTCGCCGACCAGCCGCGCCAGATCGAGCGTGAAGAACCCCATGCCCGGCCCGATCTCGACCGCGAGATCACCGTCGCGCACGAGCGGCCCCAGAATCCGCGGCGGGTTGTGCCACAACCTCCGCAACGGGCTCGCGAGCAGATACCCGATCCACCAGGGACACACGTGGGCCATGACGTCCTCCTTGTTGCACCCCGATGTAGCATCGTTGCCGCGAGACAAACGACTCATTTTCGGCGATAATCTCCCCCGAAATGACCCACAAGAGGACAACAATGGACCGCATGTCTCCGCTCGGCGCCGTGCTCACGTTCATGCTCTTCGCCGCGGCCCTCTCATCCTGCTCCGACGACGCCCGAGGAGGGGACGACGACGGCGGCGGCGGCGACGCGGACACCGACTCGGATTCCGACTCCGACACCTCGACCGACGGCTGCTCAGAGGCCGCCAAGAAGATCTACGGCATCGGCCGCAACGGGACCCTGTTCAGCTTCCTGCCGCCGGACAAGAAATTCGTGGCGATCGGCAAGGTGTCCTGCCAGGGCGCGGGCTCGCCCTACTCCATGTCGGTCGCGCGCGACGGCACGGCGTACATGCTGTTCTACGACGGGGCGTCGACCTGCCGGGGCCTCTACAAGGTCAGCACGGCGGACGCCTCGTGCCTGGGCAAGACCGCGTTCGCGTGCGGCGATCAGGGGTTCGGCCTCTTCGGCATGGGCTTCGCCACGGACGGGCCGGACACGAAGGCCGAGACCCTCTTCGTCGGAAAGACGGTGGCCCCCTACCGGCTGGGCTCGATCGATCTTTCGACCTTCAAGATCAACCCCATCGGCAACATCACGGCCGCGCCCGAGATGACCGGCAACGGCGCGGGAGAGCTGTGGGCCTTCTTCGCCTGGGTGACGCCGCCCAAGGTGGCGCAGTTCGACAAGACGACCGGGGCCGAGTCGAACGTGGTGCAGCTCTCCCAGATCCCGAGCAACGGCTCGTTCGCCTTCGCGTTCTGGGGCGGCGACTTCTACCTGTTCGACGCGCCCGCGGGCGACACCACGGTGTGGAAGCTGTCGGGCGGCCAGGCCGGCAAGTACATGCAGAACACGGGCGCCGAGATCATAGGCGCGGGCGTCTCCACGTGCGCGCCCCTCGTGCCGGAGTGAGGACATGACACGGGACATCTCCATCATCCTCGCCGTCCTGCTCGCGACCGGCCTCGCGTGCGCGTGGCCCGGCTGCTCGGGCACGGGCGCGAGCCACAACGGCGACGACGACGGCAGCGGATCGCCCGACGGGGGCCACGACGCGAGCGTAGACACGGACACGGGCACGGACACCGCGAGCGGCGGCTGCACCGAGGCCGCCAAGAACGTCTACGTGGTGGACTCGGACACCACGCTCTACCGCTTCGACCCGCCGTCCAAGGTCTTCGATCCCATCGGCAAGATCGGCTGTCCCTCGGGCGGCTCCCCGTTCTCCATGGCCGTGGCGCGAGACGGAACCGCGTACGTGCTGTTCTGGGACGGCATGGGCGCCTGCGTGGCGCTCAACAAGGTGAGCACCGAGGACGCCTCGTGTCTGGGCAAGACCAAGTTCGTGTGCGGCGCCCATGGCTTCAACACGTTCGGCATGGGATTCGCCACGGACGGCCCCGACACGACCGAGGAGACACTGTACATCGGCAAGGCCGAGAACCAGCCGCAGCTCGCGTCGGTCGACCTCGATACGTTCGCGTTGAACATCATCGGGCCCATCTCGGGCGCGCCCGAGATGACCGGCAACGGCGCGGGAGAGCTGTGGGCCTTTTTCGCGTGGGAGACGCCCTCCAAGGTGGCGCAGCTCGACAAGGCCTCGGGCGCCGAGTCGAACATCGTCCAGATCGACCAACTTCAGGGAAGCGCCGCGTTCGCATTCGCCTTCTGGGGCGGCGACTTCTACATCTTCCACGCGCCCGCGGACAACACCACCGTGTGGAAGCTGTCGAACGGTGTTCTCACGAGCTACATGGCGGACACGGGCACCCAGATCGTGGGCGCGGGCGTATCCACCTGCGCGCCTCTCAAGCCCGAGTGAGCCCCGGGGCCCTCACCTCCGCGCGCCTTCAGGCGATCCTCGTGCCGCTCGCGGTGATCTTCGCGGTAGCCGCCGCGTACGGCCGCGCGCCCTTCCTGCCCTACGTCTGGGACGACAACACCATCGGTCTTCCGGAGATGGCCGCGGGCCGCGGGCCGACCCTGGCCGGGGTCCTTGAGCGCGATCTCTACTCGGTGAACGGACTGTTCTATAGACCGCTCGCGAGCGTCACACTGTGGCTCGAAACGCGCGCCGGAGCCGCCTCCCCGACCGTGGGCCACATCCTCAACCTGGCGCTGCACCTCGGCAGCCTCGCCATCCTCATGTCCCTCGCCCTGCGCCTCGGCGCCGGTCCACTCGGCGCGGGGCTCGCGGGGTTGTGGTGGGGGATGAACCCGCTGC
Organism: Deltaproteobacteria bacterium; assembly: GCA_028713995.1. Taxonomy (GTDB): domain Bacteria; phylum Myxococcota_A; class Polyangia; order JAAYKL01; family JAAYKL01; genus JAQTNF01. Next base: position 13,952 of record JAQTNF010000112.1, on the reverse strand, counting down.
AGACCGAGGCCGTGTGCTGGATCTCGAGCCGCGCGGATCTGCTGTGCACGCTGCTCGTGCTGGCCGCGACCCGGGTGGCGCTGGCGCGCGGCTTGCGCTCAAGCGGAGTGATTGCCGGGCTCCTGTGCGCGCTCGCGCCGCTCGCCAAGGAGACGGGCATGGTGGCCCTGCCCGTGGCCCTCGCCCTATCCCTCGCGGCCCCGGAGCAAAGGACGTCGAAGCGGCAGGTCGTCGCCCTCGCGGCCGTGGGGCTTGCGGGTCTCGCCGCGGACTTTGTCCTGCGCCGGCTCGCCGGGATCGCTGCCATGGGCGCGAGCGTCGGCCCGCCCGGCGCGGACACGGCGCTCGATTTCCTGGCCGTGGCCGCCCGGCTCGCCGCGTGGGGCGCCGTGCCTTTCAATCTCAGCATCGCGCACGAGCACCTCGTTCCGCCGCCCCTGGAGCTCTGGCTGCCGGGTGCGGCGTGCATCGCGGCCCTCGCGGCCGTGGCGATCCGCAGGTGGCGCACGGGGGTCTTTCTTCCGGCGGCCTTGCTCCTCGCGGCGCTCGTGTCCCTGGTCCCCGTCGTGTTCGGCGCACGCGCCACGGCCGTGCTGAGCGAGCGCTACGCGCACCTGCCGCTGGCCCTGCTCGCCCTGCTCGCCCTGTCGCTCGCGCGCGGCACGACGTTTGCGTCCCTGCCCGCGCGCCGCACGCGCGTCGCCGCCGCGATCTTCGCGCTCGTGATCGCCTTGTTCTTCGTGCCCGTGGTCGTGACGCGAGCCGAAAATTGGACGTCCAACAGGGACCTGTTCGCCTCGGCGCTGGTCGCGGAGCCGGATTCTTCCGAAGCCGCGAGGCTCTATGGCCTGCTCGCGGCCCGGGAGGACGACTGCAACGTCGCCGTCCGGCTCCTCAAGATCCGCGTCGCGGCCGTGCCGAACGACGCGGCCACGCTCGTCGCGCTGGCCGCCTGTGAGAACGCCCTGGGATACCACGACGAGGCGCTCGTCTTTGCGCAGCGCGCCCGCGCAATCTCCCCCGAGAAGATCTCGGCGTGGCTCCAGTCCGCCGTGGCGCTCGCCATGCTCGATCGCCCGGATGAGGCGCTCGCGCTGCTCGACACCCTCGAGCGCACCGCACGCGCCAGGGGCTGGCCTCTCAACGACCGCTGCCGCCGCGTGCGCGACCTCGCGACCCGCCGCGCGGCCGCGCGTCCTTGATGGACGCGGAGCGAAGCACCTGACGTCACTTGCGAAGGTGCGGATCGCTGTCCTTGCGGATGACGACCGTGCCGAGCTTGACGCGCTGGCCGGCGTCGATCTCGGCCCCGCCCGAGGCTGGCACGGGCCTGCCATTGTCGGTGAACCCGAGCCAAGCGGTGTAGGTTCCCACCTTGGAGGCGTACATGTCGATGTGGATCCGGTGGCGGTCGACCACGTACTCGCCCTCGCGCCACAGCGACATCGGGTAGAGCCCCCCGATGGGATCGTGGTCGCCCTTGATCGACACCCTCTCGTCCCGCACGAGTCGCACCACGAGCTTCCAGCTCGGCGGCACCTCCTTCAGGGCGTGGAAGACGTAGGTCATCTCCACCGTGCCGGCGAGCTCCACGTCGGTGCGCACGAGGGTGACGCCCGTGAGCTCCACCGCGCCCCCGAAGGTGGCGCCCACCGGGCTTGCGAACCGCGGGGGCGCAAACGAGATCGAATCCTTGATCTTGTCCCGCAGCGCCTCGATCGAGAGCGGGCCTAAGATCTGCTCGGCGGCGACCGGCAGCGCGGCGACCACGACCCCGGAGTCGTCCACCTCGGCGTCGGTCCCGGACACCGGGAGACGCTGCTTGCTCGAGCTGTCCCAGAAACCGAGGAGGACCCTGAGCTCGCCGCCCGACCAAGTGCCGGGCACGTGGACCGTGTGCTCGTCCACGATGTACTCGCCCGGCTGCCAGTCACTCGGCGGATAGCTCCCTCCCAAGGGCACGTGATCGCCGTTCACGCTGCGCCTTCCCTGCGTCAGGTGGACGAACAGCTTCTCGTTCTCGCCGAGCCTGGCGAGGCACTTGAAGACGTACTTGAGCTTGAGATCCGACCCGGCGCTGGGCCGCTCGGGGGTCACCTCGTAGCCGATGAGCTCCACCTTGTCGCCGAACCTGGCTCTCAAGGGGTGCGCCACCTGGGGCTCCTCGGTCGTGATCCGGCCGCGGCCGCGCGCCGTGGCCCATTGGTCGTACTGCTGGTTGATCGCCTCGCGGAAGTGAAGCATCTCCTCCTTGCGCCGATCGAGGGCGCGCGCGTCGAAGCGGCCGGTGAAGGCGAGGTTGCGCTCGTCCCGCGGATCCGCGACGTTGTCGTAGACCTCCATCGGCCGCTGGTCATAGAAGTAGATTGTCTTGACGGGGCCTTCCCGCAGGGCCAGGCACTGCCGCGTGAACCAGCACGAGAAGAACAGCCTGCGGTTCCTGGGAACGGGCTTGAGGAGGCTTTGGCCCACGAAGCGGCCGCCCATGGGAGTGATCCCGAGCAGATCCGCCGCCGTCGGAACCCAGTCGAGGTTGGAGCGAACGCCGCCGATGTGCCCCGGTGCGCCGAGGATGCGCGGGCCGAACAGCAGCGCGGCGGTGTGCAGCCCTTCCTCCCAAATCACGAGGTCGTGCTGCCGCCGGCCGTGCTCGGCGAATCCCTCGCCGTGGTCTCCGCCGATGAAGAACACCGTGTTCTCGAGAAGGCCGCGCTTCTCGAACTCGCCCACCACCTCGCGGACGAAGTCGTCGATATAGCGCGCGGCGTTCATGTAGTTCCGCTCGTCCTTGTCGGCCACCTTGTAGTCGACGTAGGGGAAGGACTGCGGAGACGTGTAGTTGTGGTGCGTCGCGAGCGTGAGGTACGTGAGGAAGAACGGCCGTTTCTCCATCGAGTCCACGAAACGCATGCTCGGGCCGAGCATCATCTTGTCCTCGCCGCCGAAGTAGCTCACCTTCTCGAACCCGGCGGCGGGCATGTCGCGGTAGCCGCGAAAGAGATCGAAGCCCATGTTGGCCACGAGCTCGGAGCGTTTCTCGAAGTTTTCGGCGGGCTGGAAAAACGCCGTGGCATAGCCCTCGTCCCGAAGCATGTGGGCCATGCAGCGGTGCGGCAGGATCCCCGGCGTCGCCTCCTTGGGCTCCGTGGTGAGCTGGGGGTAGACGCCGCACAGCATGGGCATGATCGCCTTCGTGGTGTGCGGCACGATGGTGTACATCCGATCCACGACGAGGCTCTTCCTGGCCAGCTCGGCGAGGAACGGCGTCACGCCGCGACCCGGCGAGTAGATGTCGGACTGCTTCCATGAGAGCGACTCGAAAATGATGAAGACGATGTTGGGCCTGGGCCTGTCGGGATTGCGGGCGAACGCGAGGTCGCCGCCCTGGCGCTCGCCGTCGCGGATCGTCACCGCGTCGTTGCGACCGAAGGTCTCTTTCACCGCGTCGACGACGATCGCCACGGGGATCGAGCGGGAGTTCATCGCCGCGGCCCCTGTCCCCGCGGGAACGAGGAGCAGGCCGGCGGATGCCGCGGCGGTGCCGACGAGCAGCAACCGCGTCCAGCGTGTCCGGGGAAACGGGACGCGCTCGAGGCGACGGCGCACGGGGCCGATCTCGGCCGCGACCGCGCTCACCGCGACCGCGAGGATCTGCACGATGAGCAGCCCGAGCCGCGACGAAGTGGTTTCCCGTGCGGCGATGTCGCTCACGATTCCCATGTTCTCGAGCGTGTAGACCACGGTGCTGGCCGACAGAGGGGATCCGGTGGCCGCGAAGTAGCCGTGGCTCGCGGCGTTGAGCAGGAGAAAGACGAGCGCCACGAGGTGGAAGAGGACGGACACCCCCGCCCGCCACGCGCCGCGAGTGACGGAAAGCAGCACCGCGAAGACAGCGGCCAGCGCCACGGCGAACGCGGCGTCCGGTGCGGAGTTGGTGAGGGCCACGAGAGCGGAGCCGCTGCCGGTCGCGGCCGCCGCCTCGCCCGCCTTGAAGACGACGCTCTCGACGACGATCAACAAGCCGAGGGGGAATGTCTGGACGAGCGCGCGGAAATCGAGCAACCTGAGCTCCGTCTTTGTCAATTTCGTGGGCATGATCTGGGGATCGATCTCCCGCATTTTGACATGAAAGTCGAGTCCCGATGCTCAGCCCGCCGAAGGATTGTGCAATGCGGCGCGATGGTGGGATAATGGCCCCTCACGGAGGGGAACATGACGGCAACGAAAGACATCGTGTCGGCCCTCGACGAGTGGCTCGACATCCATGGCATCGAGGACAGCTCGGCGAACGGGCTGCAAGTGGAAGGCCCGTCCGAGGTGTGCCGAATCGCGCTCGCCACGGACGCGGCCATGGCGGTCTACAGGCGTGCGGCGGAGCTCAGGTGCGGGTTCCTGCTCGTGCACCACGGGCTCATCTGGGGCGGGCTCGATGCGATCTCGGGCCGCATCTACGAGCACGTCCGCTTCCTCATCGAGAACGAGATGGCGCTGTACGCCGCGCACCTGCCGCTCGACGTGCACCCCGAGCTCGGCAACAACACGCGGCTCGCGTCGCTCGCGGGGCTTACGGACACGCGGCCGTTCTGGGAGCACCGCGGCGCGGCCACCGGGGTGGCGGGCTTCCTGCCCGAGCCGCTCACGATCGAGGCGCTGGCCGTGACGTTCCAGGACCGCATCGGGGGCTCGCCCGAGCTTTTGCCCTTCGGCAGGGAGAAGATCCGGTCCGTGGGAATCGTCTCGGGCGGCGGCGGCAAGGCCATCGAGGAGGCCATCCGGCTCGGGCTCGACTGCTTCGTGACCGGCGAGCCCACGCATTCGCACCACCACCTGGCGCTCGAGGCCGGGATCAACGCCATCTACCTCGGCCACTACCACTCCGAGACCGCGGGCGTGCGCGCCGTGGGCGAGAGACTCGAGGAGCGCTTCGGCGTGGAAACCGTGTTCATCGACATGCCGACGCTGGTCTGACATGGTTGGTCCGCGAGGCCGCGCGAGCGGGTGAGGGGTTCCTCCGGAAGGAGGGGCCCCTCGCCCCGAAGCAGGCCGCCCCCCAATGTCTATCTGATTGCCTTCCTCGAAATGCTTAATCGCTAGCGCCTGGCACCTTGCTGCTTCCTTGCTGCTTCCGTTTTCGGCGGCCTGCGCACCACCGATACCCCGGATCCTGTGGTGGTCTTCCAAATCCGCGTCGCACGCGACGGCTCAGCGGTGATCGAGCCGAGCCCTGGCGCGCCCGAGCACACCGGAATCTCGCTACGCAAGGCCCAGGAACGCGCGGAAGCGCTCGCCGAAGTGTTACGCAGGCTCTGCCGCAGGTCCGAGAGCGGCCTCGCGCGCGCCGCGACCGACCTCGGCGTGACAATCCCCGATTAGCGCGCTTCCCGGATCCGGGTCGCCGGAGTTTCGTAGAGGTAGCCGAACAGGGTCTGCAATTGCGGCGGCACGATCACGAGCCCCGCGGTCATGATCCCGATCCCGGCCTCGGGCGCGTCCATCTCGATCGCAATGATGCTGGCCGTGCACGCCACCACCGCGCCGATGGCGCCGCCGAGAAAAACCATCCAGGGCGACGTGGTGAACCAGCCACGCTTCTCGAATGTGTAGGGATACAGCACGGTGGAAACCGTCAGCGCCACGGCGGCCATGATCGGCCCTGCGATCTCCGCGCTCTCGGCGTACGCCTGCGCTGGGTCCACCCCCTCGTCACCGCTTTCGGAGTCCCTTGCCATCGTTTTCCCGACCATCACGAGCGATGAGATCGCCGCCCCGAGCCCCGTGGTCCCGGCCCAGATGCCGAACGAGACTCCCCAGGCCTTGGCCCGGTCGCGCATGGCATAGGACGGACGATCAGGCAACTCGAGGGCGTCGATCTGCGGCTGGGTCAGCTTAGGAAGGGGCCGCACGTCCGGCCCCACGAGCGGAGGGACGGACGCCTCTTCCGCGCGCACCTCGGCCGACGCGATGACCGCCGCGAGAGCCGCAATCACAATCGCAAACGTACGCCCCATGCTGGTTTTCGATTCTTTTCGAGCCACGGCCGATCGTACCGCCGCGAGAGCCTCCATCCAAGCGCTTTCCCTTCCCGACCTATCCGCCCACGGCGGGCATGAAGCCCGCCCTCACGACGGTGTCCTCTCATTTTATTCGCAACTTTTCCGCCTGATCGGCCGATGAACCTTTCCGAGCGCTCGCGTTCGCGGGCGGGAAAGGAACCTCAACCGTGAAGGAACAAATTCGGACGACGGAACCGAGGATGGGGAATTCGGACAGGTGCGGGGACGGGCGATGAGCGAGAAACGGCCAAGCAAGCAAAAGGGACAGAACGTCGTAGAACCGGTACGACAATCGGAGAGGCGTGCAAAGACGAGCTCTCGCGGATCGCTGGCACGCGAAGTAGCCACCCTCCCGGAGCCGGTGAAAACGGCGGAGCTCGTGCAGGACATCAGCGGCCTCATCGAGTCCGCACGTCGGCAGGTGGCTCGGACGGCGAATACCGCGCTTGCCACGCTCTACTGGCAGATCGGCATGCTTGTCCGCCAAGACGTGCTCAAGGAGCGGCGGGCCGAGTACGGGGCGCAGATGGTTTCCGCGGTGGGGAGACAGCTGGAGGCGCGCTACGGGCGCGGTTTCGGCGAGAAGAACCTGCGCCGGATGATCCAGTTCGCCGAGGCGTTCCCGAACCGGCAGATTGTCGCATCGCTGATGCGACAATTGAGCTGGACCCACTTCATCCAGCTCATTCCGCTGAAAGAACCGCTGCAGCGCGAGTTCTATGCCGAGATGTGCCGACTCGAGCGGTGGAGCGTTCGCGAGTTGCGGCAGAAAATTGACGGCATGCTCTACGAGCGCACGGCGCTCTCAAAGAAACCCGAACGGCTCATTCGCGAGGAGATCGCCGCTCTTCGCAAGAATGACGAGGTCACACCCGATATCGTGTTTCAGGACCCGTATGTGCTCGACTTCCTCGGCCTGAAGGACGCCTTCAGCGAGAAAGACCTCGAGTCGGCGCTACTGCGCGAGATCGAGCGCTTCCTTTTGGAGCTCGGTGCGGGCTTTGCTTTCGTGGAGCGCCAGAAGCGCGTCACGCTCGACGGGGACGATTACTACATCGATCTTCTGTTCTTCCACCGTCGGATGCGGAGGCTCATCGCCATCGAGCTCAAGATAGGCGACTTCAAGCCTGCCGACTCCGGCCAGATGGAGCTCTATCTCCGCTGGCTTGATCGTCACGAGCGCCACCCCGGAGAGGAGCCGCCTCTCGGGATCATCCTGTGCGCGGGCAAGAAGCGCGAGACAGTCGAGTACCTCGACCTCGGCGAGCGCGGCATCCACGTGGCCGAGTATCTTACAGAGCTTCCACCTCGCGAGGTGCTCCGCGAGCGGCTTCGCATTGCCCTCGCCGCAGCCCGCGTCCGGCTGGACCTGCACGCGCTGGGGGACGGGCGCAACCCCGGGCGTTGAGGGGTAATGGACGGGCAAGGAAGGGCAAGACACGAAACCCCGGTTCCCGGTGCCACGCACCCGGCTCAACCCGGAATCCCCGACGAACCCGAGCGCCCCCGCGCGGAGCGGTGATTGCCAGCCCGCCGCTACGAAGACGCCGGAAACGGACGCGGGCAAACCGCGTCTACTTGCCCTTGCACTGGGGGAACGTGGCGAAGGTCTGCGCCGCGGCGCTCTTGACCTCGGCCGCGGGCATGGTTCCCGTGAACTGGAGGTCGTAGTAGCGATCCCACCACTCGCGCGCGTCCTTGCAGCGCTCGAGCTGGGCAAGGCACTGGGCGGTCATCATGGCCACCGCATTCATCGTGTTCTTCTCCTGAACGCTGGCCGAGCGCGCTGTCCTGACGATCTTCTCGGCCTCCTTGCCCGCCGCGATGCAGCCCTGCGGGTCGCTGCGGCCTTGGGCCTCCTGGAGCTGCACCATGAGCGCCTGGGCCTTGCCGGACATGTCCTTCTGCTGAGCGACGGGACACTTGCTCTTGGCGAGCGTGTCCACCGAGACGGTGATCTGGTTGTCGGTCATCTTGTGCTGCTTGTCCTCGTTCTTGAGGTACTCGCGGAACATCTTCCTGCCCTCGTCGCACTTGCCCGCGCGCATGCTGCACAGCGCGCCGGTGTAGAGCGACGTGCGGCGCGACTGCTCCGTATCCTCGAGCTTTCGCGCCCTTTCGAGGTCGTCGAGGCAGCCCCGGCCGTCGCCGGCCTGCTCCTTCTGGGCCGCGCTCTGCCTGAGCTTGTAGGCCTTGGCCCAGGGCGTGTCCTCGGCCGGCGGGGGCGGATCGATTGGAGCGGCGATCGGTGCGGCCGCCGGCGAGCCCTTGTCCAGGTTCTGGGCGGATTCGTCCACGGGCTGCAGCACGAGGCGGATCGGCACCCGGCACTGGCGCTGCGCCTGGGTCTCGCAGCTTTCGAGCGAGCCACCCTGCTTGAGGTTCGAGCTGTCCGACGTGGTCTTGGCCCCGCCGCCCGCGCCCTGGATGTCCACGCCTGCCTCGCCTGAGAGCCCCTTGTGCGCGAGCAGCTCGAACGCGCCCAGGTTGTAGGCCGAGACGAAGTGGGTTGCGCCCGCGCAGCGCGGGTTGTCCGCGATCGCCTTGCGCTCCACGTAGTTGCGCGTGGAATTGACCGCCCCGCTCACGTAGTAGCGCAGCTCCAGGGCCTCACCGGTCTTGACCGAGCCGCCGAACCTCGCCGCGCCGAGGGGCAGCTTGGCGAAGAGCTCGTCCTCGTTCTTCATGGTGAAGCTCTCCACGGTGCCGCTCGTGAACGTGGGATCCTGGTAGCGGCCGTAGCGTCCGGGGATGCCGTTGTCCGAGCAGCCGTAGAGCAGGTCGATCTTGCAGCCCTCGTAGCGCACGAACACGAGGTCGCGCGAGGCCTTGGCCTCGAAGGTGGAGAGGTCGGTCGCGTCCCACTCCACCACGAACGGGCTCGAGGTGATCTTGCCCGCGTCGCATCGATTCTGGCCGACCGCGGTGTCGTTGAGCATCTGGTTCGGCCCGGCCCCGGCCGGCGTGGTGTCCGTGTGCTGCACGGCCTGGCAGCCCGCGAACGCGAGCGCGGCCCCGAGCGCGGCGAGTCCTGTCATGCGACTGCGTGGCCTCATCGTGATTCCTCCGTGGTTGCGATCCGCGGGGAGTGTCTCAGATCGTGGGGTTTGGAGGAAGGGGGAACGGGGAAGGTCAGAACCGGGCCGCGATATTGACAGAGGTCGGGAATCGAACCTAATCTTGCGGCGCGCGACCACACTCCATGAAGACACTCCGCAAGATTGCCGGTCGGATAGCGAGCTTCGCGAAACGCCTCGATCTTATTTCCTCGTCCGACCGCAATGATGCCGTCGCCATCTCGCACGCCTGGGAATCCATCCTGCTGGCCATCCCGCTCTCGCTGCTGGTCGTGGTCGTGGTCGAGTCCTTCGGCCCGTCGTTCTCGACGTACGCCGACGACCCCGCCTCTCTCATCGGCGTGCCCTTGTGGGCCTTGTTCGCATGCCACAAGCTGCTCTGGGCCCCCGTCGTCTTCCAGCTCAACGCCGCGCTGCTGTTCGCGCTCAAAACGCCGCGCCGCGGCGCGATCCCGCTTTTCGTTCCTGGTCTGTTGATGAGCGGGGCGGTCGCCGGCTACTGCTACGCCGTCCTGGTGGAATATGAGACCTTCCTCGGATATCCGCCGTTCATCGCGGCCTACATCCTTGTAGCGCTGTTCGTATTCTCGTGGACGCAGTTCTTCTTTCCCCCGGATTTCGTCGCGAAGCGCCGGCGACTGCTCATCTCCTGTCGCGTGCTGCTGCCGTTCTTCGCGCTCGTCGGCATGGTCGTCTCGTTCGTCGCCAACGACCGTTTCTATCCCGGTGACTATCCGACGCTGCATTTCTCCGCGTCCCTGTTGAGCTACCTCTTTGCGCACCTGTTCATATCGAGCGTGTTGTTCCTGCTGCACCCGGTCAGAATGATGCCGGCCGGCGTGCGCCTCGCGGCCGTGATGCTCTTCCTGAATGTCTTCTTCCTGGCGGTCCCGTTGTGCGGCCACTTCCAGAGCGCGAAAATCACGTTCTTTGTCGACTCGGTCCTCGGTCAATCCTACCTGTACAAGGTCAAGTCCGCCGAAAAAGAGGACTCTTCGAATCTTGCATTGGTGAACAAGGACCCGAACGGTCCTGAAAGGTTCAAGAAGCGTTCGAACTACCCTGCGCTGCCCACGGGCTTTGCGCTCGACAAATACAACATCATTCTCATCTCGATGGAATCCGTGCGGTATGACTGGTCATCGTTCGGCGATCCGAAAGGGGACCTGACACCCAACATCCGGAAGTTCGCGACGGACGGCAACACCTGGTTCACCAACGCGTTCACGCCGTGCGCGATCACGACCCAGACATTCAGCAGCCTGTTCTCGATGACGTATCCGTCCTTGAGCCGCTACGTTCTGCCCGAGAAGCGTTGGCTCGGGCACACGGCTCCGGAAGCGGTCACGGTCGCCGAGCTGCTCCGCCGGGCGGGTTACCAGACGTTCTGGGTCGGTCATGGGATGCCGATGCGGGGCCTCTCGCAGGGATTCAGCGTCATCCGCCGCCACAAGCAGGCGCTCAAGGACGCGATGACCGATTCCGAGATCAAGGACTGGGCGATTCAAGCCATCGGCGAATCAAAGGCCCGGGGCAAACCGTTCTTCGGCTTCGTCTTCTTCGAGGCGCCGCATTATCCGTACATCACGCACTACCCCGGGATGCCGAACGAGGCCGGGAAGGACAAGTACAGACAGGAGGTCCGGTACAGCGACCAGCAGTTCGGCGGGCTGATCAACGGCATCCGGAAGTCGGGGCTGTGGGACAACTCGATCATCGTCTTCATGGGCGACCACGGAGAGGAGTTCAAGGACCACAGGGGCGGCGCGCACAACAAGCTCTACCGGGAGGTCGCTCAGGTCGTTCTTGCCATCCACGTCCCCGGAATGAAGGGTCAACGCATCGACGGCGTGACCTCGACGCTGTACCTCTTCCCGTGGCTGCTGCAGAACGGGCCCCCCGCCCTGGCGGGAGCCGCCGAGAAGGTGCTCACCGAGGACATCGGTCCGATGCTGCGAGAGACGGACGGCGCCGTCGTGAGCGAGCTGCTCTGGCAGGGGAACATGTGGGCGGCGCTGACCTACCCCGACTATCGGCTTCTCTACAACTTCTCCTCCCGCAACATCGAGCTCTACGATGCGAAAAAAGACAGGGCCGAGAAGCACAACATCTTCAAGAAGGACTCGACGCGCCGCTCGCTGTTCAAGAAACGGCTGGACGGCTACCTCGCCACGCGCGAGACGTTCAAACGATTTTCCATCGTGCACGTTCCCGAGACCGAGCTGCCCCCGGAGCTCGCCAAGGAGCCGACGCCGCACGAGTCTCACGGCGACGACAAGAAGAGCGGCGGCGTCTTCGACGGCCATTGATTGCGTCCGCCCACATTCCTATTTCAATGCCTCCTCACACCTTCTTCTCCACGTCTCGGGAGCCACACCCGGGACGATCGATCTCCGCAACGAAGACATCGCCTCCCTGCCGTCGAGCGTGGATGCCTTGTTGAGCTCCCTTACGATTTCAGCAACAGACTCCCCAATCTTTCCAAGCAGCACTTTGTTGAAATAGCCGCCCTGTCTCGGGACTTGATATCGCACTCTCCCGATCCCTTCGCAGATCTCCTTCAGGTCATCGTGCATATTGATCGCGCTTTCACCCGTCCGGTCCTTCCCGGCAATCCAGACCAACCCTTTCCGATGCGCGCCGTCTCTCAAGCCCTTCAACGCCTCTCGATCCGTCGACGCCAACGTCAATCCCTCTTCCCATGCCAATTGTAATAGTACGTCGAGGCTCCATGGCTCCTTGACATCGTACTTCCCGATCAAACGATACAGACGCGGCTCGAGACGTGGGAACGTCCGCCGCGCAAACCACGGGAACGCCATCATGTCGAACACGGGGAATCGATAGCCCCCGTTCTCCGGCAAGCCATAGAACAGCTCCCAATCGTTTGCCGTGACGTAGATTGCGTCGGGCGGCAGCTCTTTTTTGACGAGCTCTCGATAGACATCTATCAGGTTGTTGTCGGTTTCCTCGAAGCATGCGTATTTGGCCGGCAAACCATAAATCAGGCAGGCCGCGATGACGCCGGAAGCCGCATATCTCACCGTCGTGTAACGCACTTTCTTCCACAGAAAGCCGATTCCCCGCACGCTGAAAGGAACCAGAAACGGCAGAGTGAGCACGAGGTAGCGCTCCATGTAACCGGCCCCCATTTCGGTCGGCTCCTGATACGCGATCCACAGCAGCGTAAAAACGGATGCCATGGAAAGAAGAAGATAGATCGCCCTGTATCCGACTTGTCTGACATATCCGTAGATTCCCAGAGGAACGAACAGCAGCAGCAGATTCCACTCGCGACTGAAGTACAACCACCAGTATTGCAGCGTCGAGATCTGATGCCCGGTCACCCCTCTCGGGTTGATCCCGACATATTGGAAATCAGCCCGCAGAAAATGCCGCAGGACATCGCCGGGACCTCTGAGGGCGCCCCAGTCGACCCATACCGAATCGGTTCGCAGCCAGACCAGGGAATCGTACAGAAGGACGGGGGGCGCAAGCGCACAGAGGACCGAAAGCGCGCAATGCCACAACCTCCGCTGTGGGCTGAGCTCGCCCTGCTTTACGGTCTCATGAAAGAGGTGCAGCCACAAAGGCGCCATCGCCAGAAGTGACGTGTGTTGAGACAGGCCGAGACCGATACACAGGGAGAACAGCAAGAAGATCCTGTTGCGTTTTCGGGAATCCGAACGAAAGAACAGCTGGTGCAGGAAGATCAAAAGGAGATTGGAAAGGACAATCATCGAGTATTTCTCGGGATAGATCGAGACGGAAAAGAGGATGGTATCGAAACCGAACAGGATCGCCCCGATCACCATCAGGACGCCCGGTATCTCCCAGAGCTTCAACAACCTCATCAGCAGGATGAGCGATGCGAGATCGCACAAGACATTGAGAATCGAGAGCCTTTGCGCAAGAGAGCCCATGGGCAATTCCACGAGGGCTCTGTTGAGCCAGGCTTGAAGGGGGAAACCGGTCGGATGCATGACGCCGCCCTTGTGGGCGGTCACGATCATTTCCGCGCTGTCCGGACCTTGCGGAGACCGCGTCAGGAAGAACAACGGCGTTATGCCGATACACAGAGCCACGAACAGCGGCAGATGCTTCCGTAGGACAATCATTGTTCACCAGGGGCAGATCGTAACGCCGTTGCCGGATGGCCTCAAGGGGGATGTCGAACGAAACGTGCAAGTCCCCGCCTGGTCTGGTACAACCATCACGATGGTCACGGGAGAAATCGTTCACGGGTTCGAAAATGAATCCATAGACGCCAAGGCCGAATGGTTCCGGGGGCTCTCCGTGTCCGAGCGACTTGAGACGCTCGCCGCGTACTACGACCTCGCCGTGGCGCTCAATCCGAAGCTCAGGGAGGGCCTTGATGCTGGACAGGCTGAAACCTCTGTTCGAATCCTTGAGCTCCCACCGGGTTGACTACCTGGTCATCGGAGGGATCGCCGCCATCGCCTACGGCGTGCCCCGCCTCACGCTTGACGTCGACATCCTCATCAGGAGCACGCTCGACAACGCTCGCGCCATGTTGAAGGCGTTCGAGGCGGCGGGCCTGGGGACCGCGTCATTGACGGTGCCGGAGGCTCTTCTGGCGGCCGAGATCACGGTCTTCAAAGACCGTATACGCGTCGATGTCCAGACGCGGACGCCGGGGCTCGATTTCGACGAGGCGTTCGCGAGGCGCAACACGGTCGAGGTCCATGGCGTTCCCGTCAACCTGGTGAGTCTCGTGGATCTCATCGCGAGCAAGCGCGCCTCGGGCAGGGACCGGGACATGGAGGACATTCGTCTCCTCGAAGGGATCCTCGAGGAAGAG
>JAQTNF010000111.1 GCA_028713995.1 Deltaproteobacteria bacterium | reverse complement strand
TCCAGAAGCGCGACAAGATCATCTACGTCACGTCGCCGTTCGAGTGGCTGAACACGGTGGATCTCAACCGGTTCACCACGGAGTTCTGACATGACGCGCGCAACGAAAGCCTTCATCGCCCTCGCACCGCTCGCGATCCTCGCCGGCTGCGCGCCGGCCTACCGCATGGAGCCGCCCGCCGCGTTCAAGCGCTTCGAGCGCTCGGGCGACTTCAAGCTCATCACCGCGGACGGCGTCATGCTCAAGGCGCGCGAGGTGGACAACTACCCCAGGGCCGACCTGCCGTTCTGGGTGGACGCCATGAAGCGCCACCTCGCGGAGCGCGGCTACGCCCTCAAGTCCGAGGCGTGCTTCAAGACCGAGAAGAAGCTCGACGGCTGCACCGTGGACTTCCTCTTGCCTTTCGGCGCAGAGGACTGGGTGCTGTCCGAGACGATCTTCGTCAAAGCCGAGCGCGTGGTGCTCGTCGAGGTGGCAGGCCCCTTCGAGCGCTACGCCAAGGTCGAGAAGGACCTCGCCAAAGCGCTCAAGACGTTTGATCCGGGGGAGTAGGGGAGGGGGCGCGGGCATGAGCGAGGCGAAGATCCCGTTCGAGCCCGCTGCTCGGGAACCCGAGCGCAACACCGGCAGAAAGGCGCGGACGCACTGGAGCCTCGCGACCAATTTTGTGGCCGCGATCATCATCGCGCTCCTGTGCACGCTGATCGTGATGGCCGCGCTCAGGAAGCCCGTGTGGATCGAGATCGAGATCGCGGTCGGGCTTGTCGGCGTCGCCATGGGCGGGTTCTACACGTGGATCCTTTACCACGGCGTGTCGTTCAAGACGGACGAGGTGCTGACGATCAGGTTTCGCAGGCCCGACCCTGGAGATGTCGGCCTCGCCATGGATCCGTCCCTGGTTGCGGAGTCTGCCGCCGCCGGGTTCGCCGAAGGTGGTCCGCTCGGCTGCCTGGTCGGCGTGGTCTTCGGGGTGATCCTTACCATCGTGGTGGCGGTGATCATGTGGATGGGTTTCAACATCGCCGTCGCCGGGATCACTGTGCTCGCGCTGCCCCTGTTCCACGTCTTCAAGCGCTCGGTGTTCTTCGTGCTTCGGCACTCCGAGGAATGCCGGGGGCGCATCGTCGCATCCTTGAAGTACGGCGTGGCGTACGCCCTGCTCAAGGCTGCGACCCTCTACCTGATCGTCCTCGGGGCGCACCTTCTCGCCGCGTTCATCAAGTCGCACTGCTCCGGAGTCTGAAACACAGCCGGCTCGGACGCGAGGAGACCGCCTCCGCCGGAGGGGACAGAAAACGCTATCTCAATCGCAGGAAGATCTTCTCCGATAGGTCTACCGACTGCTCGGTGATTTCGTCCAGGTTTGCACGTCGTCGTCGTAGTCGCACTGGGCGCGCCACTGCTCCAGGCGGCCGAGCTTGTCCGCCACGTCGGACAGGCGGTGCTGGCGGCAGAACGCGATGAGCCGACCGTGGTCGCTTGCCCTACGGTCCGGGGCGAAACCCCGCACGTGCCGCGCGGCGTGACAGTAGGCCGCGAGGAGGGTGCGGCTCACGGCCGAGCGCTTCGCGCTGCCCCAGCGCCGATTTCGGGGGCCTGCTCCGCTTTCGTAGCGCTCCTGGCGGACGTAGATCGTGAGGTATTCATCGTCGAATTCCCTGCTCCTGTAGAGCTCGAGCGAAACCTGGGCCCGGTCTCCGAAGCGCTGGGCCGCCGCGGCGCACAGATCGGCCGCGAGGTCCGCGGGGTCCGGGAACAGGGCGAGGTAGACGCGGATCTCGTCGGGCTGCGGGATGCGCACACCGCCGACCCCCACTTACGAGGAGCTCATCCGCGACATTCCCGAGGACATCGTCGCGGCCTCCCGCGAGGTGGATCGCACGCTCATCCGCTGGCTGCTCTCCCTTCCGCCGCTCGAGCGCGTCGCGTGGTCGATGCGCACCGCCGCGGCGCTCCAGGCGTTCCGCCGTGTCGAGCGCTGAAAGATCACGGAAACGCGCCAAGGACCGCCTGATGCTGCCCGTGCTGCTCGCCGCGATCGAGGATGGGAACCGGGAAGAACCGTAGCGACCGGGAGGCTCGCGCTCACGCTCCGAACGAGATGGCGACCGCGGCCGTGATCCAGCAGGCGACCACGGCCCCGAGGGCCGCACCGTAATAGAAGGCCGGCCTGCGAGACTCGAAGGCGAGGACGGGCTCGCGCACGCGCGCACCGAGGGCGTAGCCGAGCGGGAACAGGATCGCGGAGAAGGCCGCCCACACGAGGCCTTCCTGGATCAAGAACGCAACGAACCCGCCCGCCCTGTCGAAGGACAGGAGGTAGTTGCACGGCGCCACCGCGAGCCCCACGAAGTAGAACGGCACGGCCGAGAGCAACGCGGCTCCGGCCCCGGTCGCAGCGCGGGTCGCGACACTGCGCTCGATCCTCGACGCGAGGAGGCCGGCCGTGCCCGCGAGCAGCGACGCCTCGAACAGCACCGCGATGCACGAGTTGGCCTTGCACAGCACGGACGCACCCATGATCGGCACGACGAGCTGTTTGATGATCACGGCCACGACCGGGACGGCCAGGATCGCGAGCGGACGGCGCGCGTAGCCGAGGAGCACGCCCATGGCCAGCATGCCGAACCCGGTCAGGACCCCGGCCCGGAAGGGCAGCCCGGACGCGCGCACGGCGTCGTTCAGGAGGACCTCGGCGAGCCCCCACAGGGAGCCCAGCACCAGGACCGCGATGGCGATGTCCCGCAACGTGAGGGCGCGGGCGTTGCTGTTCTTTTCGGCGGTTGTCACTTGCATGCCTCCTTGGCTCACTTGGTCTTGTCGCGTTCCTTGAGCGCGGCGAGGACCTTCTCCGGGGTGATGGGCAAATGCCGGATGCGCACGCCCACCGCGTCGTAGATGGCGTTCGAGATGGCCGGCGCCGTGGGCACGAGCCCGGGCTCGCCCACGCCCTTGGCGCCGAACGGACCCGTGCCGTCGCAAGTCTCCACGAACTCGAGGTCGATGGGGAAGTCCATCTCGCCCACGGTCGGGATCTTGTAGTCCATGAAGTTCGGATTCAACGTGCGCCCGCCTTCGGTCTTGATCTCCTCGTACAGCGCGTACCCGACGCCCTGCGCGAGCGCCCCGTACATCTGCCCCTTGAGCGCGAGCGGATTCAGGACCTTGCCCACGTCGTGCACGGCCGCGATCTTCAGGATCTTCACCTCTCCCGTGTCCGTGTCCACCTCGACCTCGGCGCCCTGTGCGCCGTAGGCGTAGGTCGACGAGATGTTGCCGTAACCCTTCTCGAAGTCGGGCAGCTCGTTGGGCGGATCGTAGAACGCGTCGGCCGAGAGCACGTCGCCCTGGTCGCGGAAGTGGATCGAGCGCAGCATGGCGCCGAGCTCCACCTTGAGCCACGCCTCCCTGGGCGCGTCCTTGACAAACAGGAACCCGTCCTTGATGTCGAACCGGTCGCGCCTGGCCTGGGCCTTCACGTCGAAGTCCGGCGCCTTGTACTCGGGGTTCTTCTTCTTGAGCGACTTGAGGTTCTTGGCCACCGCGTCGGCGAACAGCCCCTCGGCGTGCTCGAAGATCTTGTCGCGCAGCTTGTCGCACGCCCGGATGGCGGCGCTGCACGCCATGAACGCGCCGCGGCTCGCGTGCGTGCCCACGTCCCACGGGCAGGTGGCCGTGTCGGTCTGGTTGACGAAGACCTTCTCGGGCCTGACGCCGAGCTGCTCGGCGATCGCGAGCTGGAGCACCGAGTGCAGGCCCTGGCCCATCTCCACCCCGCCGTAGTAGGCGTTCACGTTGCCGAAGTCGTCGAGCTTGAGGATGATGCCGGAGCCGTCCGAGCGGTAGATCCGGCCGCCGCCGCCCACGTGCACGAGCGAGGCCATCCCCACGCCGCGCTTCCCGCCCTTGCCGCGCTTCTCCTTCCAGTCGAGCTTGCTCGCGACCTTCGTGAGGCACTCCTTGAGCCCGCAGGTGGTCACCTTGAGGCCCATGGGCGTCAGCTCGCCCGGCTCGTTGCAGTTGCGCATGCGCATGTCGAACGCGTCGATGCCCGCCTTCTCGGCGAGCTCGTCGAGGTTGTTCTCGAGCGCCCAGCACAGCTCCGGGTTGCCGTAGCCGCGCATGGCCTGGCTATACGTGTTGTTGGTGTAGACCAGCGACGCGTCGAAGGAGACGTTGGCCACGCGGTAGAGCGACGTGGCGGGCAGCATCATCACCGTGGGGTACGTGGCGCCCCACGAGGTGTACGCGCCGTTGTCGAGCACCGACTCGATGTGACGGAACGTGAGCTTGCCGTTGCGATCGCAGCCCTGGATGATCCGGGTGGCGGCCGACTGCCGCGGCGACAGGTTCGCGAACTCCTCGTCGCGCGTGTAGAGCATCTTGACGGGCCGGCCCGTGCGATGCGCGAGCAGGATCGCGATGTACTCGTAGGCGTGCGTGTCGAGCCCCGAGCCGAACGCGCCGCCGAGCGTGGGCACCACCACGCGGCTGTTCTTCCCCTTGAGCCCGATCTCGGACAGCATCTGGTTGAAGTCGCGCTGGGCGAGGAACGGGATCTGGGTCTTGGCCCACATGGTCAGGTTCTGGTTGAGATCGAACTCGGCGATGCACCCGGCCGTGCCCATGCAGCTCTGCTGGATCCACTGGGTGGAGAACTCGCCCTCGACGATGTGCGCCGACGCCTCGCGCCCGGCCTTCAAGTCGCCCGACTCGTGGTGGAACTTGAGCGACAGCTTGTTGTCCTTGCGCGGCTTGCCCTGCGGGTCGACCTCGTGCACGAGCGGCGCGCCCTCGCGCATGGCCTCGGCCGGGCTGAACACGGCCGGGAGGGGCTCGTACTCGACCTTGATGAGCTCCACGGCCTCGGCCGCGATCTCGGGGTCGATGGCCGCCACGGCCGCGATCTCGTCGCGGAACTGGCGCACCTTGCCCTTCTTGAGCGCGAAGTTGTCGCGCAAAAAGCCGATGCGGACCTCGGGCGAGTTGTAGGCCGTGATGACCGCCTTGACGCCCGGGAGGCGCTCGGCCTTGGACGTGTCGATGTTGAGGATGCGCGCGTGGACGTGCTCGGAGAACTTGATCTTTCCGTGCAGCATGCCCGGGCGCGAAAAGTCGTGGATGTAGACGGCCCGGCCCGCGGCCTTGTCCGGCGCCTCGGGCCTCGCGATGTCCTTTCCGAGGTGGTTGAACGCGCTCATTTGCCCTCCCGCAGCTTGACCGCCGCCTTCTTCACGGCCTCGACGATCTGCACGTAGCCCGTGCAGCGGCACAGGTTGCCGACGAGCGCGCCCCGGATCTCGGCGTCGGTGGGGTCGGGGCTCGCGTCGAGCAGCGCCTTCACCGACATGATCATGCCGGGCGTGCAGAAGCCGCACTGGATCGCGCCCGCGTCCACGAAGGCCTGCTGGATGGGGCCGAGCGCGTTGCCGCTGCCCTGCCCCTCGATGGTGAGGACGCTGCGGCCCTCGATCTCGAGCGCCGGGTACAGGCACGAGTTCACCACCTTGCCGTCCACGATGACCGTGCACGCGCCGCACTCGCCCTCGCCGCAGCCCTCCTTGGTGCCGGTGAGCCCGAGGGGGCCGCGCAGCACGTCGATGAGCCGCTCATGCCCTGCCGCGAGGACCGTGACGTCCCCGCCGTTGACCTTGAACGTGATTTCCTTCCTCATGCTGTCTCCCGTCCGAGCAGCCCCAGGACCGCCCGCTTCAAGAAGACGCCCACGATGTGCCTGCGATACTCGGCCGTGGAGCGCACGTCGGTGATCGGGGACACGCCGCGCATGGCCGCCTCGCACGCCTTTGTGAGCAGGTCGTCCGTGATCCGCTTGCCTTCGAGGATCGCCTCGGCGTCCTTGAGCCGAAGCGGCGTGGGCCCGACCGAGCCGGCCGCGACGCGCGCCTTGACGCACGTGTCGCCGTTGAGCTCGAGGAGCACGGCCACGCTCGCCACCGAGAGGTCCATCATGACCCTGCCCTTCTTGAGGAACACGGCCTTCGCTTTCGGCGACGGGGCGGGCAGGAGCACGTGGGTCATGATCTCGTCGGCCTTGAGGCACGTTGCGCGCGGCCCGCAGAACAGATCGGCGATGGGGATCTCGCGCTTGCCGCCCGCGCTCGCGAGCCCCACGCGCGCCTCGTGCACGAGGAGGGGCAGGGCGGTGTCCGCGCACGGCGAGGCGTTGCACACGTTGCCGCCGATGGTGCCGGCGTTGCGGATCTGCTGGCTGCCGATCCGCCGCGCGGCCTGCGCGAGCGCCGGGTAGCGCGCGCCCAAGCCTTCATGCCGCACGAGGTCGCCGATGGTGGTCGCCGCGCCGATGCACGCGCCGCCGTCGAGCGAAACGCCGGCGATCTCGGGAATGGACCGCAGCGAGATGAGCGCCGGAGTCACGACGTCCTTGCCCCGGATGCGGACCATGAGGTCGGTGCCGCCCGCGATGAACCGCGCGTCCTTTGTCTCGGCCTTCCGCGCGAGCGCCTCGGTGAGAGTGGTGGGTCGATGGTAGTCGTAGCGGTTCATGCGACGATCCCCTTTGCCCGTAGCGACGCGACGTCCGTGGCCGAGATCCCGACCTCGGCGAGGAGCGAGTCGGTGTTCGCGCCGTACGCCGGAGCGAACGGCAGCGTGCCTCGGAGCTTCGTGAGGTGCTCGGTGGGCGAAGGCGGCGGCGGGAGCCTCACCGTGCGGCCGTCAGGCGTGATCGTCCGCAGGGCGGTCTGCGCCACGAACGGCAGGTTGGCGACCTCCTCGATGGGCGTGATGGGCGCGTTCGGGATGGACGCCACGGCCAGCACCCTGGCCACGTCGCACGCCGGGCAGCGGCTGGTGATGGCGTCGATCGAGGCGTGCAGCTCGGTCTTGTTCCTGCGCCGGCCCTCGTTGGTGCAGTAGCGCTCTTCCGCGAGCGACGCGAACATGGGCTCCTTGATGATGCGGTTCCACTGCGCGTCGCTGCCGATGGCCACGTAGATGAATCCGTCGGCCGTGCGGTAGGCGTTGACCGGGATGAACTGCCGGTGCTCGTTGCCCGAGCGCCTGATCTCCGAGGGCGGGCTGCCCATGTCGAGCATGGGCAGGAAGGTCTGTAGCCACGACACGGCCACCTGGGCCATGGAGATGTCGATCTGCCTGCCCCTGCCGGTCTCGGCGCGCTCCATGAGCGCGAGCAGGATCTGGGTGAACGCCTCGTCGCCGCCCCGCAGGTCGATGAGCGGCGGACCGCACTGGAGCGGCGGCCCGTCCGCGTGCCCGGTGATGTCCATGTAGCCGCACATGGCCTGCAGCACCGGGTCGTAGCCCGGCACCTCGGGGTAGGCGAGGCCCATGGCCGAGATGCTGCACCAGATGAGGTCGTCGCGCACCTTGCGCAGGGTCTCGTAGTCGATGCCGAGCTGCTTGTGGCGGAACGGGATCGTGTTGGTGCAGAAGATGTCCACGCCGAGCCCCTTGATGAGCTGCTTGACGACCTCCTGCCCCTCCTTGTCCTTGAGGTTCACCGCGATGGCTTCCTTGCCCAGGTTCGGCGCCACGAAGTAGCTGTGCCGGTCGTCGCCGGCCACGGGTCTGCCGATGTAGCGGTTGGGATCGCCCTTGGACTTCTGGCCCGGGACCGGCGTGGGCTCGAGCTTGATGACGCGCCAGCCGAGGTGCACGCACCGCAGCGTGGCGTAGGTCATGGTGAGCGCCTGCTCCATGCTGAGCACGATTTGGGGTTTCAAGCGGGTCCTCCTTGCAACGAATTTTGACGGTGAAGCTTACTATCCGGTTCGGGCTGGGACAAGGGGCGAAAAAGGACCCGTGCTTTTGTTGTTTCATATTTTAAAAGTTGAAATCTCTTTTGAATTATACTAGTTATGTCTCGAACGACGTGCTGGACGAGCTTCCAGCCAGCACGCGGCCGCGGTAAAGATGTTGAAGGGAATCGATAATCTCGTTCTTGTTTCCCTGGTGGTCTGGGCGAAACGCATCGGGACCCAGTCTGCGCTGGCGGAAGATCTCCGAGTCTCCCCAGCGGGGCTGACCCGTTCGCTGGGCCGCCTGGATTGCGCGAGGCTCGTGCAGCGCCGCGATCTTTCCGTCGTGCGGGCGTCGGCCAAGGAGTATCTCGTGCACGGGCTGCGCTACGTCTTCCCCGCCCGGGTCGGGACGCTCGTCCGCGGAGTCCCGACGGCCCATTCGGCCCCGCCGCTGAGCGAAGAAATCAGGGCGTCGCAGGAGTACGTCTGGCCCGCCGATTTCGGCAACATGAGCGGGCTGGAGATCGCGCCGCTCCATGAGAATGTTCCCGCCCTGTGCCTCGCTCATCCTGAGCTGCACCCCTTCTTCGCGGTGCTCGACGCGCTGCGCGTCGGTCGGACTCGGGATCGCGAGCTCGCCAGGCGGCACCTGGAAGCGTGGCTGGATGAGCGTTGATTTCGAAATCGCGCTCGACCGCGCCGCATCCCTGCTCGAATGGCTTAAGCCCGCTCCTGTCTTCATCGGCGGCACCGTCGTCCCGCTTTTTCTGGACGCTTTCGGGCGCGCGCAGGCCCGGCCGACCAAGGACGTGGACTGCATCGTTCCGGAGGTCCTTTCATATGTTGCGTACGCGAAGCTCGAGGAACGCCTGCGCGCCAACGGCTGGGAGCCCGATCCCGAGGGCCCGATCTGCCGCTACCGGAAGGAGGGTGGAGGAACGGTCGACTTCCTGCCCGAGGATCCGAGCGTTCTCGGGTTCGCCGGCAGGTGGTACCCGGACACCGTGCGCTCGGCGACCTTAAGACGCCTCGTCACAGGCCGCGAGATCCTCATCCCGTGTGCGTCTCGCCTGCTCGCGTGCAAGCTCGAGGCGTTCTTCGACAGGGGATTGTCGGATCCGATGGCCAGCCAGGATCTCGAGGACGTCGTCTCGCTCCTGGACGGTTGCGCCGACCTCGATGCGCGCGTGGCCGAGGCTCCATTCCCGCTGCGCCGATACCTCGCGACCGAGCTTTGCCGGATCATCGACGACGGGGCGCTCTCCCAATTTCTCGTCGCCCATCTTCCCCGCGGCGGTGACGAGATCACCCGCGCCGAGCGGCTCCGCGAGAGGATCGCCGGCCTCGTGCGGTCCGGTGACCGGGACCGCGATTGACGGTGTCCCCCTCCTGTCGGGCGGGGGAGGAATCCGAGGCGGCCAGCTATGTGTCATATGGCGGGTATTGACCCGCCTTCCCTCTTGACCCGCCTTCTCTCCTACTTCCGCCTGGTCCAGGTGGCGCAGTACTCGGTCCGCGCGGGCATGTGGAGGGACACATGATGCGTTTGCCACGCGCCGTCGAGCCCGACGGAACGCGCGGCGAGAGCGAAGTGGCACATGGCGATGCCCATGTCGAGGCGCTGCAGGTCCACCGCCACCATCGCGGCGTAGCCCTTGGTGCGCTCGAGGAAGAGGTGCGCGTCGCCGTTCTCCACGACCACGCGCCACGGCTGCTTGTTCGACGCGGACGGGGCGAGGCGCAGCATCTCGAGGGGCGTGGCCAGATCCCCGGCGACCTCGGTCGAAAGGGGCGCGCCGAAACGTCCGTCGAAGAAGAGCTCCTCCCACGGCTTCCTGGTCCTCGACGCGGCCATGAGACGCAAGGCCGAGTCCACGAGCGCGCGGCGCGTGGCGCTGACGCCGACCGGGCTCACCGCGGGCACGATCTCGCCCCCGTGCACGCCGATCGACGAGCCGAACGCGTCCCGCCGCAGCGTGCCGCCGAGCCAGCACGTGGCGAGCTTGAGGTCGGTGGCCTTGAGCACGATGAGCTCCATCTGATGGCCGAAGTCCTCGAGGGCTCGCGAGCCGTCCTGCACCGCGCCCACGATGAACGTGTGCGCGCCCGTGACCACGCCGTACGTGCCCTTCACCTCCTCGGTGCCGGGAGGGGCGTCCACGAGCGCGAAGCGCGTCTTCGAGCCGAACGGAGCCGGCCCGAGCGCGGCCATGAACGCCGCGAGCGCGGCGCGTTTGTCGTCATCGAGGGGCCGGCCGTCGTAAGTGCGCCACGAGCAGCGCCTGCGGATGACATCCTCGATGCGTGCGTCGAAGCCAAACGTGGAATCCATGCCGATACATTAAAGTCCCGCCTTTGAGGGCACAAGCGATTTGTCCACGCCCGTGGACACATGAATCGTTTGCCCGATCAATGTTGTTCCCGGAATGTTCTATTCTTGCGAGGGATTGCCGAAAGACGGTCCGCGCCGCGACTCTGGCACGCAGAATGCGTAAGAATTGGGGGGGGAGATCTGCGGCGTGCAACCCACGAGGTCGAAAAGAGAGTTAGAATGGGATGATAACGGACCGACGAGGAGGACATGAGACACGATCCCAAGGAGATGGCCGACATGGCGGGTGAACCATGAGCATGGCGCGCCTCGTGCCCCTTCTTTCACTTGCGGCGACCGGAATCGGTCTCGTTGCCGGATGCATGGTCGATCCTTTCCCCGAGCCGGACCCGGACACCGAGAGCGAGACGGGCGGCGGTACGGACACGGGCACGTCGTGGGATGGGGGGAGCGATTCCGACTCGGACGCCGACGGCGATACCGACAGCGACGCCGACAGCGACTCGGATGCGGATTCGGACACCGACTCGGACACGGACACCGCGACGGGCACGGAAAACGTGGACGCCGGCGCCGACGCGGGCGACGGCGGAGGGGAGGACGCGGGGCTCGACTCCGGAAGGTAGACGTCCGACACGGACTTCCTGCATGGGCTTGCCCGTGGAACCGCTTCCGGGCATTCTGTCCGGTAACGCGAGGCCCGCACAGGCCCGCCGAGGAGGTCCGATGAGTCCCGTGGCACGCGCCTTGGCCTTTGCGGCGCTCTTCCTTTTTGCCCTCATGCCGTGCGCCGGCCGTGCCGAGGGCACGCCCGCGCCCGTGTACGCCGATTGGTTCACGGACGAGGCCATGCGCGTGGATCTCGTCCACAGCGGCACACGCGGCAAGGAGCTCTTCGGCGTGGACGAAGTCGCGGCCGAACCCTTGTGGCCGGGCACGCGCGCGCACCTCATCGACCCCACGGGCTACGGCAAGTACCGCTTCCGCGTGCTCGACAAGGCCACGGGCCGCGAGATCTTCTCGCAGGGCTACTGCTCCCTGTTCGGCGAGTGGATGACCACCCCCGAGGCCGGGGCCGGCGCGTGGCGCTCCATGCCCGAGCCGGTCCGCTTCCCGTTCCCCAAGGCGCCGGTCGTCCTCGTCCTCGAGGTGCGCGGCGACAAGACCGGCGCGTTCGAGGAGATCGAGCGCCTCGACGTGGACGCCACGGCGTATGACGTGCGCCGCGAGCGCAAGCTGTCCTTCGACGTCCTCACCCTGCACGACGGCGGCCGCCCGCCGCCCACCGCGGTCGACATCGTAATCGTGCCCGACGGCTACACGACCGACGACGCGATCAAGATCGAGGCCGACGCGCGGCGTTTCACGCGGGTGCTGCTCGGACACGCGCCCTTTGACCGGCACGCGGCCGAGATCACGGTGCGCCTCGTCATGGCGTTCTCGCGCGAGTCCGGGCCGGACGAGCCGCGCAAGGGCATCTTCCGCGACACCGTCGTGGACACCACCTTCGACACGTTCCGCTCGGACCGCTACCTCACCACCTCGAACATGAAGGCCCTGCGCGAGGTGGCGGCGAACGCCCCGTACGACACGATCATCGTGATGGTGAACTCCAACCGTTACGGCGGC
The DNA here is from genome assembly GCA_028713995.1 of Deltaproteobacteria bacterium. Lineage (GTDB taxonomy): Bacteria > Myxococcota_A > Polyangia > JAAYKL01 > JAAYKL01 > JAQTNF01. The sequence goes on along the minus strand of JAQTNF010000111.1, from coordinate 6,008 downwards.
GGCGGCATCTTCAACGCGTTCTCCATCTTCACCTCGGACACGGAGTACGATGAGTACGTGCTCGTCCACGAATTCGGCCACGGGTTCGGCGCGCTCGGCGACGAGTACTTCGACTCGTCCACCGGCTACGAGGAGGACGCGTTCTATGTCGAGGGCGTGGAGCCATGGGAGCCGAACGTCACGGCCGAGACCGATCGCGAGAAGCTCAAGTGGCGCGATCTCGTGCCCGCGGACGTGCCGATCCCCACGCCGAGCTCGGAAGGGTACGACGGCAAGGTGGGCGTGTTCGAGGGCGCAGGGTACAAGGCCAAGGGGCTGTACCGGCCCACGCACGATTCCAACATGTTCCACAAGGGGCTCCTGCCGTTCGGGCCGGTCAACGAGCGCGCGATCGAGACCATGATTTCGTACTATTCCGACGCGGAGGCGCCCCGATGAGCCGCGCATTGTCGTGCCTCGCGCTCCTTGCGCCGCTCGTCTGCGGCTGCGGCGCCGCGGCTCCGTCCTCGCACACGGCCTGCGCGGGCGACGCCCTGGGGCCCCCCGGGCCGTCCCTGCTCTCGCGCACGCGGATCGTCGCACCGACGACCGTGACGCCCCTGTCGCCCGAGGCTGCGGCGGCCCTGAAGCCGCGAAGCGCGGTCGTGTTCACGGCGGGCGGACTCATCTATCGCGGAGCCTCGGCCGGCCTGGTCGTCGAGGAGCTGGCCGAGGACGGCACGATCCGCGAGCTTGCGACCCTGTACCTCACGAGCGCGGCCAACGACGTGGTGATCGACGGCGGCTTCGCGTACGTGGCCCTCGGCCCGACCGGGGTGGCCGTCGTCGACGTGTCCTCCCCCTTTGCGCCCAAGGCCCGCGCAATCATCGACACTCCGGGCGGCGCGTTCCGCCTCAGCCTCGCGGACAAGCTCCTCGCGGTGGGCGACGGAACGGCCGGCGTGGTCCTCGTCGACGTCTCGAATCCCCAAAGGCCCATCCCGCGTGCGGCCTGGCAATCCACGGGCTACGTGCGCCACGTCGTGCAGCGCGGCGGCGTCCTGTACGCCGCGGAGGACGGCGAGGGAGTGGCCGTGCTGCGGCTCGGCCCGGGCGACGATCTCAGGCTCGTGACGAGGGTCAGGACCGACGGCAAGGCCCGCGCCCTCGCGCTCGAAGGGACGCGCCTTTACGTGGCGGACGGCCCCAAGGGACTCGCCGTGCTCGACGCGACCGACGCGCAGGCGCCGCGCGTGATTGGCCGGCTCGAGCTCGCCGACATGGCGCGCGACGTGGTCGCTTCCGGCGACCGGGCCTTCGTGGCCAATGGCGATCACGGGCTCGCGGTGATCGACGTGTCGTCGCCGTCGGCCCCGCGGCTCGCGGCGTCCCTGCCGGCCGACAAGCCGGTGAACAGGCTGCACCTCGACGGGAACCGTCTCTACATGGCCAACGACGCGGCCGGCATGCTCGTGGTGGACGTGACGACCCCGGATCGCCCGGCGCAGATCCATCCCGCGCCAACGAGGAAGTGAGCCCGTGACCGCGCTCAGGCTCAAGACCGCGGCGCTCATCTACGGCCTTCTGGCCGCAGCGGCCGTGGCCTGGGGCTTCCTGCGCGACAACCCGGACATCTACCACCATCCGGCCAGCCTCCTCGGATCGCACCTGCCGCTGCCGGCCGGCGTGATCCTGGGCGGCGCGGCGGGCGTCACGTTCGGCCTCGGCATCGCGTGGATGACGCGCTTCTCGGTGTACCGCTTCCGCTGGGCGCGCACCTTGCACGTGGAGTTCCGCGGTCTGCTCGGGCCGCTCACCGGCGCAGACATCCTCGCCTACGCGGTGTTCTCGAGCATCGGCGAGGAGCTGTTCTTCCGCGGCGCCATGCAGCCGGTGCTCGGCATCGTTCCGGCGAGCCTCATCTTCGGCCTGCTCCACGTGGCGCCGGGCCGCAAGTTCGTGCCGTGGCCGTTCCAGGCCGTGGTCATGGGCTTCGCGTTCGGCGGACTGTACTGGCTGGCGGGCGAGCTCTCGGCGCCCATCCTGGCGCACTTCACGATCAACTATCAGAACCTGCACTTCATCAACAACTACGACCCGTCGCTCCAGCTGCCGCGTTCCTTCGCGGCGAGCCTCGGCTCCCCGGGCGTCAGCCGTCGATCATGAGCTTGTCCTTGGGCACGGCCCGCTCGGTGCCGCCCGGACCCGAGAGGATGTAGGGCTCGGCGTTGAACGGCCCGCACTTGCGCGCGTTCCGGTAGAAGCCCCAGCGCAGGTACACGCGCTCATTGTACGACATGATGTCGCGCGGCGGCGGGCGCACCGGGGAGGAGCCGTAGATCGAGCTCACCGCGGCCGCGTCGAACACGGTCAGGCCCGAGGAGCGGACGACGCGCGCCTCGTTCACCTCGCCGCTTCCGAGAATCTCGAACTCCACGAGCGCCATGAGGTCCATGTCGTTGAGCGGATCCGTGGGCGACAGGCTGCTCAAGGAACCGAGGAACTCGTCGGCGAAGATGACATGGATTCTGTCGTGCACGAACTCCAGGTAGCTGCGGAAGACCTTCTGGCGGGCGCCCATGGGTTCCTGGTTGTCGGGCCGCACCCAGCCTCGGTTCGTGGCGATGGCCTTCATGACCTTGGCGTTCGTGGCGCCGAAGCGCATGGTGCCCCGCCGCGACGAGACGCGCTCCCTCGAGTAGTCCTCGCGGGCGGCCTGCGCCTCCTCGCCGAAGGCGCGCTCGAAGCCGTCCCAGCCCAGCTCGAGCTTCATCTTGGGCGGCTCGGCCTTTTGCTCCGGTGCGGGCGCGGGCGGCAGCGACGCGAGCTCCGTGGAAGGCGCGTTCTCGCCCGAGGGCGCTCCTTTCGAGGGCTCGCCCTGCGGGACGTCCGGGCGGTCCACGGTGCGAACCGCGGCCGGCCTGGGTGTTGCCCTGGGCCGCGGCGGGTGGGCCTTGGCCTCCGAAGCCGCCGCGACCTTCGGAGCGGACGGCGGAGGAGGCACCATGAGCGACACCTGCTGCGAGCCTGCCTTGGCCTTGTCCGCGGGCGAAATCTTGTCGATCACCATGAACAGCGTCTGGTGAAGCAGGAGCGACGCGAGCAGCGCGAGAAAGACGTCGCGCGAGATGTTGCGCTTCTTGCGGGGCGGGGCCATCGGGGGAAAGTATACTCCGGAATGGCGAAAGTCCCTTTTTTGATGTTCCCTGACAATATACCGTGTATATTATCAACGATGTTCAAACGCACGATCAAGGACAATCTCCCCAAGGCGAGCTTCTTCCTGTTCGGCCCGCGGCAGGTGGGCAAGAGCACGCTCCTCGCCAGGATCCCATCGCTCGCCACGATCGATCTCCTCGATCCGCGCGAGCAGCTCGCGTTCAACAAGAGCCCCTGGCTGCTCGCCGAGCGCGTCGATGCGCTTTCCCCCCGCGGCACGGTGATCATCGACGAGGTACAGAAAGTCCCCAAGCTGCTCGATGTCGTCCACGCCCTCATGGAGAGGAGGAAGGGCCTGCGCTTCGTCATGTCGGGGTCGAGCGCGCGCAAGCTCCGCAGGGGCGCCTCGAACCTCCTCGGCGGCCGGGCGATCTATCGCACGCTCCATCCCCTCACCGCGCGGGAGATGGGCGAGAGCTTCAAGCTCGACAAGGTGCTCGCCTACGGCTCTTTGCCCGGAATCTGGACTCGCCTCGTCGACGGCGACGAGGACACTGTCCGGGATCTGCTCCGTTCGTACGTCATCACCTACCTCCAGGAGGAGGTGAAGGCCGAGGCGATCATCCGCAACCTGCAGGGCTTCCAAGGATTCCTCGACGTCGCGGCCGCCCAGTTCGCGTCCCAGGTCAACCTCTTAGGCGTCTCGCGCGACTGCCAGGTGCCGTACGCCACGGTGCGCGAGTACTACTCGGTCCTCGAGGACACGCTCATGGGGTTCTTCCTCGAATCGCATGCCGGGAGCCCGCGCAAGCGCATGAGCCAACGGCCGCGCTTCTACTTCTTCGACAACGGCGTGACCCGGGCCATGCTGGGCAACCTCCGCGGCGGCCCGAGCCCGCTTGAGGAGGGGCGGCTCTTCGAGCAATGGTTCATTCAGGAGGTGCACCGCTTGAACCAGTACGAGACAAAGGACTTCAAGCTCTCGTTCTGGCGGACGAGCCACGGCGCAGAGGTGGATCTGCTCGTGGAGTCGGGCGGGAGGATCGCTTTCGCCATTGAGTGCAAGCACAAGAAATCCATTGGCAAAGCCGATCTGACGGGGCTCGCCGCGTTCCACGACACGTTTCCCAAGGTTCCGTGCTACCTCGTCGCGCCGCTGCGGGAGCGGCAAAAGATCGGGTTCGTCGAGGCGATCCCGCCTCTCGACATGCTCGGAATCCTCGATCGTTCGTAGCAGTCCCCGGCCTTCACTGCTTGCCGAGCGCGCGCAACACGCGGAACACGCCCGGCGCGCCCTTGAGGTATACGCCCGTGCGCAGAGGGACGAGCGCGCCGTCCACGAGCGGCACGTCGGACGACACGGGCGCCAGGAGCTTCCCGTCCTCAAGCCCGGCGAGGAATTGCACCTCGCCGCCCGGGCCGAGGGTGAGGCGCATGAGCGTGCGATCCGCCACGATCTTGCCCGCGGGCCAGCGAGCCGCAGGCAGCATCCAGTCGCCCGGAATGTGCGGATCCCAGTCGGCGTGCGGCTTGCCGTCCTTGGCTTGCCCACGGGCCTCGAGCTTGATCCACAGCCGGCCCGCGACCGGCCGCTCTGCCGTCAGATACAAGGTGACGAGGTTCGAGGCGCGCGGCAGGGGCAGCTCGCCGAGCAGCACCTCGTACCCGCGGATGGCGACGCCGTTGTCGTAGACCACGTTGACGGGTGTGGCGCCCGGAGGGACCGCGTCGAGGACGACGTTGCGCGGAGCGGCCGTGACGCGCGCGGGCACGGACCGCGCCGGGGGGACGGGCGCGCCTTCCGGACCCAAGATGCCGCCCGGGTCGCAGGTCACGATCCCCGCGCCCTTCTCGACCCGCACGGTCGTGCCGAGCTTTTTCGAATAGTCGACGAGCCGCGCGAGCAGCCTGTCCCTGTCGGCCCCGCGCGCCGGTTCGGCCCGGTTCGCGCCGATGCGGACCGGACGCGCCACGAGCCGCGTCACCCCGGCCTGCGTGAACGAGACCACGTACAGCATGCCCTCGTGCGCCGGGTCCTTGCCCGGGTAGTCCACGAGCAGGTCGCCCGCGTCGTACACGACCGGCTTGCCGCCGATGACCTCCACGCCCTCGAACCAGTGGGCCGAGTGGCCGAGGATGGCGTCGTAGCCCGCCTCGATGAGCCTCCTCGCGAGGTCGCGCATGGCCTCGGTGGGTGCGGTTTGGAAGTTGTCGCCCCAGTGCGGCGAGAAGAGCACCACGTGGGCGTGCTTGCGCGCCTCGGCCAGGATGCCGGTGAGCGTCTTGACGATGCCGTCGCGGGCCGACCTGCGCTCGAGCTCCAGGTACAGGTTGCCGGGCGCGTTGCGGCGGGCCGCGTACATGCGCGTGTGGGTCATGTCCGCGCCGACCACGGCCACCACCGTGTCGCCGATCTTGAAGTAGGCCGGGGCCCGCGCGTCCGCCTGATCGCGTCCGCCGCCCGCGTAGTCGATGCCCGCCATGCGCAGGCGGTCGAGCATCTCCGAGAACGCGGCGCGGCCGTAATCGCCCGAGTGGTTGTTGCCCACGGTGACCACGTCGACCCCGGCCTCGCGCAGCACGTCGGCGGCGAGCGGGTGCGCCCGGTACATGATGGGCACGCTCTCGCCCTTGTCGGTGAAGGTGCCGCCCTCGGAGATGACGCCCTCCGCGTTGACGAGCGCGAGGTCGGCTCCCTTGAGCACCTTGGCCACGCCCCCGAAGATGCGTCCGCGGCCCGCGTCGTCGAACAGGGCCGCGTTGAGCCGCCGCCCCAGGATCACGTCGCCCCCGAACGCGAGCGTGTGGATGGGCAGGTTCGGCGGTGCGGGTCGCTCCTTGCCCCGGCACGAGCAGCCGAGCGCGAGGGC
>JAQTNF010000110.1 GCA_028713995.1 Deltaproteobacteria bacterium | reverse complement strand
CGACCTGCGATGACGAGGTTCGCGCTGCGGTCTGGCATGATCGCGTCGTCGGGCTGGCGTTCGAGACCTGCTCGTCCGTCGCCCCGTTCCGACTGGGCATCGCGTTTGCATCTGGAGCGGAACTCGAGGCGACCGTGGGTCTCAACGTCGAGGAGCTTTCCCAGCAACTCGCACGCTTCCGGGGCCGCGTCGAGATGGGGCTCAAGGTGCGGCTCGTGGCCGCGACGGCTGACGAGCCTCTTCGAATCCCGTTCGGTCTCGACCGGGTTCGCGCCCTTGCCCCGGAGGAAGGGAACCGGTCTGAACGTCTCATGCACGGCAGTCATGGAAGGATCTTCGAGGGCTGCTATCTGATCCCGCGGCAGGCCGTGGAGGACTTTTGGCGGGCTCTTGATGGGATTCGCCGACTCACTCCCGAGCTCCCGCTTCTCGGGAGCGGTCCATGGGCGGCCTACAGCTTCTGCGACGTGCCGCTGCGCGGCATCGAACCGCAAAGAGCGGTTCTCAAGAACAGGTGAGGATCGACGTGCGACCCATTCGAACACTCGAAGATATCAACCACGCAGTGACGAACTCGCTCAGCCTCATCTCGAGTCATTCCCAGTACCTCCTGGGCAAGCAGGAAGAAGGGACACCGGGGAAGGACGAGCTTCAGATCATCTACGAAGAGGCCGAACGAGCTGCGAGCCTGCTCAGTCTCGTGCCGCAGGGGCTGGCCCGGATTCCGATCCAGGATCCGCCGCCCGCGGACCTGCGGGCCGGAGGAAGACGCGCGGGTGCCGGAGACGCGAGCCATGGGAAAGGGCAACGATGAGCGAGCTGTGGCTGCCAGCGCGGGCCGTGTGCGCGGCCTGCGTGATATCCGGACGCTCGGGGGGCTTGGGCGATCGCCTCCTTCGGGCCGGCTGCTTCTGGCCGTCAACGTGCGAATCGGCATGGCCGAACATCCGCCGCGGCCGACATCGGAGCTCCCTCCGCAACGACCGCGGACTTGGGTCTTTGTCAAACGGCCGCGCTTCGCGCGTCATCAGGGCATGCTCCTCGTCGACCGGATGGCCGAGCCTCACGTCGAGGTCTTCGAGGAGGAGCAGGCCCTCGTGGTGCTGGCGGAGCTTCCCGGGGCCCGGGAGGAGGACATCGACGTGCAGGTGAACGGCGACGTGCTTACCCTCTCGACAGGGCCGACCCCCGATGGGCGGCGGTACTACCGCGAGCTGCTGCTCCCGTTTCCTGTTTCGCCGGACAACGTGCAGCGCGCTCTTCACAACGGCGTGCTCGAGCTGGAGCTCTGCCGCGCTCCCTCGCATGCAGGGGCAGTAAGGACACAGCCATGAACGACCGCATTCGCGCCACCGTGATGGTCGTCGACGACGAGCCTCGCGTGTGTCGGCTCTTCGAGAAGGTCCTCACCGAGGAGGGCTACCGGGTCCTCACGGCATCGGGCGGTGAGCAGGCGCTGGTCTTGGCCGCTGAAGCAGGACCCGACATCATCCTCCTCGATATCGTCATGCCCGGCCTCGACGGCGTTGCGACGTTGCGAGAGCTGCGGAAGCGGGGGCACCTATCGCCCGTCATCATGCTCACGGCGCAGGGGACGCTGAAGACCGCACGAGAGGCGATGATGCTCGGCGCCTACGACTACATCACGAAACCGTTCAACCTCGACTTCCTGAAGTCGGTGCTTCGCGAAGGACTCCACGACTGCCTTGCGGGGTGGAGGGAAAATGCATGCGTGCGCTGATCTACGTGCCCATCGTCCACTCCGAAGTGGACCTGGGAAGCATGGCGGACGAGATCCGGCGGCGCTTCGAGGAGGTCTTCGGTGCTGCGGAATGGACGCGCCGGTTCGCGTCCGTCGAGGCGATGTGGGAGGGGATCCGCGGCAAGCTCTCCGCGGTGCCGCTCCCCTGGCAGCGCACGCGCCTCTATCAGGACGGTCTGCCGGTCTGCGGTCGGGAGCAGGACATCGTTCGCGACCTCGCCGCAAAGGGGAGTCGAAACCATCAACTCCTCGCCGAGCTCATGGAGCGCGGCGCGACGCTCGTGGGTACGGAGGATCCGGAGTTGATACTCGCTGAGTACAGACGAATCCAGATGCTGGTCCAGGCCGCACAGCGGTGCGAGCCCGACTCGGTCGTGGAGGAGCTCAAGCGCGAAGGAGAGGCCGTTCTGCGTGATCGCGACGCCTTCATCGCCCGGCGCATCGACACGACGCTCGATGACGGCGAGACAGGGATCCTCTTCCTCGGGTTGCTCCATCGAGTGGACGAGCTCCTCGACGGGAAGTTCGACGTGCGGCACCTGATCCACAACCTCCCCTTCGGGGCGGATCCGTGGAGAAAGCTGAAGGAACGCGGTCATGCCGACTGATGCGAAGAAGCGTGAGACTTCGGGCGATGCGGTGTCCCTCCGGGTTGCGGAGGCGCTCGGAAAGGACGTGGGGCGGGGCATCGCCCGCCTCGACCCCAAGGACCTCGGGCGGTTGGGAGCGGAGGTGGGCGATATCCTTGCGATCGCCGGCGAACGCACGACCGTGGCCAAGGCCATGCCCGCCTACAGCGAGAATCGTGGCAAGGCCGTGCTCCAGATCGACGGGATCACGCGCGGCAACGCCAAGGTCGGCGTGGACCAGCGCGTCAAGGTGACCAGGATCGGGCACGCCCCGGCCGCGAAGATCGTCATACGGCCGGTGGGCGAGCTTCCGGCGCTGAAGCGGAACGACGACACGCGCTACGTCGGACGGCTCCTCGAGGGGCTGCCTCTTCTCGTGGGGGATCGGGTCCGGGCGACGCTCTTTGGTTCGCGCTACCAGGACTTCGAGGTCGTCTCGACCCATCCCAGGGAAGGCTGCGTGGTCGTCCACCCGCAGACCCAGATCGTCATCGAGGCGGAGGCCCAGAAGGGCGCCAAGCCGGCGGGCATCTCCTACGAGGACGTCGGGGGCTTGCGCAAGGAGATCCGCCGCGTGCGGGAGATGGTCGAGCTGCCGCTGCGCTACCCGCAGGTCTTCGAGCGCCTCGGGATCGACGCCCCGAAAGGCGTCCTGCTCCATGGGCCACCCGGCACGGGCAAGACGCTGCTCGCCCGGGCGGTGGCGCACGAGACCGAGGCCGCGTTCATGTCGGTGAGCGGCCCCGAGGTGATTCACAAGTTCTACGGCGAGAGCGAGGCCAAGCTGCGGGGGATCTTCGAGCAGGCGCGCAAGAACGCGCCCTGCATCATCTTCCTCGACGAGCTCGATGCCATCGCGCCCAAGCGCGAGAACGTGCAGGGCGAGGTCGAGAAGCGCGTCGTGGCCCAGCTCCTCGCGCTCATGGATGGGCTGGAAGCGCGCGGCCAGGTCATCGTCATGGGGGCCACGAACCTGCCGAACGTGCTCGACCCGGCGCTCCGGCGTCCGGGGCGTTTCGACCGCGAGATCGAGATCGGCATCCCCGATGCGACGGCCAGGAGCGAGATCCTGGAGATCCACACGCGCGGGATGCCGCTCGACGAGAATGTGGACCTCGCCAGGCTCGCGGCCATCACCCACGGCTTCGTCGGTGCCGACCTTGAGGCGCTCTGCCGCGAGGCCGCCATGACGACGCTGAGGAGCGTCATGCCCGAGATCGACTTCGCGAGCGAGGAGCTCCCCTACGATCTCCTTCTCTCGCTCAAGGTGACGATGGACCACTTCCTGTCGGCCTTGACGGAGGTCGAGCCATCGGCGATCCGCGAGGTCTTCGTCGAGATCCCGGACGTCAAGTGGGAGGAGGTGGGCGGGCTCGATGGCGCGAAACGCGAGCTCCGCGAAGCGGTCGAGTGGCCCCTCAAATACGGCGATCTCCTCCGGCATGCCGGGCTGCGCCCCGTGAAAGGGATCCTGCTTCACGGTGTGCCCGGGACGGGCAAGACGCTGCTCGCCAAGGCCGTCGCGTCGCAGAGCGGAGTCAACTTCATCTCCATCAAGGGCCCGGCCCTCCTGTCCAAGTTCGTCGGGGAGAGCGAGCGTGGAATCCGCGAGGTGTTCAAGAAGGCCCGGCAGGCGGCGCCCTGCATTCTCTTCTTCGATGAGATCGACGCGCTCGCGCCCGTGCGGAGCGCCGGAGCGACCGACTCGGGGGTGTCGCAGCGCGTCATCAGCCAGCTCCTGACGGAGATGGACGGCGTCGAGGAGCTGAAGGGCGTCCTGGTCGTCGCCGCAACCAATCGGAAGGACATGTTGGATCCTGCGTTGCTCCGTCCCGGGCGCTTCGATCTGCTGCTGGAAGTCCCTCGCCCGGACGCCCGGGGACGAATGCAGATCTTCGAGGTCCACCTCAAGGGGAAGCCCCTGGCCGCCAGTCTGGATAATGTCGACTTCGCACAGCGCACGGAGGGCTTCACGGGGGCCGACATCGAGACCGTCTGCCGCCGGGCCGCCTTGCTGGCTGTGCGCGACTTCATCGAGGCAAGCAGCGAGGGCGAGATGGACCCGTCGCATCTGAAGATCACGCGCGAGCGAATCCTGACCGCAATCGAGGAGCTCAAGGCGACGGGCGGAGGGGCGGGGGCCAAGGGAGCACGGAAGGAATAGCAAGGATCCATGCTTTGTCTCCATTACCAGGATGCAGGCGAACGCGCCCAGGCATTGGTCTCAATCGCACACCGCTGCCTGGACTCCGATACGCGCCTCGCCTTCTTTGGTTCGGAGGCTGATTGTGAAGCGACCCGCGAGCTGGTCAAGCCGCTTGGAGCCAGCCTGCCGCCCTGCTTGAGTTTTCGGCCCCTCAATTATCCGGCGAGCGCGACAAGAGACGACCATGCCTTGATGGACGAGATCGAGGTCATCCGAGCAGCCCTGCTCCAAACCTCCTCGGCAGGCGGCGTGCACGTCGCCTGGATCGAAGCCCCTGTGTCGCGAAACAGGGTCACGACGGCACAGGCGCTACGAGCCTATCACGAGGTTCTTGAGACGCTGGCTCTCAAGACGGTGACAACCATCATCAGCGCCTTTCAGCTTGCGGCTCTCCCGGAACGCGCGCTCCTCGCCTGCGTGCAAGGCTCGAGCGCCCTCATCAGCGCCAAGATGATCGTGCCGCGTTATCCCTCGTGGCTGGCCCCGCAGACGAAGGCCGACCTCACCCCGGTTGCGGGGGTCTCCATGCACCTGATGCAGCCCTGCACGGCCGACACCCTCTTCGCCCCGATGTTCCAGGCCGAGAAGCTGGCCGTGCTCGGGCAGCTCGCGGCAGGTGTGGCCCACGAGCTCGGGAATCCGCTGTCCATCATCAGCTCGAGCCTTCAGTACCTCCACCAGCGGCTCGCCGACGCGAACGACCCCGCGAGCGACTTCGCGATGACCGCGCTCCAGAACGTGGACCGGATGCACGGGCTGCTCCGCAGCATGCTCGATTTCGCAACCACCAAGAAACCTTGTCTCGAGCAGGTGGACCTGAAGGAGGCGGCCTCCGAGGTGCTGCATTTCATGTCCGCCGAGTGCATCCGGCACAAAATCATCGTGGATGTGGCCTTCGATCCCGCGCTTCCCAAGGCATGGGTCGATCCCTGCGGCTTCAAACAGATCATCCTGAACCTCATCAAGAACGCGCTCGATGCGTTGGTCCTGAAGGGGACCACGCTGCGCCTCCGCACCTGCATGGGCTCGAACCGGCGGGCGGTCGTCGAAGTCGAGAACAACGGTCCGCCCATCCCCGCGGATGTCATGACGAACATGTTCCGCCCGTTCTATACGACCAAGGATGGCGGCACCGGGTTGGGCCTGTACCTCTCGCGTCAGATCGCCAGGGACCACGGCGGCGACCTCGAAGTTGAGAATCTCCAGGGCGCCGTCCGGTTCACGCTCACCTTGCCGTTGGATCGACGCGTCGACGAAAAGGGGGAGGAATGTCGCACATCCTGATCGTCGACGATGAACGCGAGCTGTGTTGCCTCGTGGCCACGCTCGTTCGCGAGCGCGGGCATAGCGCACAGTGCGTCCACTCCGGCGAGGCCGCCTTGCAGGAGGTCGGCGAGCGCCGGCCCGACCTCGTCCTTTTGGACTACCACCTCGACGGGATCGACGGCATCGAGACGCTCCGGCGGATGCGAAGGAACGCACCGGGTGTCCCCATCGTGATGTTGACCGCCTTCGGGAACGTCCAGGCTGCGGTCAAGGCGATGAAGCTGGGTGCGACCGACTTCGTCAGCAAGCCGTTCAACAATCAGGCGCTCCTTGCCAACATCGAGACGCTCCTCGACATGCGGCGCGAGGCTCGCGGCGAGGCATCGGCGCTCGTCGGAGAGAGCCCCGCCTTCCGCAAGGCCATGGACCTGGCGCTCAAGTTCGCGGTGCCCGACATCAACGTGCTGCTTCTCGGCGAGACCGGCACCGGCAAGGAGCTCTTCGCCCGGACGATCCACACTGCCAGCAAGCGACGAAGCGGGCCGTTCGTGGCGGTGGATTGCTCGATGCTCCCCGAGAACCTGATCGAGAGCGAGCTCTTCGGCCACGAGAAGGGCGCCTTCACCGGGGCGACCACGGCACGCATAGGCCGGCTCGAGCTGGCGCAGGGAGGCACGCTGTTCCTCGACGAGATCGGCAACCTGACGGTGGAGTTCCAGGCGAAGCTCCTCAGGGTGTTGCAGGAGCGGCGCATGGAGCGGGTCGGCGGTCGCGACACGATCCCGCTCGACGTGCGGGTGGTGTCGGCGACGAACGTGAACCTGAAGGAGGCGATCCGCGCCGGGAGGTTCCGGCAGGACCTGTACTACCGCCTGCAGGAGATGATCATCCGCCTGCCGCCCCTGCGCGAGCGCAGCGGCGACATCCGCCGCATCGCGGAGCACTTCGTCGCGGTGTATGCGTCCCGCTTCGGATCGAGCGTCGGGGGGATCTCCGAGGCCGCTCTGGAGGTGCTCGAACGCTGCCCGTGGCCAGGGAACGTCCGTGAGCTCGAGAACACGATGAAGTCGGCCATCGTGATGGCGGGCGAGATCGTGCTTCCCGAGCACCTGCCCGCGGAGATCTGGGACCACGCGAGCCCGAGCGTGGCGGCCTGCGTCTTGTGTGAGCCGGACAGCGATGAGGGGCGACTGCGACTCGACATCGAGGTCGGGCTTGACATCGCCGTGATCGACCTCAAGTCTCTGGGTGCTCAGGCCGCCGAGCAGGCCGAGCGTTCGTTGCTTAAGGCCTTGGTCAGACGCGGTCCGATGAGCGGCGCCCAGATGGCGAAGATGCTGGGGGTGGACCCGAAGACACTTCGGACGAAGCTCCGACGATACGGCCTGGAGACGAGACTTGCCGCGGAAGGATGAACGGATACCGGTGGGCCGGATCCTGGTCGTGGACGACCAGCCCGACATATGCTGGGTCCTCTCCAAGCTTCTGTCCGAGCGGGGCCACGAGGTGAGGACCGCACAGAGCGGCGCGGACGCGCTCGCAGCGCTGGCGAGCTTCGAATGCCAGGTTGCGGTCGTGGACTATCGCTTGCCGGACGCGAACGGCATCGAGCTCATTCCCAGGATGACGGAGCGCTCGCCGAGACTGCGGGCGATCCTGATGACTTCCTATGGCAACGCCCTGCTCCGCCAGGGGGTGATTGACCAGGACCTGTTCGCCTACTTCGACAAGCCGTTCAACAACGAGCTGATGATCCGCACGGTCGAGGATGCCGTCCGCGCGTCGGAATCGGGCGGCGATTCCCTCGCCAAGGGAGCGCTTGCCCGGACGCAGTTTCCCGGCGGCGCGCTCTCCCAGGAATAGCCTTGACCGCCCTCCACCATCTGTCGAGCACTATCCATGACTTGCGGCAGGAACGATGAAAGAAGCGATCGCACGCAAGAGATGGCACCCGCCTTGCAATCTCCCTTGTCAAGGTCAAGCCGCGAGAAAGCGGCCAACAGAAGGAGGATGAAAATGGCGAAGGTTATGAAGTCGACGGACTCGTCAAGCCTGGCGGAGGTTGTGGACCGGATTCTCGACAAGGGAATCGTCATCGACGTGTGGGCGAAGGTCTCGCTGGTCGGCATCGAGTTGCTGTCCATCGAGGCGCGTGTGGTCGTGGCTTCGGTCGAGACGTACCTGAAGTACGCCGAGGCCATCGGCCTGACCGCGACCGCCGCCGCGCCGAACGCGTAACGCGGTCCGCAGCAAGTGGGTTCTGTTCCCCGGGGGCGGCTTCGAGCGAGTCGCTCCCGGGGAGTGGTTCCGATTCAAAGAAACGAGAGGAGCGAGTTCATGCAAACGCATTTCAGCAGTTTCACGCCCGAAGCAATGCGGGCCTTCGGACAAGAGCTCGCGGCGGGCTTTCAGAGCCGCCGGGAGTTCCTTGATAAAACGCGCAACCATACGGTCGCCATGTTGGCGAACTTCCGGCGGGTGCACCGCGAGGCGGAATCACAGCGTCGCCAGCGCGCCGCGCGGGAGGCGGACGAACGGCGGCTGTTCATGAGCGAGCTCCGGTCCGGAGTGCACGCGCTCAAGAACCGCTTCGAGCTCGGCCGACATGAGATGGCAGCGGACTTCCGCCAGATGGCCGGCGAGCTGCGTGCGGCCAGCGAGGCGTTCCGCAACCGTCCCGGCCACCCGGCCGGATCGTTCCTCCGCCGCCCCGTTCGGTACGAGACGGCCGCCGAAGGCCATCACGTCTTCGAGGCGCAGGAGGGCACGAGGTCGCGGTTCGCGCACGGGGAGAAGCTCGGCAAGAAGCGCCACGGCTAGGAGGGAAGGACAATGAACGGCAACGGGCAGGGCCTTGCAATCGTGGCGGAAGCTCCCGTCTCCGCGAGCGTCGCGGTGGAGGCGAGCGAGGACTTCGTGCTGACCCCGCAAGTGCGGGGGATGGCGGAGCGGGCGCTGGCCTATCTCAGGGCGGGCTATCCGGTCCACTTCTCCGGTCCTGCCGGAACGGGGAAGACCACGCTGGCCCTGCACGTCGCGGCTCTCCGGGGGCGCCCCGTAACGCTCATGCACGGAGACGACGAGTTCGCCTCCAGCGATCTCATCGGCAATGACTACGGCTACCGGAAGAGCAAGCTCATCGACAACTTCATCCACTCGGTCGTCAAGACCGAGGAGACCATGAACACGCTGTGGGCCGACAACCGGCTGACCCTCGCCTGCAGGAACGGCGACACGCTGGTGTATGACGAGTTCACGCGCTCACGGCCCGAGGCCAACAACGTCCTGCTCTCGGTCCTGGAGGAAAGGCTGCTCACGCTGCCCAAGCGCAGACCCTACGGGGACGGCTTCATCGAGGTGCATCCGGAGTTCCGCGCCGTCTTCACCTCCAACCCGGAGGAGTACGCCGGCGTCCATCGGACGCAGGACGCGCTCATGGACCGGCTGATCACGATCCGGGTCGAGTACTACGATCGCGAGACGGAGATCGAAATCACGCGGGCCAAGTCCGGCCTCGCGCTCGAGCAGGCCCAGGTCATCGTGGACATCGTGCGGGAGCTGCGCAGCCTGGGTCTGACGAAGCAGGGGCCGAGCCTGCGCGCGTCCATCATGATCGCGCGCGTGGCCGTGCAGCAAGGCGCCCAGGCACGCTTGGGCGACCCGATCTTCCCGGAGCTGTGCCGGGACGTCCTGGGCGGGCTCTCTGCGAAGGTCGTGCGCGACGGCAGCAAGGGATTTCAGGCCATGGTCGACGACGTGGTCGTGAAGCACCTTGCGGAAGGAGCCTAGATCATGGGTGTCCGGGCGAGAGGTGTCCAGTCAATCAGAACGCTCGCATCCGTCCTCGGGACCGGCACGCATTCCAACGAGCGGCACGTGCACCAGTTCCAGCTCGCGTCCCTGGAGCTGGAGCGCACGCGGCGGACCCGGGAGAAGCGGACGGCGTTCCGGCGGATCATGGACATCGACGCGCGGCTCGTCGAGATCGATGACCTCATCCGCAGGCATCAGGAGGCCCTCGGTCTGAAAGGTGACGAGGAGCCGAGCCAAGGCCATTCCCGTGCGCGCAACAACGGGGAGGCGGCGCCGGAAAAGCGCCGCGTCCTTCGCTACTGAAGCTGGCGTCACACGGTGCGCCCGCCATCATGGCAGGCAGGAAGGTTTCGGGAGTCATGGGGATCAAGCTGAACTGTCTCTCCTGCGGGCATCCGATGGAAATCGGCGACGCCTATGAAGACTATGAGGGCGAGATCCGCTGCTGGGGGTGTAGCACCACTCTCGAGGTCGCCCTTCGCGAAGGGAAGCTCCGCAGCATGAAGATGAGCAACTCCTCGCCGGCTTCCCGGCCAGACGCCGGAACAGCGAGGTGAGCCATGCCGGCCACGGGGCGCTACCTCTACGGGCTGATTCGAAGTGAAAACGACAGGGACTTCGGCTGCATCGGCCTCACGCACGAGGGCAAGCCGGGCCGGGTCTACACCGTGCGCGTGGGCTCTGTCGCGGCGGTGGTGAGCGAATATGGAGCGCGCGAGAAGGTCCTGCCCCTGCGCAAGAACCTCGATCCCCACCACCAGGTCATCCGCGAGGTCATGAAGGGCGCGACCATCGTCCCCATGACCTTCGGTCACGTCGCCAAGGGCGAGGACGAGGTCCTCAAGGCGCTGCGCCGCAACCGGGACGATATCCAAACGGAGCTCGATCGCGTGGACGGCAAGGTCGAGATGACCCTCAAGGTGAAGTGGGACGTCGACAACATTTTCGAATACTTCGTTTCGACGGACGAGGAGCTGGCGACCTTCCGCGACCAGATCTTCGGCCGCTCCCAGGCCCCGTCGCAGGCCGAGAAGATCGAGCTGGGGCGCATGTTCGAGGAGCGTCTCGGCACGGAGCGCGAGGAGCAAACCGAGCGCGTCGTCGAGGCGTTCCAATCATGCTTCAGCGAGTTCAAGGTGAGCCCGGTCAAGAACGAGAAGAGCGTGATGGACGTCGCGTTTCTGGTGGACCGTGAGCGCCAGAAGGTCTTCGAGGAGCGCGTCTACCAGGTCGCCGGGACGTTCCCCGCGCAGTACCTGTTCGACTTCAGCGGCCCGTGGGCTCCGTTCAACTTCGTCGAGTTGGACCTCCACACGGCGGCGGCGTGAGGCGGACATGGGGCTTCTCACCGCACCGTTTCGAGGGCTGCTGCGAGTGTTCGAGGAGGTTGCCGACCAGGCCGAGCACGAGCTCTACAACGAGGATGCGGTCACGACTGAGCTCATGGACCTGTACAGGAGGCTGGAGGCTGGCTCGCTGAGCGAGGAAGACTTCGAACGGCACGAAACGGAGCTGGTACAACGGCTCGAAGAGATCGAAGAGCGGAAGAAACGGAGGGCCGGCTGTGGAGCTCGCTAGCCCACGTCAACGCCTCCGGCCGGTGCCCCGGGCGTCAGCGCTCCGGAGCCATGTTTCCCGCCAGCGCCGCGTGAGCCTCTGCGAGACCCTGGACCGCGTCCTCAACAAGGGCGCGGTCATCACGGGAGATATCGTCATCTCCGTTGCCGGCGTCGAGCTTGTCTACGTGGGGCTGAACCTCGTGGTCACATCCGTGGAGACCATGCGCAACTGGGCGAGCGGAGGCCCCTTGAGCTTCGACGACACGTCGCGGGCCGGCGTTGCCGATAAGCTCGCCGCCTCCCGGGAAGACACTCCGGTGCGTGCAGGGATGGAGATGTAACTATGCAATACGGTGAGATTCGAGGGAGGCCGGAGGACATCGAGTCGTTCGCCGAGACCGCTCAAGCGCTCAAGTCGAGGTTGCCGCCTCGGATCAATCTCGATCGAGAGAATGTCGAACAGGGGCTCGTCCAGCTCGTCCTCTCCGTCATCGAGCTGCTCCGCCAGCTCATGGAAAAACAGGCGCTCCGTCGCATCGAGGGCGGAAGCCTCACCGGCGACCAGGTCGAGCACCTCGGCACGACGCTGATGCGGTTGGAGCAACGAATGAACGAGCTCAAGGAGCACTTTCAGATCAACGACCTCAACATCGACCTCGGTCCGCTGGGGAATCTGCTCGACGACTGAGGAGGAGATCAACCATGCAGCGGTCCGGACAGAGGCTGGTTCACGCGACTGACACGAGCAACCTGGCCGACATCCTCGAGCGGGTCCTCGACAAGGGGATCGTCATCGCGGGTGACATCAAGATCAAGCTCGTGGACATCGAGCTCCTGACCATCCAGGTGCGCCTCCTCATCGCTTCGGTGGACAAGGCGCGGGAGATGGGCATGGACTGGTGGCTGCGGAACCCCGACTTCAGCTCCAAGGCCTGTCCCGAGCGTGTTGCAGAGATCGACGAGCTCCGGCAACGGGTCAGCGACCTGGAACAGAAGAAGGCATGCGTGTCCACTTGAGGCTTTTCAAAAGGCCTGTCGACCAACGTTTCGGTGCCGGAAACCGGAAGAACGCCGGGGTTCCGTCGATATCATGACCCGATAAGGGCAAGCCAAAATCTCAATGATTCCAATCGCCTGATCACGCATGGGCCCCGAGCTGCCGCGAGGATGGTGGATAGGAGGCCTGCGCGCGCCGTTGAAATGTCGAACCGCGATGTCACATTTGTGGGTATCGGCTGCGATGACGGCGGGCTACTTGTGTGGGCAATGGCGGAGAGACTGCCCGGCGACACGGGACTGCGGGAGAAGAAATAGGCTCGGTTCCGTGCGGAGGAGGAGGGAGACATGGCCAAGGTGATGGTGGTGGACGATGAACCGGTGGCCAGGAATGCCACCTGCCGTATCGTGGAGAGCGCGGGATACGACATCGTCTCCGTGGGCGACGGAGCCGCGGCGCTGCGGCTCGCCGTCGCGGATCCGCCTGACCTCGTGCTCCTCGACCTGCGGATGCCCGGCATAGACGGCTTCGAGGTCACGCGACGCCTCAAGTCCGATGCCCGGTTGAGAACAATCCCGATCATCATCGTGACGGGCCTCGACGACCGCGAGTCCCGGCTGCGCGCCCTCGACCTGGGCGTCGAGGATTTCCTGTCGAAGCCGCTCGACAACGCCGAGCTCCTGGCCCGCGCGCGCAACCTCCTGCGCCTCAAGGAGTACGGCGACCTCCTGGCCGACAGCGCGCGGCACTTGCGGCACCGTGTGACGGAGGCCACGCAGCTCCTGCGCCAGGCCTATCGCGAGGCCACGTTCATGCTCACCGCCGCGGCGGAGTACAAGGACGAGGAGACCGGCATGCACGTGCGCCGCATCGCGCAGTACGCCTGGGAGATCGCGGTGAGCATGGGGCAGGGCGAGGAGTTCGTGGACGCGATCTACTTCGCCGCGCCCATGCACGACGTGGGCAAGATCGGCATCCCGGACAGCATCCTGCTCAAGCCTGGCGGGTTCACTCCCGACGAATGGAACGTGATGAAGACGCACTCGTCGCTCGGCCATCGCATGCTCACGGGCGGCACCACGCCGTACGTGCGCATGGGCGCCGAGATCGCGATCTCGCACCACGAGCGGTTCGATGGCGGCGGGTACCCGCGCGGGCTGAAGGGAGAGGAGATCCCAGTGAGCGGCCGCATCGTGAACATCTGCGACCAGTACGACGCGCTGCGCAGCGTGCGCCCCTACAAGCCCGCCTTCGATCACCGCAAGGCCATGGACATCCTCGTGATGGGCGACGGGCGGACCATGCCGTCCCATTTCGATCCTGCCGTGCACACGGCGTTCATGCGCTGCGCCGACCGGTTCCGGGAGATCTTCGAGTGCGGCGACGTGCAGGGTGTCCCGTAGCTCTCCGGGCAAGACCGGGGATGGCTTGACGAATCTTTGCAAGTGACCGACAAGGCCAGGATGCCCCGACGACGCAGGACGAACCCGGACGAGGGTTCGCGGGCAACCGCCCCGGACGCCTCTCTCCCCGTCAAGGACCACATCCTCGACCGGACGGTCTTCCTCATCGGCAAGAAGGGCACGACCGACGTCACCGTCCGCGAGATCGCCAAGGAAGCCGGGGTCAACGTCGCCGCGGTGAACTACTACTTCTCGTCAAAAGAGCAGATGTTCGGCCAGATGACCGAGCGGTTCCTCGCCGGGTTCAACGACGTCATGCGGCTTCTCGACGGGCCGGACACTTTGCCGGAAGAGCGACTGCGGCGATGGTCGGAGGAAGTCATGCGTCAGCTCGCCGACTATCCCGGCTTCCTCGCGGTCATGGAGCGCCACATGACCGCCGAGCCGCTCGATCCTTTCGGCCGCGCCCTGAGAGAGTCCATGAAGAGCGCGGTCCGCCGGCTCACGGCAACGATCCGCGAATGTGTCGGCCCCACCGACCGCGGCCGGATCGCCTTCAAGCTCACGCTCTTCATTTCCGCCCTCGCCGGTCCGTTCCCGCGACTCGTGGGGAAAGCCCAGGCCCGCCCCGGTGCCCGCGAATCGGCGGCCCGGTCGCAGTTCCTCGATCTTCTCCTCGAGCACCTCCGCAAGTAGTCGCTCCCCATGAGGCACCGTGTGTGACACGGATTGATGTAAACGGCTTGATCCAAACAATTTGTTTACAACGGGATGTTTCATTTGTAAGACTCGACTCGCACTGTGGAAAAGGAGGCAAGACGATGCGAATCCTTCTGGTACGGGTCGCGGCGGACACGCGCTACATGAGCGCCATGTACAAGGTCGTCCGGATGGAGCCCCTGTCGCTCGAGTACCTGGGAGCCGCGGTGAAGGACGATCACGACGTGAAGCTTTTCGACATGCGGCTCGAAGGCGGGTGGGACGAGCTGCGTCAGTTGATCGAGACCTACGATCCGCAGGTCGTGGGGACGGGCGGAGACACCTGCGAAGCGAGCGCCTGCAAGAGGGTGCTTTCCACGGCCAAGTCGGTGAACCGGGGAATCCTGACGGTCGTCGGCGGCATCCACGCCACGGCGATGCCCCGGGACTTCCTCCATCCCGACATCGACCTCGTGTGCGTCAACGAAGGGGTCTTCGCCTTCCGGGAGATCATCGAACAGTTGGAAGCCGGCGGGAGCTTCAAGAGCATCCGAGGCATCGCGGCGAACGAAGGGGGGATCCAGCACCTGGCCCCGCCGCGGCCGATGTCCGATCTGAACACCCTCCCGTTTCCCGATCGGTCGCTCACCGCGGACCTGCGGGACAAGTACGGCTTCAGCCTGTGGGGCAAGCACCTGGCGCTCATGCGGTACACCCAGGGCTGCGTCGGACGCTGCGACTTCTGTCCGTCGTGGGCGCAGACCGACGGGCGGTACCTGCGTCGGACCGTGGAAAGCGTGATCGCGGAGATGAAGGCGATCAAGGAGCCCTACATCTACTTCGTGTGCGAGGAGTCGCTGCTGGACACCAAGCTGTCGCTCGCCCTGGCCAAGGCGGTGGAAGAGGAGCGCATCGGGAAGCGTTTCGGCATGCCGCTCCGCGCGGACACGATCGTCAACAAGCCGCACGTGATCGAAGCCTGGGCCGCCGCGGGGCTCGAGGACACGATCGTCGGGATCGAGCAGGCGGACGACCAGCTCCTGTTGGACCGGGACAAGACGACCAACGTCCGGGACAACATCGAAGCCATGAAGATTCTCAAGGCCAACCACGTGAACTGCACGGGCTCGATGTTCTTCCGCCCGGACTTCACCAAGGAGCAGTTCGAAAGGCTCGTGGCCCACACGGTCGAGATGGAGGTGGACTGCCCGCAATACTTCATCCTGACGCCCATCCCCGGCACCAAGCTCTTCGACAAAGCCAAGGCCGAGCTCGTCGAGCACAACTTCGACCTGTGGGACTTCAACCACGCGGTCATGCCCACGACGCTGCCCCTGGTGAAGTTCTACGAGGAGTACATGACTGCCTACCAGACCCACCTCCACCCCTTTGTCGTACAGTTCTACCAGCGCAAGCTCGCGAAGATGACTCCGCAGGAGATCGACGAGGAGATGGACGGCCTTCTGGGCTTCCGGGAGGTCTTCGGCGCGCTGCACGAGGATCACGAGGAATACGCGGGACCGGCAATGCCATGACGACCGTGCGCACGATTTTCGACCGGATGCCCGAGACGTTCCTGAGAGAGAAAGCCGCGGGCATGAACGCGGTCATCCAGTTCGACATCACGGGGGACGACGGCGGGCGATGGTACGCGGCCATCGTCAACGGGGAACTGACGGTGGTGGAAGGCCAGCACCCGAGCCCGCAACTGACGCTCTTAGCGTCCGCCGGAGACTACATCGACATCAGCACGGGGAAGCTGAACGGCCAGTTGGCGTTCATGACCGGCAGATTGAAAGCCACGGGAAATCTGGCGCTGGCCATCAAGATGCAGTCCATCTTCAAGCGGTAGGCGTCCCATTGGGCCGTTTCGACGCGATCGTCGTCGGTGCCGGACCCGCAGGGTCCATCGCGGCCCGTGAGCTGGCGCGTTTGGGCCGCCGCGTGGTTCTCCTTGAGACAAAACGTTTTCCGCGGCCCAAGACCTGTGCCGGCGGGATCTCTCCATGGGCGCGCTCGAACCTCCGGCGTTTGGGGCTGTGGGACCGCATCGCGCCGGAAACATACGAAGTCCGGGGCATCCGACTCGGCGCGCCTTCGGGCCGCGAGACGCAGTGGATCGGAGCGGCGTCCGCCGCAGTGCTCATCCGCAGCCGGTTCGACCATCTGCTCGCACAGGCCGCCGTCGAGGCGGGGGCGGAGCTCAGGGAAGACAGCTCCGTCGTCGCAATCGTCACCGAGCACGGCCACACGGTCGGCGTGCGCCTCAAAAACGGCGTCATCATCGAGGCGCCATGGGTCGTCGCCGCCAACGGCGCACACGGACGGCTCGATTCCGATCCGCGTCCCCGGCGGATGCTTGAGACCTGCATGGCTTGGTTCGACGACGTCGCGTTCACGCCGCACGTGGTGGAGATGTATTTCGATGCGGAGCTCGCGCCGCACTACGGCTGGCTCTACCCGGAGAGCGACACCCGGGCCAGCATCGGCATCTGCGTCGACGCCAAGCGGCTCGGCGGCCGTTCCGTCCGCGACGTGTTCGGGCGCTTCCTCAAGAGACATTTTGCGGCGAGGCTTCCGGGAATGGGAACCGAGTCACGATGGCGGGGCTTCCCGATGTCGGTGACGGTGGATATCAGACATCATGCACCTCCCGGCGTGCTGCTCGCCGGCGAGGCGTGCCGTCTCGTCAACCCCGCGACCGGAGAGGGGATTTCCTACGCGATCCACAGCGGTTCGTTGGCCGCCAAAGAGGTGGACACGGCGCTTCGAACGGGAGAGGAACCCGCGGTCACCGCGGCCCGGTACGAACGAAAGCTACGCCTTCGAAGCGGGCTGTCGCTGCGCGCCGGGGATTGGTTCTGCCGCTTCGGAATGCCTTTGGTCGAGTGCTCGGTACGAGCAGGAGAAATCTCGTGGCTCCGGCGAGGATTCGGTCAGGTTTCCACATGCTGAGTTCCCGTGGAGCAAGGATGGAGCATGAGGCCGGATCACTCCATGATGGCATTCCAGGCCGGTCGGCGCGAACCCCTGGCACCTGCAATCATGGATGGGCCACAAGCGCATCGACGAGACGATGCGCTACGTCCATGTGGCCGACAACCACGGGAGACCGTTGCCCGCAGCAGTGCTCGAAGCGGCTCGCGAAGAGACCGATCCAGACCGTCGGATCGTACGGATGCTGTCGGCACGCGGAACAACAGCGGAACATGGACGTGAGAACGAGGAGTGTGTCGAGGTCACGATGGCCTTAGCCGAAATCCCCCAGTTGAGGAGTGAAGGTAAGAGTGCATCGTCCTGAATTCCGATTGCTGTACGCTGAGTTTGCGAAGACTGAGCAGCAGCAAACGGAGGGACAGGACGATGCGGGAGAATCATA
>JAQTNF010000109.1 GCA_028713995.1 Deltaproteobacteria bacterium | reverse complement strand
TCGTGACGGTCACCTTCGTGCCGTCCTCGATGGCCGCGACTGTCACGAACCCGGGGTAGAACATCCACGGCGTGAGCGGAGTGACGGGATTCTTGTCCCAGCGGCCGGCGCCCCAGGTCGGCCAGGTGCTGGCCATGTAACTGCCCGTGAGCGTGTGCACCGGCAGGAGCAGGCTCGCGTCGTTGGAATACGAGTAGGTGATATTGCTGCCGGTTCCGGTCGAGAAGTGCAGGGGGTTGTACTGGTACGCCACCACGGGCGTGTTGCTCAGCACCTCGTAGGCCGCGCCCCTGGCGACCACGGACTTCTCGGCGTTCTTGACCTCGAGCACCATGGGCAACGAGATGGCCGCGGTGTCGCCGCCGGCCACGGTGGCCGTCTTCACCACCTTCCCGTTTCGGGACACCACGATCTCGGCGGGAGAGGCGCCGCTCGGGTTGCCGATGACCACGGCGAAGTCCTGGTCGAACTGGCTCGCCAGGCCCATGTTCGACGTGGTGACCGCGATGAACTTGCATCCCAGGTAGCTCTTGGTCTTGACGGCTATCGTGCACGCGGTGAAGCAGGCGCCGTCCGCGCACACCTGGTCCGTGTCGCACGTGGACTCCAGAGTCCCGCCCTTGCCGTCGGAGTTGCACAGCATGACGTCGTTCCCGTCGCAGTACTTCTTGTCGGGAGCGCACTCGAGGCAGCCCGCCTCGGGGTCGCACCCGACCGACCCGTCACCGCACTCCTGCGCGATCGTCCATGCGTCGCCGTCGCACTTGAGGAACAGGTCGCCGTCGCACTTGGTGGCGTCTTTTTCGGAGCACGGGTCGCCCGCGGACGCGTCGTTGTCGGACGTGGTCTTGTGGTCCGTGCCGCTGCATCCGAGGACAAGGGCGAGCCCCCCGAGGAGCGCCGTGAAAACGAATGGATTCCGGTTCATGTGATCGACCTCCCTGTGCGCCATCGGCGCGCTTTTCAACCATCTTAGTCGCAAGGAAACGATTCGACAGCGAAAAATATCTTCCGATCCTACTCCATGACCGTGGGGCAGCCGAACTCGGACGTGACGGTGCTGACCTGTCCCTGCTTGAGCTTGGAGCACGTGGTGGAGCAGAACTCGACATGATCGTGGTTCGCATCGGTCCAGCGCCAGCCCACGTTCGCCCCGGGCGGAGTGGTGTTGCAATCAGTGTTGAACGGCACCACAACGCCGTCGAAATAGAAATTGACCTCGTCCGGATCGATGTCCGTGTCCGTCGTGTCCACCGGGTAGATGCACGGCACGACCGCGCTCGCGATCTGGTTGAACGCGCTGAGAAGCGAGGCCGTGTCCGTGGCCGGGATGTAGCTCGTGAAGGTGGTTCCCCCATACAGCGCGATCTGGTTCAAGGTCGCCCCCGGCGCCCCGCCGCCGAACCCCACGGCAAACGTATGGATCTGGTAGCTCGTGTGCAGAGTGTTAGACAGGGTGCCGTAGGAGGCGTCCGCGGGGCCAGTGCAGCTTTCGCATCCCCAGCAGTTTCCCGCGCCGTCCGAGATGAGCAGCAGGTACGAAGGCGTGGATGTGTTGTGGAAGTTGGGTGCCCAGGCCGTGTTCGTGTAGTTGTTGAGCGCCATGTAGAGCGGCGTCCAGCTGTTTGGCGTCCAGTCGCCCTGGCTGTCAACCCAGGTCTTGATCGTATTCGTGTAGGCGAAACCCGGGGCCGTGTCGAACTGCAGCGTTCCCACGCCGCAGACGCCGTCGTCCGCAAAGGTATCGAACCCGAAATCGATCTGCTTGCCGGCCCATGCGTTGAAGATCGTGTCAAGAGCGGCCTTGGCCAGGGCCCAACTCGTCGGGTTCGTCGGGCAGCTGGCGCCCATCGAGCCGGAAAAGTCTTGCAGGATCATCACTTTGATGTGGGGGAGGGTGAAGCCCAGGTCCTGGGCGTCGCAGACAGTGCCCGTGCCCGTGTCAGTGTTGATCTCGTCTGTCTGACCGTCGCAATCGTTGTCGACGCTGTCGCTCGAAAGCTCCGGGGCATACGGATGGATCGAGCTGTCCGAATCGTTGCAGTCGAGGGATGCGCACCACCAGTCGCTGTCGTTGTCCACGCAGGTGACGTCGGAATCACTGTCGCTGTCGGCGTCGGAATCCGAGTCGCTGTCCGTGTCCGAGTCGCTGTCCGTGTCCGAGTCGCTGTCCGTGTCGGTGTCGCTGTCCGTGTCGGTGTCGCTGTCCGTGTCGGTGTCGCTGTCCGTGTCGGTGTCGCCGTCCGTGTCGGTGTCGCCGTCCGTGTCGGTATCGGCGTCCGAGTCCGAGTCGCCGTCCGTGTCGGTATCGGCGTCCGAGTCCGAGTCGCCGTCACCGCCGGTCCCGTTACCGCTGTCCAGGATGGTCATTCCGTTGCCCCCGCTCGTGCTGCATGCAGCGGCGAGAAGCGCGCCGAGCACGCACACCAGGAGACCGTTGAGCCCGGTATGTCCGTGATGCATGTTCCCGCCCTCCCGGCTCACTCGATGACCGTCGGACAACCGAACTGAGCCGTGACCGCGCTGACCTGTCCTTGCTTGAGCAGGGAGCACGTGTTGGAGCAGAACTCGACGGCCGTGTGCGTCCCGTCGGTCCATCGCCAGCCTACGTTCGCCCCTGGCGGCGCGGTGTTGCAGTCTGTGTTGAAGGGCACCACCTTGCCGTCGAAGAAGAAGTTGACCTCGGTCGGATCGATGTCCGTGTCCGTTGTGTCCACCGGGTAGGTGCACGGCACGACCGCGCTCGCGATCTGGTTGAACGCGGCGAGGAGCGTGGCCGTGTCCGTTGCCGAGATGTAACTCGTGAAGCTGGTCCCTCCATTCGAGGCGATCTGGTTCAAGGTTCCCACCGGCGCTCCGTTGCCGAATCCCACGGCGAACGAGTGGATTTGGAAGCTCGTGTTCAGGCTGGCGGACAGGCTGCCGTAAGCGCTTTCTCCGGGGCCGCCACAGTTCCCCTCGCCGTCCGAGATGAGCAGCAAATAGGATTCCGTCGACGTGTTGTGGAAGTTGGGCGCCCAGCCCGGGTTCGTATAGTTGTTCATCGCGACGTAGAGTGGCGTCGCGCCATTCGGCACGAAGTCGCCCTGGCTGTCGACCCAGCTCCGGATGGTGTTCGTGTATGCGAGCCCGGGGGCCGTGTCGAATTGGAGCGTACTGACCCCACAGTCCTCGTTGTCAGAAAAGATATCGAACCCGAAATCGATCTGCTTGCCGGCCCAGGCGTTGAAGATGGCGTCGAGCGCGGCCCTGGCCTGGTTCCATCTCGTTGGGTTCGATGGGTATCCGGACTTGCCGCCCATCGAGCCCGAGAAATCCTGCAGGATCATGATCTTGATGTGCGGGATGTTGAAGCCCAGGTCCTGGGCGTCGCAGACCGAGCCCGACTCCGTGCTGGTGTCGGGGGACTCGTCTGTCTGGCCGTCGCAGTCATCGTCGAGCCCGTTGCCCTGGATCTCCCCGGCGCCCGGATTGATCGCGGAGTCCGAGTCGTTGCAGTCGAGACCGGCGCACCAATCGTCGCTGTCGTTGTCCACGCAGTGGGTATCGGTGTCCGCGTCGCTGTCCGTGTCTCCGTCCGCGTCGCTGTCCGTGTCCCCATCCGTGTCATTGTCCGAGTCCGCGTCGCCGTCCGTGTCCCCGTCCGTGTCATTGTCCGAGTCCGCGTCGCCGTCGCCGCCTGTCCCGTCGCCGCCGTCCATGCCCCCGTCCAGGACGATCATTCCGCCGTCTCCGCCCGTGCCGCAGGCTGCGGCGAGAAGCGCACAGAGCGCGCACGCCGAAAGGCCGATGAGTCCGAGATGTCCGTGGCGCATGTTTCCTCCCTATCGGCGCTATTCGACGACCGTCGGGCAACCGAACGTCGCAGTGACGACCGTGCACGTGCCGTCCTTGAGCGCTTCGCATGACTGGTCGCAGAACATGACGGTGTCGCCGTCGACCCAGTCCCAGCCCTTGTTGTTCGCGCAGCCCACGTCGTAACCGATCAGGTTCGAGGGGCCGATCGGATCGTCCGCCTTCTTCTTGCAATAGAAGTTGACCTTGCTCGGATCGTCCGCGCCCCCGTCGATGGCGTCCCAATCGAGGTCGAACTTGCACGCCACGAGCGAGCCGGTGATGGTTTGGAGCGTGGTGATGAGCGTGCCCGTGTCTGTCACGTTGAAGTACTGGCCCCCGCCCTGGGTGGCGATGTTCTGCATGACTGGCGCCCAGCTGCCGCTGTTGCCCACGCCGAGCACGAAGGTCCTGTAGCCCGCGGTCTTGAGGGCCGCTGCGGCCTGGGCCGTGCGGGTGTCGTCGAGGCAGTTCAGGTTTGCGTCGCCGCCGCCCGTGCACTGCGCGCCGGTGCACGGGCACGTGCTGCCGTTGAGCGCGGAATTGCAGTTCGGCGCGCCGTCCGTGGCGAGCAGCACGTAACGCTGGTAGCTGTCGGTCATTCCGGAAAGGTACGTGAGGGCGTTTTGCAGCGTGACCGCGATGGGCGTGCCGCCGCACGTTCCCACGCCGCCGGCGCCCACGGCCGCAGCGATGGCTCCGGCCGCATCGACCGTGCCGATGTTCACGTACGGCGATACCGACGGCTGGCAATTTTTCGTCGTCCCCTGGCAGGTCGGGTATTCCGGGAAGAGCATCAGTCCGAAATTGATCTGATCCTCCATCTGGCTCGTCACCGTGGTGAGCGCGTCGCCCATGTCCTCCCACAGGCTCGGGGAGCCCTCGCCCATGCTGTTCGAGCGGTCGAGCACGATGAGCATGTCGATGATCGTGCCCGACACCGCGAAGTTGCTCTCGCCGCAGCTCGAATCCGTGTCCGTGTCGGTGTCGATCTCATCGGTCTTGCCGTCGCAATCGTCGTCCTTGCCGTTGCTCGGGATCTCGGCCGCACCGGGGCTCACCTCCGGATCGTTGTCGTCGCAATCGAGGCCGGCGCACCACCCGTCGCTGTCGTTGTCCACGCAGTGGGTATCGGTGTCCGAGCCGCCACCGTCGTCCCCGCCGCCGTCGTCCCCGGCGTCGTTGTCCGAATCGGTATCGGTGTCAGAATCCGAATCGTTGTCCGAATCGGCATCTGAATCGACGTCCGTGTCACCGGCGCCGTCGAGCCCTCCATCGACGAGATGTCCCCCGCCGCCTGTCGCCTCGCACGCGCTGAAGAGCGCGCCCGCGATCAGGCAGCACCAGAAGATTGAAACTGTGCGGTTTGACAGGAGCATGCTCCCTCCCGGGTATCGAATGTTCTCTTTAATAAATATACTCTGTTAATTAAGTGCTCGAAATTCATTTTTTTTACGATCAACCGAAAAAAAAAGGGCCTTGGAACGATAAAAAGCCGCCCCTGCTGCACGCACGCACAGGGGTCCGTGTGCCGAGTGTCCCAGAATATCCTAATGATTCCTGCCATAATCCCTGATTCGAGCTTGTCGCGGCGTGCGGGTTGTTCATCCAAATGATCGCAAAAACGCGGAGATCCGCCGTCCGTGCAAAACGTATAACCATGATGGACCCAATGGAATCATGAGCCGGACGCGGAAAAGCGGTGTCTCGAAATCGGCTCGGACGCTATAATAACGGGTCTTCTACACAAGCCGGAGGTGCAATCATGAAGCGTGCGCGCTGGACGATCCTGTTCGCTCCCGTGTGCGTGATCGCGTTCGCGGCGTGCGACGAGCCGCCGCCCGAAAAGGTGCGGCCGCTCGGCTCGAGGGTGGAGCTCGCCGCCGGAGACGTGTGGATCGGCGCGGGGGACGCAAGGCAACGCCTCATCACGGGCGCCATGCTCTCGGAGGAGGCCGACATCACGGCCGGTCCGGGCGCGCGTGCGCTCATGCGGATGGGCAACGGCGCCGGGGTGTTCCTGCGCGGCGGCACCGAGCTCGCGATCCGCGGCGGCGCGGTGGAGCTCCGCAAGGGCGAGGTGTGGGCCGATATCCCGGCCGACGAGCGCGAGATGGGCCGCTTCAGCGCGGGCGGCGTGACGATCACGGCCGCGGGCGCCGGCCTCGACGTGGCCATGAAGGGCGACGCGGTCGAGGTGTACGTGGCGCGCGGCCTGGCGGTGGTGACCGCTCCGGGCGGCCGCAACGAGGTGGAGAGCGGCGAGCGCGCGATCGTGTCGGGAAAGGGGGCGCCCAGGGTGGAGCCCGTGGCCTTCTGGGACGACTGGACCGGCGGCATGGCGGATCGCGAGCTCCTGGCCGGGCTCGGAGCCAAGGCGGGCGGCCGCGTCTACGGCATCGACCGCGCCGTGCCGGGCTCGCCGCCGGGCGAGCTGCAGATCCAATCTCAAGAGGTGCGTGTGGTCGTGCGCGACGGCATCGCCCACACGACCGTGGACCAGCGCTTCTTCAACCCGTCGAGCACGCCGCTCGAGGGCTGGTACTGGTTCGCGGTTCCTGAGGGCGCGTCGGTCGAGCGCTTCGCCATGGAGGTGAACGGCCAGATGGTCGAGGGCGAGATGATCGAGCGCAAGCAGGCGGCCGCCGCGTACGAGGAGGCGGTGCAGCGCGCGTTCGATCCGGCCCTGCTCGAGTGGGTGGACGGCCGCGCGTTCCGGGCGCGCGTCTATCCGATCCCGCCCACGGGCGAGCGCCGCATCGTGCTCTCGTACATGGAGCTCCTGCCGCTCGCGGACGGCGTGTACCGCTACGTGTACCCGATGGGCGGGGCCGGCGCGCGCATCCAGGAGTTCTCGCTGCTGGTGGACCTGGGCGACGAGGGCAAGGACCTCGACGTCTCCACCGTGGAGGACGCCACCATCGACGCGAAGAAGCACACGGTCTCCATGCGCCGCTCCGGCTTCACGCCGCGCTCGGACTTCCTGCTCGAGCTCCGGCGCAAGGAAGAGGGCGAGCCCCTGCGCGCAATGCGGTTCTCCTCGGGCAAGGCCGAGGCCGACTACGTGATGTTGCGCTACTCGCCCGAGGTGGACTGGGCAGCGGTCAAGCAGGTCCCGGGCGACGTGGTGGTGGTGGTGGACACCTCGGCCGGCGGGGACGACGCCGAGCGCCAGATCCGCATGGACGCGGTGGACGCCATCCTGCGCGCCCTGTCCGACGGCGACCGGTTCGCGGTGGTGGCGGCGGATCTCTTCGCGCGCGTGGTGTACCCCGCCAAGGACCTCGCGCCCGCCACCGACGCCAACGTGTCCACTGCCATGGAGAAGCTGGCCGAGATGAGCTCCGCGGGCGCCACGGATCTCGGCGAGATGTTCGGCGTGGCGCTCGATCTGGTGCACGACGGCGAGCAGCCCGCGGTCGTCTACGTGGGCGACGGCCGGGCCACGGTGGGCGAGACCACGCCGGATCTGCTGGCCGAGCGCCTGCGCAGGTCGCTCGGCGACTCGCGGGCGCGGCTCTTCACCATCGCGGTGGGCGCGGACGCGGATCGCGCGCTGCTCGAGCGGCTGGCGCGCGTGGGCGGCGGCCGCATGTACCGCATCGACACGGCCGAGCAGGCGGTGCAGGAGGCCCTGCGCTTCGCGGGTCAGGTCAAGGCGCCGACCGTCACGGATCTCGTCATCAACGCGGGCGCCGGCCTCGATCAGGTGTTCTCCACGGCCGCGGGCAAGGTCTCGCAGGGCGAGGAGGTCGTCCTGTACGCGCGCACGCACCACACACTGCCCGGCAAGATCGAGATCACCGGGCGGCTCGCGGGCGCACCGTTCAAGAAGACCTATGATCCGGACGTGGAGGAGGGCGCGAAGCAGGGTTACATCCCCACGCTCTGGGCCAGGCAGTCCCTCGCGCGGCTCATGGGCGAGGGCCTGGCGCAGAACCGCGGGCAGATCATCGCGCTCGGGCTCACCTACGGCCTCATGACGCCGCTCACGTCGTTCCTCGTGCTCGAGAGCAACGAGGCGTACCAGCAGCAGGGCATCGAGCGCCGCCCGCGTCCGGCCCTGTGGAGCGGCCGGGACGCCGACGACGACCGTGTCGCGTCCGCCGTCTCGGGCCTCGTGGTCCCTGCGCTGCTCATGGGCTGCTCGGAGATGAAGGCCGAGCAGGCCCAGGCCGAGGACAACCTCGCCGTGCGCCAGCCCTCCGGCGGCGCGGCTCCGCCTTCTCCCCCGTCGTCGGAGCCGGCCCTGGCCAAGTCCGAGGCCGTGGCGCCTGCTCCGGCGGTGGACATGCCGCAACGCGCCCGGGCCGAGGAAGGGCACGGGAGCGGCGAGGCCCCGCAGGCAGGGGCAATCACCAGTGCCCTGAATGTCCTGGGCGGGCTCGGCACCAAGGGGGGCGGAGCCGACCGGGATGCGCTCGCCAAGGACGAGGCCGAGAAGCCGGCCGACGTCGCCCAGATCGCAACGAACGCCCCGGGCACGGACGAGAAGCCGTTCTTCAAGACCGGCGTGTGCTCCGACGCGTCGCAGCGCCCGCTCGCCGAGCGCCGAATCCTGTGGCAGTCGCGGCTCGACCGCGCCGCCACAGCCGACGAGGCCGTGCGCGTGTTCTTCGAGGCCGGCGCGCGCTGCGAGCTGCCCCACTGGCAGGATCGCCGCATCATGCTCGACCTCATCGAGTCGCGCGTGCGCGCCGAGGCCGAGGTGCGGGCCCTCATCTCGGCGTTCTCCCGCTACACCGGCATCGCCGAGTACCTGCGCCGCCGAATCATGCGGCGTACCCTCGATCCGGACGCGACCATGGGGCTCTTCTTCCCGTCCATGGCGAACTGGGCCGCGGCGCGCCTCGGGCTCGCCGCCATGAAGACGCCCCTCGACCGCGTGGCGGAGATCCGCAGGATGCTCGCCGCCAACCCGAACGATCCCGTGGGCCGCGCCATGCTCGTCTTTGCCCTCGCCGACGCGGACATGATCGAGGACGCCCTGGCCGAGGCCGCGCGACTGCGCCGCGACGGGCTGGCCGGGCCGTCCATTCTGCAAATCCTGTGCGATCTCGAAGCCGAGACCGGCCTCGTGGCGGACGCGGAGCGCACGTGCTCCGAGATCGTGGAGTTCGACCCGGACGACGCGGACGCCCGCAGGCAGGTGGGCGATCTCTTCCTGCGGCACGGGTGGTACGACGCGGCCTACAGGGAGTACCGCACGCTCGTGGCCATGCTTTCGGATCCCATCTCGCTCCTGCGCCTCGCCGCGGCCGCGGCCGGCATGGGCAAGGTCGACGAGGCCCTGCGCATCGAGCGCCAGGTGGCGTCCGGCGAGGGCGAGCCCGGCCCCGAGGATCCGCGGCGCTTTGCCCGGCTGCACTCCGCGGTGCGGCTCGCGCGCATGATCCTGGCGGCGAAGAGCGACCCCGAACAGGTCAAGACCCTGGAGCGCAGCCTCAAGCGCACGCAGGCCGTGTCCGCGCCCACGAGCCTCGCGATCCTGGTCTGGGAGGATATCGGCGCGCCGCTCGACATCGTCGCGTCACAGGGCCAGGCGCCCTACGCGGTCGCGGAGCGCGCCGCTTCACCGGCCACGGGCCTCGTCATGCTCGACCTCGGCAAGTCGCCGCCGCCCAACCTCGCGTTCACCGTGCGGCTCTCGGGGCCGCTGCTCCGTCGGCCCGTGCCGTTCACCGTGTACACGATCAATTGGAACGGGAAGGCCTTCTCCATCGGCGAGAAACAGGGCCGCGTCGATCCCCGCGCGAGCGCCGCGACCGTCGCGGGCATGTGAGCCGCGAGAAATCCCGGCACGACCTGCCTGTCAGGCGCGACCTGCCTTGTCCGGATGCCGAAGGCCGGGCTATGCTGGGCCTCATGGCAAGGCGAGGAGGTCCGGGCATGGGCGAAAAGCGGCTGGCGATTGCGTTCGCCGCGGCGGTGCTCCTGTCCGCGTCGGTCGCGCTCGGTCAGACGCCGGGCGTCGCGGACGACAAGGCGCGGCAGCAGTTCGAGCTCGGCGTCGAACTTTACAACGACCCGTATCTGTGCACGGGGTATCGCCTGCCGACCGAGGGCGAATGGGAGTACGCGCTCCGCGTACCGCAACCACGCGGGCCCCGGTTACCGCGGCTACTACAGCGACGGCAGCGGCGCGGTCGGTCTGCGCCTCGCGAGGACGATGCCCTGATCACGGGATCGCACCCAGCTGCATAAAAATGTGATATGGTGAAATCCTGGCGTCCGCGCCTGTGCGCGGGCCGCATGCCGGGAGGACAAGCCATGAACATCCGGTCGTGCTCGGGAATCGGGGGCGTCCTGCTGCTGCTCCTTGCGGCGGGTTGCGAAGAGAACGTCGAAGATGCGACCGCCGGATCGAGCTTCGATCCGAACGTGGAAGAGCGACAGACGGGACTGACCGTGTGCGCGGACGGGGACACTGTCTTCGGCATCGACGTGTCCAAGTACCAGACGACCATCAACTGGAGCAGCGTGGCGGCCGCCGGCGTCAAGTACGCGTTCATCCGCGTGAGCGACGGAGCCTCGACCCTCGACGCCTATTTCTCGTCCAACTGGAGCGGAGCCAAGGCCGCGGGTGTCAAGCGCGGGGCCTACCAGCTCTTCCGCGCGAACCAGGACGCCGTGGCGCAGGCCGACGTGCTGCTCGACAAGATGGGCACGCTGGAACCCGGCGACCTCCCGCCCGTTATCGACGTGGAGTACGACAACGGGCAGTCCCAGAGCACGATCCGCACCAAGGTCAAGCAGTGGCTCGATCACGTGGAGGCTGCCATCGGCCGCAAGCCGATCGTCTACACCCGTATGTCGTTCTGGGACACCTACGTGGCATCGAGCCAGTTTTCGGGCTATCCGTTGTGGGTCGCCAACTACGGCGTGACCTGCCCCAAGATCCCGGACACGGGCGGATGGACGAGGTGGGTGTTTTTCCAATACAGCCAGACAGGGTCGGTTTCCGGGATTTCGGGAAACGTTGATCTCGATAAATTCAACGGAGACATCACCGCGCTGAACAACTTCATCGGGTCCACCGACACGGATTCCGATTCCGATTCGGACTCGGATTCGGATGCAGACTCGGATTCCGATACCGACACGAGCTGCGCGACGATCCCTCCGGAGGGCCGCATCGTGGACGAGAGCGAGACGTGCTTCGAGCCAGGCGGCGACGCGCAGTACATGCACTCGGAGACCGCCGGCTACAACAACTCGCTCATCTGGACGCACACCACGAGCGACGCCACCGCGTCGAACTACGGCATCTGGAACCTCGATTTCGACCAGGCCGGCACCTACCTGCTCGAGGTCTATACCCCCGCGACGTGGTCCCAATCCAAGCAGGCCGCGTACCAGGCGCAGCACAACGGCGCGACCGACACCCAGGTGATCGACCAGACGGCCGTGGACGGCTGGCAGAGCGTGGGCGAGCTCGCCTTCGCCGCGGGCGCGAGCCAGTGGGTTCGGTTGGACGACAACACCGGCGAGGACAACGCCTTGAACATCCAGCTCGTTTTCGACGCGATCCGGCTGACCCCGAGCGGCTCCGATACTGACGGGGACTCGGACGGGGACTCGGATGCGGACGGGGATTCCGACACGTCCGACGGGTCCGACACGTCCGACGGGTCCGACACCGGCAGTGACACGGATACGGACGGGGATTCAGACGGCGACTCCGACACGGATGGTGACACGGACGCGGACGGAGGCTCGGACACGGACACCGGCACGGACTTCAACGACGGCGGCGGTGGCGCAGGAAGCGACGACGGGCGTCAGGACAGCAGTTGCGGTTGCCGCACCACGGGAGGCCCGGCGCAGGGCGGCCTGCTCGTTCCAATCCTTTTCGTCATGACCCGATGACCCGTGCCCAGCGGGGCGAACGCGGGAGGAAGATGAAAATGAAAACCAAAGGATCCGCGTGGAACATCGTGGGCGGACTGCTCGTTGCAACGCTCGGATTATTCGCTCCCGACAGCGCCGGAGCCTGCACGCGCTGCGATTCCTACAACTTCCTGTGCTGCGACATCCCCGCCGACGGGAACTACTACCTGACCTCTTTCGGCGAGGGCGGGACCATGGCCTGCGGCGGCATCGCCGATGGAGCGTGGTACTACTCCACGAGCTGGGTACGATGGGGTTGCGGGGCGAAGCTCCAGCTCACGAATCCCGCAAACGGAGCCTGCGTGGTCGTGCAGGTCGCGGACGCGGGGCCGAATGCCACGGTCGAAGAGAACGCGGGCAAGGCGGTCATCGACGCGAGCACGATCGTTTGCGAGGACCTTTTCGGCTACTCCTCGTGCGGCTGGTCCGACCATTTCTTGATCGAGGCGGTTCAGGTGGACGACTCCACGCCTCTCGGACCAGACGGATGCAGCTCGGACACGGATACCGGCACGGATACCGGAACGGACAGCGACACGGACGGGGACACTGACGGGGACTCTGACTCCGATTCGGACGGGGACACTGACGGGGACTCTGACGCTGACACGGACGGGGATTCCGACGGAGACTCCGACTCCGACTCCGACTCCGACTCTGATTCGGACTCTGACTCTGACTCGGGCGGCGACGCCGATGCGGACTCGGACGGCGGAGCGGACTCGGACGCCGGTCCCGACTCTGATACCGGCTACGGCGGAGCGGACAACAACGCGGACGGACGCAGCAACGGCAGTTGCACTTGTCAAACCGCAGGCCGCTCGGCGCAGGCCGGCTCGCTCGTTCTCTTCCTCTCTTCGTTGATCTGGTGATGCGCTACTTGCGCGGTTTGTAGTTCGAGCTGGCCTTGGCGGACGCCGGGGCCGGAGTCGGCTCTGGGTTCGGTGCAACGGCGGCAGGAGCCGCGGCCGGTGGAGTCGAAGGGGCTTCGGCCGCGGGCGGTGTCGCTGCCTCGGGAGCCGCGGGAGTCGCGGGGGGCGTTGCAACCGCCGGGGCCGCCGGAGCCGCGCCGGGCTCGTGAACGATGGCCTTGGTGCATGTGGCCGGGCCCTTTCCCTGGGGCGCCGGGCAGTACCAGATGCTCGTCGAGAAGGTCATGAAAGGCAGTCCTGTTTCCTTGACGTACCACGCCTCGCCCGTGACGTTCGGCGTGGTCGGCATGCCGGAATTCACGCTGGTGCAGGCGCAAAAGCCGAGGCCTAGCGCGAGCGCGAAGGCGGCGATTCTCAACGTCCTCATTTGCCACCTCCCTGGGGATCGACCTCGTTGACGGGCCAGCACTCGGGATTGCCGTCCGTCGCGTCGCAGTTCAGCATGCCGGTGCCGAAGATGCTGCCCTTTTCCACGTATGCCTTGCCGTGCACGCTCTGCACCCTCGTCTTGGAGATGCAGCCCGCGAATGCGAGCGCGGCCGCGATCAACAGCACGATTCTCAACAGTCCCATGTTGGTCTCCTTCCCAAGTTTTCCTGCTTGGCACACATGCTACCGCCCGGATGCCGGAGCCTCAAGAAGTTTCGGACTGAAGTTTCGGACTGACTGAAGTTTCGGACTGACCTTCCCGCCGTCTTCGCGATCGCGGCAACGCCAGCAGGAGGCACAGCGCGATCCCCGCCACGGCGGCGCAAAGGCCGGTTCCGAGCCAGGGCGTGCGGTACTCGAGCGTGATCCGGTGCGCGCCCGGCTTCAAGTAGATGCCCCGCATCATGAGATTCGCCCGAAGGACCGGCGCGAACACGCCGTCGACCGCGGCGCTCCATCCCGGGGCGTGCTGCTCGGTGAGCACCAGCATGCCGCGGGTCGCGGGCGCGCACCTCACCGTCACCCGCTCGGCCGCGTAGCTCTCGAAGGCGCAATCTTCGCCCGACCCCCCTCCCGCGAGCGCCACGGCCCCCGGGGAAGGTGCCACGAGCGCGCGCCGCCTGAAGTCGAACTCCGAAGAGGCGAGCCGCTCAAGCGCGGTGTCGTCGCCGGCGATCTCGACCTCGTGGACGACGCGGGCCCTCGGTCGGTCAGGGCCACGGAGCAGCTGCCATCCCCCACCGTCTCCCACGCGCTCGAAGCCCGGCAGCGCGGCGCCCTTGGGCAAAAAGGCCCATTGCACGCCGAGCAGAGCGAGCGCCTGGCTCCCCGACGGCGCCACGCGATCCCACAGCCGGTGGAAAAACGCCGAGCGCGCGGGCTCTCGGCCCGGCACGTGACCGACGCCCCACAGTTGTCCCATGTTCTCCGGCAGCGTGTCGAACCCCGGTCCGGCCTCGCTCGGGCGGTAGATCCGGGCCGGCTCCGGACCGCGGCTCGATCGGGAGATCGTCTCGGCCATCGGCGGCGGACGATCGAGCGACGCGCCGTTTTCCCAGGACAGGGCCAGGGTCGCCGCGATGAACAGATCGACGGCGGCCACGGCCGGCACGAGCGGGGACAGGACGGCGCGACGGGAGGCGAGCGCCAGCGCGCCCAAGAGAACGGCCGAGGCCAAGGCGAAGTGGACGAGGCCCAGGTGCGTCGGTTCGCGCAGCGCCGCAGGGCATGCGATGAACCCGAGCGCCATGACGATCGCGGCCGTGATCGCCGCAGCGCGCACCCGCGACTGCCCGGCGAGCGCGCGCTCTGCGCCGAGGGATCCGAGCAGACAGAGACTGGCGGCGGCGAGCAGGAAGTGCTTCTCGGGATAGCGCATGTACGACAGCGGAACCAACACTCGGTTCACAGCCGCGTGGATTGGGGTATAGCGACCGGCGGCCAGGATGAGGCCCGCTCCCGCCACACCCCAAAGCGCCGCGGCGACGCGGCGGCGGCCGGCCAACGGAGCGAGGATCACGGCGGCGACTCCCGGGTAAATCGAGAGCGCCCACGGCGTCTGGCTGAGGCCCGGCTCGGCCACGAACGCGGCGCCCGGATAGCGTGCGAGGTCCGCGGGAACCCCGAGGGCGCCCGGGGCGATGAGCTCGAGCAGCCGCGCCGGGTGCA
This sequence comes from Deltaproteobacteria bacterium, assembly GCA_028713995.1. Taxonomy (GTDB): domain Bacteria; phylum Myxococcota_A; class Polyangia; order JAAYKL01; family JAAYKL01; genus JAQTNF01. The sequence goes on along the minus strand of JAQTNF010000109.1, from coordinate 3,021 downwards.
GCGACCACATCCCGGCCGCGCTCGGCGCCAGCCCGCCCGCGCGCTCCGTGAGCCCGAGGAACGACAAGGCCGGCAGCAGGGCAGGGGCGGCTACGAGCAGGCCCAGACCGAGTGCAACGAGGGAGAGGATCGCCGTCCGCGCGCAGCCGCTCCTGAAGCCGCGCCCATCGACGGCCGTGACGCACGCGATGGGCACGCCGAGCGCCAGCGCGTGGCCCACGAGGAACGGGTCGCCCGCCAGGCAGATCATGGCGATGGCCAGCGCCGTGCCCGCGAGCAGCGGTCCGGCCCGCCGCCCGCCCTTGGCGAGGAGGACGACCCCCACCACGACCCACGGAATCCACGCCGAGCTCAGGGTCTTGTCGCCGTTCTCCCACATGGACACGGCGTAGCCGCCGATCGACCAGCCGAACCCGCCGAGGACAGCGGCGGACGGGCGGCAGCCGAGAATGCGGGACAGCGCATAGCCGCCGGCCCCGGCGAGGATGGTGTGCGCGAGCCAGCACAACGGAACCGACCACCACGGCGGGCCGAGCAGGAGGAGGAGGTGGCCGGGGTAGAGGACGCCCTGGACCGGGGACGCGAGCAGCGGCTCGCCGATCCCCACGTACGGGTTCCACTCCGGCAGGCGGCCGGACAGCACGGCCTCGCGCCAGAGAGCCCGCCCCGGCAAGGTCCAGTGCTCGAAGTCACGCAAGATGAGCACGTTCCCGAAGAGCGCGGGGCCGAAGACGAGCAGGATCGCGGCGACGAGACCCAAGAGGGCGCAAAGCTCTGCGCGTCGCGCCATGCCTACATCTTGAACCGGATCTCGTCTTCGTAGTAGCGCGACAACTGCGCATCCAGGTCGACGATCGTCAGGCTGTGGTTGTGGCAGCCGATCCTGGGGCAGGCCTCGACCTGTCCACCGTCGGGCAGGTGGATGGCGAACATGGGGATGTTGCACAGCCTGCATGTGTCCTCGACCGTGAGGGACGCGTCGCAGGTCGGGCAGGAGAGCGCGACGATGTCGTCCTGCGCGAGCTCGAGATCGCACTCGTACTCGAACTTGCCGTAGAACGGGTTCAGGTAAATCGTACCGGTCCGCCCCTTGAGCCGTACCTCGACCACGATGGCCGGCTTGCCGTCCAGCAGCTTGTCGCGCGACATGAGGCTGTGTCCGGCCGGGCACTTCCCGTCCTTGATGCAGATGCGTCCCGGAGGGACTTTCAAGATCAGCTCTTCCATCATCTCATCTCCAGCGCCTTGGACGGGCAGAACTTGGCGCACGCCGGCTCCCCCCCGCACAGGTCGCACTTCACCGGCAGGCCCGCCGGACGATCAAAATGGATATGGCCGAAGGGGCACGCCGTCGCGCACAGGGCGCATCCGATGCAGCGCCCCTCGAGGAGCCGCACCGCGCCCGTGTCCTCGGAACGCGCGAGCGCCTTGGTGGGGCACACCTTGACGCACGCCGCCTCCACGCACTGCAGGCAGTTCATCTGGATGAAGTGGCCCTCGGCGATGGGGTGGACGTGGATGCGCGACCTCCCGAGCTTGCCGTCGTTCGAGTGCACGAACGAGCAGGCCAGCTCGCAGGTGCGGCAGCCTATGCACTTCCTCGGGACGAGAACGTAGGTCTTGTCCATGACTCCTCCTCGCGCCGCCGCTACGAGCCGACCCTGGCGAAGTGGCCGGCGAGCCCATTCTGGCGGCACGTCGGGCACGTCTTGTAGTACTCGGCCGGCAGCCCCGCAGTTTTTATCGCGTGCTCCTTGTGCTCCTCCGTCATCACGGGCCCGCCGCAGACGTCACAGGCCACGAAACGGAACGTCCGATCCCATATCTTGCGTGTCGTCCTGGTGTCTTCCATGACGATGCAGCTCGTGGGGCAGACGCTGGCGCACGAGCCGCAGCCGATGCAGGTCCGCGGCTCGCCCTGGAAGGGGACGCCGACGTCCCGCAGGTCCCCGCGTCCGGTGAAAGTCAGCGCGTGGGCGCCGATGGACTCGGAGCAGACCCGCGCGCACAGTCCGCACAGGATGCAGTCCTTGATCTTCTGCCGCGCGACCCTGGCGAAGCGCGGGACCCTGAGCCCGTACCGCGCGGCGAGGTCCCGGAGCGCCTTGTTCTCCGGAGCCTTCGCGAGGATGAGCTCCAGGACCATGGACTGGTGCCTGCGCACCTCGGGCGTGTCGGTCCTGACCTCGATGCCCGGCAGCACCTCGTAGTTGCAGCTCGTGGTGATCTTCCTGCGCTTGCCCCTCGTGATCTCCGTGAGGCACATGCGGCACGCGCCGTAGGGGACCACCGCCTCGTGGTGGCACAGCGAGGGCACCTCGAAGCCGTACCGCCGCGCCGTGTCGAGCACGCTCCCCCCGGCCTCCGCCTCCACCTGCACCCCGTTGATCGTGAACGTTACCGTCATGATCTCCTCCGCCTCCTAGCTCACGCTCACGGCGTCGAACTTGCACACGTCCATGCAGATGCCGCACTTGATGCAGCTCTTCTGCTCGATGACGTGCAGCTTCTTCTTCTCTCCCGTAATGCACTCCTGCGGGCAGCGCTTGGCGCACACCATGCAGCCCGTGCACTTTTCGGTGATGTCGTAGTGGATGAGGGGCTTGCACACGGCCGCGGGGCACCGCCTCTCCTTCACGTGCGCCAGGTACTCCTCCCGGAAGAACTTGAGCGTCGAGCGCACCGGGTTGACCGCCGTGGTGCCGAGAGCGCACAGGGACGCGGCCTCCACCGTGTCGGCCAGGTCCTCGATGAGCTTGATCGTCTCCAGCGTCGCCCGTCCCTCGGTCACCTCCGTGACCAGCTCGTGGAGCCGGCGCAGCCCCTCGCGGCACGTCGTGCACTTCCCGCACGACTCGAACTTCAGGAACCCCAGGAAGTATTTCGCCACATCCACCATGCAGGTCCGGTCGTCCATGACGATCATGCCGCCAGACCCCATCATCGACCCCTCTTGCACCAGCGTGTCGAAGTCCACCGGGATGTCGAGCTTGTCCTTGGGCAGGCAGCCGCCGGACGGGC
>JAQTNF010000108.1 GCA_028713995.1 Deltaproteobacteria bacterium | reverse complement strand
TCCCCCGCGCGCACTTTCCTCAGCTCCGCGGAGAGTCGGGCCTTCAACTCGGAAATCGAGATGGTCTCCATAAGACCAGTATAAGGTCTTATGGAGACCTCAGCAAGGAGGACATGGGACGCGGTGGAAGCTCCCGCGCGGGCGCTCACTTCCCGAGTGAGCTGATGGCCTCGGTGATGCGGGCCTTCTCGGCCGACGACGACGCCATCTGCGCGGCGCGGCGCATGGCCTCGACGGACGCCACCGATTTGCGGGCGAGGAGCGAGTCGACCGCGGCGAGCCGCACCTGGATGTTGATGTCCGTGAGCATGCGCTCCTCCAGGGCCAGCCGCGACCGCTCGTCCGGGAACGCCGCCAGGCCGCGGCACGCCACGACGCGCTCGGAGGACGGTCCGGTCTTGGCCTTGAAGAGGAGATCGTCGAGCGAGGCGGGCTTTCCGCCGGGCACGGCCGCGGGCTGGGGCGCGGGTTGGACAGGAGCCACGGCGGGCGTCTTCGGGGTCGCGGGCGGCACGTTCTCGGGCGGCGCGGGCGGCGTGATGAGCTCCGGCTCCTCGGCTTTCCTCCTGGCCTCCCTCTCGGCCTTCCTGCGTGCCGCTTCATCCGCCCGGGCCTGTTTCCTGGCTTCCTTCTCGGCCTTCCTGCGCGCCGCTGCCTCGGCTCTGGCCTGTTGCTTCGCCTCCCGCGCGAGCTCTGCGGGGCTTGGTCCCGCGGGCGCGACCACCGTGGTGTCGACGGAACCGTCCGTGAAGTCCATCACGTCCGCGCTCGCCGCGGGCGAAGGGGTTGCCGCCGCAACAGCGGGCTTGGCAGCAGCGGGCTGCGCCGGGGCGGCGGAGGGAGCAGGAGAAGGAGACGGAGCGGGAGACGGAGCAACGGTCGGAGCAGGAGCAGCCGCAGCCACGGTCCTGGCACCCGCGTCCTGCTTGGGCTGTGGGGCCGGCCTGCCTTCGCGTCCGGCATAGACGCGCGCGGCGAGGCTCATCCCGTCGTCCTGCCGCTGGCCCGAGCCCACCGCGTTCAGGCGATCGAGCTCGGCGGTCACTTCGGTCACGCGCTCGGGCGCAAGGCCCGGGGAGTTCGAAAGGAACTCGCGCAGCTTCTTGAGCGCACCCCACGTGTCATTGGCGGCCGTGGCGGCCAGGCCGGCTTCGAAGAGCATCTCGGGATTCCCCGTGTACTGGTAGGCGCGATCGTACTCGGCCGCGGCCTCGGCGTGGTTGCCCCGGGCATGGGCCTCGTCGGCCTTGAGCTTGGCGAGCTCGCCGCGCACGCGCTTGCTCGCCAGGCTCGGCCCGGTCAGCGACTTCCCCGCGTCGAGCGCCTCTTCGATACGTTCGATCTCCTGCTCGACGGCCTTGCGATCCCAGTCCGGGAGGCCCTTCTCGTTCGCCAGGTGGAGCCTGTATCGCTCGAGCGCGTTCTTGTCGTCGCCCCGCAGGAACATCACATACGCGATCCTGAGGCTTCCGCCCTGCGAGGGAGCGGCGGCCTGGGCCGCCTTCAGCTCCTCGAGCGCCGCGTCGAACTCCCTCGCTTCGGCCAGCTCGAGACCGTGGCGCAGGTGCTGCGTCGCGCTCATGGATTTGTCCAAAACGGCCTGCCGCTGTCCTCCGCCGCACCCCGTGGCGACGAGCGCCCCGAGACCGAACAGCAGCAGGCCGAATTTTCCCGTTTTCATATCGCCTCTCCCTGTGATTTCATGAATGAAGTTGATTGTGGTCTCAAGCGGCCATGCAGGTCAAGCCCGGCTATGGCCGATTTATTGTCTCCAACGTCGCTTCCGAGGAGGAAGAAGCCATGCCCAGCAAGATCGCGTTCTCGCCGAGTGAAAAGCTTCAGCGCGTGCGGGACAAGGCGCCGCTCGTGCACAACATCACGAACTACGTGGTCATGAACTCCACGGCCAACGCGCTCCTCGCGGCGGGCGCGTCGCCGGTCATGGCCCACGCCCCGGAGGAGGTGGCCGACATGGTCGGGCTGGCCTCGGCCCTGGTGCTCAACATCGGCACGTTGTCCGCGCCGTGGATCGACGCCATGCTCCTCGCGGGCCGCGCCGCGAACGCCAAGGGCATTCCGGTCGTCCTCGATCCGGTCGGCTGCGGCGCGACCCCGTTCCGCACCGAGACCACCGAGCGGCTGCTCGGCGAGCTCAGGATCGCCGTGCTGCGCGGCAACGCGTCCGAGGTGCTCTCCTGCACCGGCTGCTCCGGCAGGACCAAGGGCGTGGACTCCACCGTCGGGTCCCTCGACGTCGTGGAGGCGGCGCGCGAGATCGCGAGGAAGCTCGGCTGCACCGTGGCCGTCACGGGCAAGGTCGACGTGGTCACGGACGGCGCCCAGACCCTGCTCGTGAGCAACGGACATCCCATGCTCTCCCGCGTCACGGGAACGGGCTGCGCGGCCACGGCCATCGTGGGCGCGTTCTGCGGCGCCGGAGACGACCCCGTGTCGGACGCCGCGTCGGCCCTGGCCTTCTTCGGGTTCGCCGGGGAGCGGGCCGCGACGAGTGCCGCCGGCCCGGGCTCGTTCTGGGTGGCCATGCTCGACGAGCTCTCGCGCGTGCGGCCGAGCGATCTGGCCGTGGGCGCCCGGATCGAGCGGGCGCCGTGATGGGCAAGCCGTTTGCGCACGACTGGTCCGTGTACCTGGTCACGGACCGCGCCTGCCTCGGCGGACGCGACCTCGCGGAGGTGGTGGCGGCCGCGGTGCGCGGAGGCGCTTCGGTGGTGCAGCTGCGCGAAAAGGACGCAGGCGACGCGCTCGTGCTTTCGGAGGGCCGCCGCGTGCGTGATGTCTGCCGCGCCCGGGGCGTTCTCTTCATCGTCAACGACCGGCCCGACCTGGCGCTCGAGCTCGACGCGGACGGCGTCCACGTGGGCCAATCCGACGTGGCCCTGCCCGAGGCGCGGCGCATCCTGGGACGAGATCGCATCGTGGGCGTGTCCGTGGGCAACCGGGAAGAAGCCGAGGCCGCGGAGCGCAATGGCGCGGACTACCTGGGCGTGAGCCCGGTGTTCGACACCCCGACCAAGACCGACGCGGGCGCGGCCACCGGGCTCTTCGGGCTCGCGGCCATCCGCAAGGCGGTCCGTGTCCCGCTCGTGGCCATCGGCGGCGTCGACGAATCGAACGCCGCGTCGGTGATCCGCGCCGGCGCCGACGGAGTGGCCGTGGTGCGGGCCATCATGGCGGCCACGGATCCGGAGGCCGCCGCGGCGCGCCTGCGGATCCTCGTGCAAAGCGCGACCCGCGATGCGGGTCCTCGATTTCGGTTCTGAGGACATGGAAGACACGGCCACGCGAACGGCGAAGTGCGGCACGGGCCTCGACCAGGGCGTGTCGTGCCTGCTCGCGTACCTGCTCGGTTGGGTGGGCGGGCTTGTCTTCTTCGTCGCCGAGAGGGAGAACGCGTTCGTGCGGTTCAACGCGGCCCAGTCCATCATCCTGTCAGGCGCGGCGTGCGCGGCCTGCGCCCTGCTCTCCGTTCTGTCGTGGGTTCCGTTCCTCGGGACGATCTTCTTCGTGGCGAACGTTCTCATGTGCCTCGGGGTCTTCGCTCTCACCGTCGTCCTCGTCGTCATGTCGTTCCAGGGGCGGAAGGTGATCTTGCCGATCATCGGCTCGCTGGCCGGGAAATGGATCGCGTGCACATGATCGGGCTCGTCAACGTGACCTGCACCTTCGACGGGGAGAAGGCCCTCGACGAGCTGGGCATGCACGTGCCCAAGGGAGCCCTGTTCGGGCTCGTGGGACCGGGAGGCTGCGGGAAATCCACCTTGTGCAAGGTCGTGTGCGGCCTCGTGCGACCAGACTCGGGCGTGGTCGTCGTGGCCGGCGTCGATCTCACGAAGGCGGATCGCAAGGCGCTCCAGGCGCTCCAGTCGCGGTGCGGCGTCCAGTTCCAGAACGACGCCCTGTTCGAGCACATGACGGCGCTCGACAACGTGTCCTATCCCTTGCGCCGCCTGACCGATCTGCCGCCGGTCGATATCGAGGACAGGGCGCGCACGCGTCTCGCCATGGTGGGGCTCGCCGGCTTCGAGGATCGGCCGCCCAACCGGCTGTCCGGCGGACAGCGCCGCCGCGTTGCCCTGGCGCGCGCGTGCGTCACGGATCCCGAGATCCTCATCTGCGGCGATCCCACGGCGGGCCTCGATCCCGTCACCTCGCGCCGCATCCTCGACATGATCGCGGGCATCCGCTACGAGTCCAAGAACACCGTGATCCTGACCTCGTCGGACGTGCTCGGCCTCATGTCCGTGGCGGATCGCGTCGCGCTCATGTGGGAGGGCAGGGTGATCCACGAGGGCACGCCGCCCACGTTCTGGCGGGCAGAGCTGCCCGAGGTGCGGCGCTTCCTCGACGACGCCAGGCTGCCGTTCGGAGGAGCCCCTTGGGACTGAGCACGCCGGTCAGGCAGGTGGGCAGGCTCCTCGTGGGCGCCTCGCGCGAGACGGGCGGAGCCGCGCGGCTCCTCGTGCAGATCGGGAAGCGCCTCGTGCCGCCACAGATGGATCGCTCCGAGCTGCGGCGCTGCCTGCTGCGCATGGGCTACAAGTCGCTCTCCATCATCGTGGCCACCGCGTTCGTGGTCGGCGTCATCCTGGTCATCCAGGCGTTCGTGTTCGTGGACCGCTACGGCCTGCGCTCGCAACTGGGCTGGGGGGCCGGGTTCGTGACGGTCCGCGAGCTGGGGCCCATCCTCTTCGCGCTCATGTTCTCGGGGCGAGTGGGGGCCTACACCGCCGCCGAGCTCGGCACCATGCAGGTCACGGATCAGGTCGACGGCCTGCGCTGCCTGGCGATCGATCCCATAAGCTACCTGGTGGTGCCGCGTTTCGTGGCCATGATCGTGGCGCTGGTCTGCCTCACGGTGATCGGGAACGCGGTGGCGCTCGTGAGCGCGTCGGTCATGGGCCAGATCCTCATGGAGGTGGACCAGCACACGTTCTGGTCGAGCCTGACGGCCATGCTCACGCCGTGGGACTTCTTCACCAGCGTGTTCAAGTCCGCGTTCTTCGGCGCCATCATCGCCGTGACGAGCTGCTACTACGGGCTCGCCACGACCGGAGGCGCGCCCGGCGTGGGCCGCGCGGTCAACCGCTCCGTGGTGGCGTCGGCCGCGGCCATCTTCGTGGTCGACTATTTTTCGACGTTCGTGCTCGGGTGAGAAGGGCCCTGAGAATGCGATGGCCGTAGCCGCGGGGTTCATCCCCGCGGGAGAAGGGCCGGGAAACGGATGGCTGTAGCCGCGGGGTTCATCCTCGCGGGAAAGGTGTCCACGCCGGGAGACACTTGCCCGAGGGCGCGGCAGAGGGCCGGGCAATGGGTTCTCAATACAAACGACGGGTTGCGCGAGTCTCGCACGGAGCGCGTGCCGTGGCACGGAGCGTGCAACAAGCCGAGGTTATGGCGAGAACGGTCGTCGGAAGCGGGTTTCCGAGGGGAATGTTGCTCTCTCTTGGTACTGGAATCCTCCGTGGTGGAATTCCTGTCATTATCCTTACTGGCACCCTTTCCCGATTGACTCTACTTTTTCGATTCCCCTACGCTTTTGTCATGGGGAATCTTTCGGGGCATTCGAGGTCGTTCCGAGACCTTCTGCGGCTATCGCGGCCGCCGCATTTTTATCCGTCCGAACACGAACGGTCCGGCACAGAAGACAGGACCAGAGATCGTTGCAGCGGAGGCTTGTGGGAGCATGCGTGAAGCGCGCGCGAGCGGGCCTGCATGGTCTAAGGGTGGATCGATGATCTTCCGGCAGCTACTACTGCTCCCTTCCATCATTCTCATAGCCTCGTTAGCGGGGTGTCCCGGGGGTCCGCCGGGAGCATGGACTCCACTCGAACGCGGAGAATATCGCGAGGGAACCGGGACGAGGCTCGACGAGGCCAAGAGAACGGAGCCGCGAGGCTACGATGTAGAGGATGGTTTCCTGACCTATTGGGGGGACGGGGTTTCCCTCGTCGACATTGAACGCGGCAAGCGGTTGACCTTGTCCGGAAATCCCGCTTGCGGGAATGCCGCAGTAAGCGGCGGCTCGGTGGGTTTTCTGTGCTGGAGCCCCAAACCCTCTGTCGAAGGTTTCTATGTGCCCGAGGTGCACGTCTACAGCATCTCAAACGGCGTCTCTATGAGCATCGCGCACGCGGAAAATCTTCCAGGAATAGAGTCGATGCGCGAGGCTGCGCTGTGCAGACAGGCTTTCGTGGTTCGAGCGCGGGTGCACGGGCAGCGCCGCAACGGTCTGTGGAGCGTGGACACGACCAACGGCAAGGCGCGGCGTCTGAGCTTGGAGAACGAGGACGTCGGAGGATTCTCGTGTAGGGGAGACACTTTGTTCTATTATTCGGTCGGTTCTTCGGGGAACTTGCTTCTGGTTGACCTTTCGAGCGGGCAGCGCAGGTCTGTTTCTTTGGGCGCTTCCGCTGCTCCTCGCAACCTGCGTACCGACGGTCAAACCGCCGTGTTCGAGGACCTTCGCGATGATGCCTTCCACGGAGGGAATGTCGAGGCGTTCCACTCGAGCATCTACAGGCACGAGGTTTCTTCTGGGCTGACCGAACGAGTCGGCGACAATTCCTCCATCCAACTTTCTCCCGATGTCGGCTCGGGTTGGATAGTCTGGCAGGACTTCCGCAACTCGGCCAGGCCCAATTACCTCGGTTCCAAGGACCAGGTAGACATCTATGGACGGAAGACAGGAGCGCGCGCGGATACGCGCCTTTCTCAGCTCTCGGGATTTGCCTTTGATCCTCGCATCGGCCACGACATGCTCCTCTATCGTTGGCGGCCACCAGGTGAAGAGAACGCAGGGATCTTTGCGAAGAATCTGAAAACAATCACCACGAAGAAGCTTGCGGCTGTTCTCTCGTCCGTTCTGCCCTCGGTGATACGGCGGAGAGATGACGCGGCATTCTCGAAGGATATCCACCATGCCTTTTGAAAGGGAAAGTGCAATAGTCCTTTGGCTTGCTATGGGCATCGTTTTCGCTTCAGGTTGCTCCGGCAAGGCCACATCCTCCGGTCCCGACGCCGCGCCGGACGCGGGCGACGGAGGTCCGGACAGCAGCGACCCGGCACTCATTGTGGAACCGAAGATTCCGCCCGCAAACTGTGACGTGGCGTTTGACCGTGTTTACGAAATCCCCGGCACCGTGAGCGCGCGAGCGTGGTCGGTGGTCGAGCTTCCGAGCGGACACTTTGTCGTAGCTGGAGAGGCCGAGCCCGAGACTCCGACTTCGATTACGGACATGGATGGGTTTCTGATGGAGGTGGATGAGAACGGGGAGGTCGTTTGGACGCATCTCTACGGCCAGGAGGATACAGGGGGACGAGGTTTTGAGGTCTTTCGACGGGTCCATCTCATGCAAGGCGGCCTGCTCGCGCTCGGCACCAAGGTCGATGACAGCGAGAATGGCGGTGCATGGGCCGTGTTCACGGAACCGGATGGTGGAATGATCTGGAGCGATATCTTACCGACCAGCGGGACGTCGAACACGTTCCAGATCGATGATAACAAAGTGCAGTATTGGGGTGGAAACGACGCTGGGAAGAAGATCCTGGCGACTATTTGCATCGATGGCGGTTTTGAGGAGCAGTATCAAGGCGACATGGACCCATACTTTATCGTGGGATGGGATAGGATCTCCAATGGTTACTCAGCGTTCTTTGGTAATTTGTATGTGGACAATGTGGAGGGAAACTACCTTCCGGATGACACAACGTACAGTTATCCCTACATCTCGATTCTTGGCCCCGATTATACGAGAATATCATCAAGGATGTTGTTTCCTGGAAGAAGCGCCGAATTCACTGCGGCAATCGGCGCCCATGGTGACCATTCATTGTTCGGCGGATGGCTACTTTACGACGATTGGTTCTGGGGGGCGTACATGGCCAAGGTGAATGTGAAGGGTGAAGTTCTATGGCAGAGGTTTTATGGTTTGAGTGGATGTAACGGTGTTGATGATATTCTCACAGTCAGTGGAGGGTATCTTTTTGTGGGCGAAATTGGTGGTTATGGTATTTATGATGGATATATCGGCAAAGTAGATGAGAATGGGCACCTTTTGTGGCACTTTAGTCCGGACCACGAAGGCGAGAACGGTTTTTCAAGTGTCATACAGACTTCGGATGGGTCGTTTTTGGCGTTAGGTGTGGCGGAATATTACTACAAAGGTGCTCCTTACAAGACATGGCTCGTAAAGCTCACTCCCAATGCGGAGTGCTACTGAAAGGGGCTGGTCATGAGAAAAGCATCCGCAATCTCGGGGGCCTCGCTCCTTGTGCTTCTTTCGATCTTCGCCGGTTGCTCCGGCAAGGCCACGTCCTCCGGTCCCGACGCCGCGCCGGATGCGGGTGACGCAGGCCCTGAGAGCACCGACCCGGCGCTCATCATCGAGCCCGAGATCCCTCCCGTCAAATGCGACGTCGCTTTCGACAAGGTCTACGACATCCCCGGCGCGGCAAAAGCAATTGCGTGGTCGGTCGTCGAGCTTCCGAACGGACACTTCGTCGTGGCCGGTGAGGCGGAGCCCGAGGTGCCAACGACACCCTATGACATGGATGGTTTTCTTATGGACGTTGACAAGGACGGACAATTGGTGTGGTCCAGTCTCTATGGCCAAGAGGGTAACGGTAGCGAATATGATGCTGAGGTCTTCAAGCGCGTTCACTTGACTTCGGGCGGCCTGATGGCGTTGGGCACCAAGGTCGTGACCAGCACATATGCCGGCGCGTGGGCGCAGTATACAGAATTGGACGGTGGAGTGGTCTGGAGTGAGACATTGCAGTACGGTGGCATTCTAAGTACCTACCAAATTGATGCTGATACTATCCAATTTTATACAGGCGACGGACACGGTAATTCATTGTTGGAAACTATAAATGTCAACGGTTCTTTCGAAGAACAGTTTCATGCGCTATTGGTTCCTTCATCTCAATACAATATCTGGGGCTGGGATCGATTTTCCTTCGGATATTCGGCGTTCGTTGGAAGTCTATATATAGAAAATACCACAGGCAACTATCAGCCGGACGAAACAACCTATGAATATCCATATATTGTTATTCTATCTCCTAACTATCGAGTGGTGGCTTCGAAAACGTTTCGCCCCAATCGTAGCGGAGCTTTCGGTTTTGCTTCAGGAACGCCCGACGGCCATATTCTCTTTGGAGGGGCTCTATTGTACGATGACTGGACGTGGGGAACATATCTCGCCAAAGTCACAATTGGAGGAGATCTATTATGGCACAAATATTATGGTGACAATGATATTGTCTATCTGCAAGATATTACCTCAATAGGAGACGACTTCTTGCTAACTGGTTATTATAGCAGTGGAGCGGGCGCAGCTGATGGAAGCGTAGCTCATGTTGACGGAAATGGACGTGTCTTGTGGCATTGGAACGCAGGCCACTCTGGTATAGCGCAATTATACACCGCTATCATATTGTCGTCCAATGAGTATTTGTTTGCCGGAGTTGACAGTTCTCTACCATGGCTAGTGAAAATCACTCCCAATAAGGAGTGCTACTGAAAGGGACGGAGCATGAAAAAGACGTCAGTATTCGCGGTGGCAGGACTTTTAACGGCAATATGTGCGCATTCCCATGCAGGTTTCAGGTACGACGCTGTCTTTTCGCCGCAGATATGCACATATTTTCAACACGAATCCAGCGACCCAGAAGAGCCGACTAAAAAGGCAAAGATCTATATTGACGGTTTTCCCCTTCCTCCAGAGTGGCAGCAGTTTTCTGAGCAGATTAAAAGACTATCTCGCTCAGAGGGAATGCTCAAGTACCGTAACGAGCTCAAAAGGAATGACCAAAGACATAGTGGATATGCGTGGGACAATGGATTGGCACACTTGTTAGGAGACATCCCTGTTCCTCTTTCTGATGCGCAGATTATTAAGGCATTCAAAGGTGAGAATTGGGACGATTTTTATACTGGACAAGGGGTGGTTGACGGGAAATATCCGATATTGAACTGGGATGGCCTAACCGGCGAGCCGATGTGCTCAGGAGTTCTCATTGGGCCTAATCTTTACCTAACAGCTGGGCACTGTTTGAAACAGTTATACTTGGAAAGGCTTTTAGGCGGCATTGATGTTTGCGGTCAGAGGGAGAAAAACTATTACTATCCTCCACATGGATATCGCTGGGCGAGCGAAGATGTTCAAGGCGATCAAGAAATAGCGAACATAATGTGCGACATTGCGGAAGTCGCTTTCGATTACAGAGTAAAAAAATGGGATCTTCCGAGCGGAATAAATACATTGTCTGATCTGCAAAATATGACAGACGATGACTGGCACTATGCTTTCAAACAGGCTCGCAATAGGCAGCAAACGTTCAAATGCAAAAAGGCATATAAACTATACTTCGATGATCCTGTTAGTGATTTTTGGGACTATGTAGTAATGGAACTCGAAGGAGCCCCTGGATATATTTACGGATGGGAAAGTGTGGAGAGCGAACCGTTGCCCATATTGGGGAATGGATATGATGGGATTGCCGTAGGACATCCTGCTGGATGTCCACAAATGGTTACTATTGGAAAAACAGATGGCCAAAAAGGAGTGAATGGCATTCCGATAGCGACGTATAGTGGCCCGGGAATATCAGGAAGTCCAGTACTCATATCAGAAACGAATCGGATTTTGGGGTCCGTGTCGACGGAATCGCCAGTTGTAACAACTTTCAAGGCTTGTTTGGATGAGGGGGTTACGGGATGTAATCCCACATGCGGGGAGGTTGAAAACGACACAGATACGGGAGATACAGACACTGGAGAGATGGTAGAAAAAGAATGTGGGACGGGCAGTGGGGCGACTGATAAATATTTATTTGCGGACTACAATGCCGAGTCTGGGAACAAACAGAATAGAGGATATTGCTATCATAGATCGGTGGGTATGTTATTAAGTGTAGGGACATATGAATATTTCGATGAGATAAGCGAGCTTACAGTACCAGACGTGACTCTTTGCACATTCCTGCCGGAAAAGAAAGATAGTTGGTCCAAGCTCTGCCAGAAGGCTCCGGCAACGAGCTACAAAGAAATAGAACATGTGAAATCACACCTGTTGTTCTGTGATTGCAACGAAGGTCCCTTCGCATGCTCTTTCCCCCCGCATCCGGGACTGGAATACTGTCAAGATCCTTACGAATACAATCAAGATGTCGTGGGGGCATATACCAACGGAATGCACAGCGGATGGCACGCGGCCTCCTTCTCTTATGAGAAGCCGCCGTTCATGATTGGGGTTCAGCCGGCAAAAAAACAGATACGGACGTCGCTGCTCCCTCCGCCTCCGTCGATCGATACGAATATCCATATGCAACTGCTGACGACATGGAGCGCTGGGACGAATTGTGTCAAGAAAGCGACACAGTATAACGAACTGCTATCGGACCAGGAGGTCGGCGCCCCAAGCGAAGATGGGAAGGCGCGGGTCTCTGTCTGCCAAGCCCCGGTTCTGGACGCCCTCGACAAGGCTGGTGCCGTCCCTGTGTTCCCATTCGGTCAGCAGGGACCATCTCTATTTTCGTACAACCTGAGCTACCAATGGAGGCCGTTCAACGAAATCTGGTGGCACCACAACGCAGGGTCGACAATAACCCAAATAGCGCAGAACAACGCCAGCGCGGCGTACATAGCCAAGTTCGCGACCGTTGCGCAGTACCAGAGAGCAATTGATTCGATACAGAGCGGAGAATACGCTCGCAAGGAAGGATACTTCGACAGCCGGCATATGAAATACTTCACATACGGAATGATACCATGGGAGGGACCGCGCCGTCATTTCCCGAGTAGCGGTTTCGGTGGATGGGTCGTAGGCGGCACGAGCATGGGGAACAGCTACGGAAGGGGCTCTTCGGATCGCCAGAGGACCGGGCTCATGGAGGACAGCGTACCAGTGCTCATGCAGGTGACATCAGACACGAACACCCTGATAAGAGACAATTGCGGCTTTGGGGGCGGAGCCGGGACGAACGTCGGACAGGCGCAGGGCGCCAGCTTGGCTTTCGTGGATCCCCAGCGGGGACATGTGTTCCGCGAGATATGCGCCAACGGCCCCGAAGACGGTCTGTATCCGAGAGGTCTTGACCCAGCGTTCGAATCGGTAGGATGGATGGGCGAAAACGGTGAGGAGAGCTTCGTTGTTGGACTCTACGGTGGGCTGATAGCTGATGGGTCGATATCGAACAAGTTGTGGGCCGGAATCGTGGAAACAACAACAGACGGGGTTCCTGAGAGGCTGAGATGGTCCGAGATTGAGCCGCAGGCTGGAACGTTCAGGCCACCGGGATTGATGGGGGCTAAGCTCGTTGTCGGACCGGACGGAGAGGGGTTGTATCTGTTTGGTGGAATAGCCGAGGACGGTAGCGCGGGGGGGCTCTATAGATATCTGATGGGATCGCGCTTGTGGGAGGAGGTCGAGGCGAGTGGCGACATCGAGGGGATCGCGGTCGGGGATGCGGCGACGGTGAGAAGCGGGAATGTGGTCTACGTTTACGGAGGTGTGCGTCCGAGCGGAGCGCTCTCCGACGGGCTCTACGCTTTGTACCTGCCCTCGGGATACGTGGAACGCATTGCGAACGGGGTTCCGGAAATACCGGGAAGACGCAACGGATCGATAGCCTTCTCGGAAACAACGGGTCGTTTGTATGTTTTCGGGGGCAACGACGGAAGGTCGAACCGGAATGATGCATGGAGCCTGGCGCTTGGCGACATAGGAGGAGGATGGAGGCTCGATTCGCCTCAATGCACGGGGAAGCCCTGTCCGAGCTCGGCCAGCAACGTGTTGCTACTCGACCAGTCAGACGACGCGTTGGTTGTGGCGTCTTCAGTGCCCGAGGGTGATGTCGCGCAAGTGAGGTCGTGGAAACGCACGGATACTGGTTGGGCAACGGGGAACGAGGTCGCCGGCGGAGAGGAAGCAGGAGATTGCGACGGCAATGGCGTGACCGATCCTGCTTGGGGAGAAGTCTGCGGAACGGGTGATTGGTGGAATCTGCTGGGAGCAGAGAGGTGCGATCCGACGACCAACGGTCTGTTCTGCGACCAACCGGCAACGACCGCTACCGGCGAGTCGAGGATGTATATGTGGCCCGGCGTGCGGGATTTCGCATCGTTGGGAGAGCTTGCGGTTGTCGCAAGATGGACCCACGTGGAAATCCTGGATCCTTCCCAGGGCTGCTTCGGGCCTGAGAGAATCGGCCGCGTGACGCTGCCCCATATCGTCCGCGCCGTCGCGACATACGGCAAGTTTGTGTACGCGGCGACGACAAACCGGCTGTTCGTGATTGACACGACCAGTCCTTCGGAGCCGCAGGTCGTCGGAGAGCTTGCGACCGGTTCGCATCCCACCGACATCGTCATATCCGATGGACAGCTCTATCTGGCCGACTACCGAGGGGTCTCCGTTTTCTCTCTCTCGGATCCACTGAATCCCGAGTTCTCCGGGGAAACGGAGCTGTTCGAGAGTTGCGACGACGACGAGTGGCTCGACGAATGGTGTGAGTCGCGTGTGCATGGAGAGGACGGGGTGTATGCCGATCCCTGGGAGGAAGAGACATGCACGCTCCTTCCTCACCGCATTGACGTCTACCAGGGAGTCGTGGCGGTCAGTGCCGACGAGGCCGTAGTCGTAGTGAGCGCGGCGGATCCGCAATCTCTCGTTCCCGTCTCGAATATCAATGTCGGCGTGCCGGTCATGTCACTGCGGCTCTATGGAACCCATCTCTACACATCGGGTCCTTTCGGAGCGCGGGTGGTGAACGTACGCAATCCACTGGCTCCCGAGCTCGTGGCAGAAAACATGAGTGCGCCCGTGGAGGCCTGGGCCAGGGGCCGTGAAATGGCGGGAAACTATATGGCGGGAAGCTGCGATGGGTTCGTGGTCTTTGCGCCGGTGGAGCAGGCAGAAGGGCAGGCGCCTCCTGCTTCTGGCGGCGAGACGGTTTGTCAGGATGTCAGCGGGGATAGCGACATCGACAGCGATACGGACGGCGATGGCGACACTGACGGTGATACCGATTCCGACAGTGACAGCGACTCGGACACGGACAGCGATAGCGACAGCGATTCCGACGGGGACACGGATACGAACCCGCCGGTGAACCCCTGCGCCGTGGACGAGGCTCTTGAGCCGGGCTCGTCGGGCGTGTGCTGGAAGCGGTGCCCGCTCGGCCAGACGTGGAGCGGGTCCGCGTGCACTGGCGCGGCCACCATGTACACCCAGGTCGATGCCATCAACGCGTGCCAAGCGCTTGCGACCTCTTCATCCAACTGGCGCCTGGCCACCACGCGGGACTTTGCCCGGATCCTGGGCAATGCCACCGTGGGCACCGAGACCGGACCCAGCTTCACGGGCACGGCGTGCACCAATTCGTCCACGGGTTGTTACGCAATGTTCGATTCCGCGACGCGCGGTGCGACGGGCATCTGGACCCAGAGCGTGGCCAGCTCGTCGAACGGCGGCAAGGCCAACCTGAGCACGGGCGTGGTGTCGAGCGTGGCCAGGACCGGCACCAACCCGGCGCTGTGCCTGCGGGACATGGATGCAGCGGCAGCCTGTCAGGCCGCGGCATCGTCATTGGTGTACAGCTTCGAGAACGGGGAGCCGGCCACGACCTTGTACGGCTCTCCGAGCTGCTGGAGCGTGGGCGCTCCCACGGCCGACACCTCTGCTCCGTCCACGGCCCAGTCCGGCTCGCAGCTCCTCGGATGCCCGCGCACAACCGTGTACTCGAACAGCCTCTCTTACACGACCAACTGGGCCGAGGGTCCGAGAACGAGCATCTGGGAAGGCTTCAAGATCGCCGCGTGCTCGGGCCAGAACGTGAGCGTGCACTTCTACATGTGGACCGACATCGAGCCCAACCCCTCGTGGTGCACGGACGGCGTGTGGTGGGAGATCTCCACGGACGGCGGGTACACCTGGACCGCGGTGCCCACGTCCGTGCCGTTCACGGACTCCCACGGCAACTGGTGCATGCTCAACACGGGCTGGCTGGAGCACACGTACACCCTGCCCGCGTCGTACCTGAACGACCAGTTCCGGATGCGGTGGGTCTTCTACTCCGACGCGCAGAACCGCTTCCGCGGGCCATTCGTGGACAACGTGCATCTGGTGCTTTCGCAGTGCAACATCAACGGCACGCTGTACGCGGATGGCGCTGCGAACCCGGCGAACGGATGCCAACGCTGCGACACGGCGACGAGCGCGACATCGTGGACATCGAACGCCGACGGCTCCACGTGCTCGGGCGGCCTGTGCCACTCGGGAACGTGCTCTTCCAATGAGTGCTTCATCAACGGGACGTGGCACGCGGACGGAAGCCCGACCACGGGGTGCACGTACTGCTCGGCGAGCTCAAGCCGCACGGCCTGGACCAACCGGGCGTCAGGCTACGATGGCGGGTGCGGGACGAGCTCCTGCGCCATGGACACCTGCGTGGGCAACGTGTTCTACGACTACCCCGCGAGCTGCCAGAAGACCTGCAACGGCAGCGGGGCCTGTGAGGCGTCGTGCGGTTGCACCGAAACACAGACGGCCTGCACCGCAGGCGGGTGCTGCGCGGCTGCGTGCACCACCACGCAGAGCCCGAATTGTTACACCACGGCCGGAGCGTGCGCCGACGTGTGCGGCGGCACGACCAACACCACGGGCAGAGCGTGCAACGGTTGCGGCGGGGAGGGCGCAACCGGCACGTGCGCGGGCGGAACGTCCGTCACGTGCAGCTCCGGGAACAACTGCGCGAGCATGTCGTGCGGAGGCGCCACGTACTACTGCAATGCCGCGACCTCGACGTGGCAGACCACGATGCCCGGCACCTGCTGCGCGGCCGACGAAGCCCAGGAGCCCAACGGGACCGTGTGCTGGAAGCGCTGTCCGCTCGGCCAGACGTGGAGCGGGTCCGCGTGCACCGGCGCGGCCACCACGTACACCCAGGCGAACGCGATCTCGGCGTGCCAGGCTCTTGCCAGCTCTTCATCCAACTGGCGGCTCGCCACGACGCGGGACTTTGCGCGCATCCTGGGCAATGCGACCGTAAACAACGAGACCGGTCCGAGCTTCACGGGCACGGCGTGCACCAATTCGTCCACGGGCTGCTACGCCATGTTCGACTCAACGACGCGCGGTGCGACGGGCATCTGGAGCCAGAGCGTGTCGTCATCAACGAACGGTGCCAAGGCGAACCTGAGCACCGGCGCGGTTTCGAGCGTGGCCAGGACCGGCACCAACCCGGCGTTGTGTTTGCGCGACATGGACGCGGCAGCGGCCTGCCAGTCGGCCGCCTCGGCCTTCGTGTACAGCTTCGAGAACGGGGAGCCGGCCACGACCCTGTACGGCTCTCCGAGCTGCTGGAGCGTGGGCGCGCCAACGGCCAACGCCTCTGCTCCGTCCACGGCGCAGTCCGGCTCGCAGCTCCTCGGATGCCCGCGCACGACCGTGTACTCGAACAGCCTGTCGTACACGACCAACTGGGCCGAGGGACCGAGAACGAGCGTCTGGGAAGGCTTCAAGATCTCCCAGTGCTCGGGCCAGAACGTGAGCGTGCACTTCTACATGTGGACCGACATCGAGCCGAACGCGGCCGGGTGTCCGGACGGCGTGTGGTGGGAGATCTCGACCGATGGCGGGTACACCTGGACCGCTGTGCCGACGTCGGTGCCGTTCACGGACGCGTACGGCAACTGGTGCCTGCTCAACTCCGGATGGCTGGAGCACACGTACACCCTGCCGGCGTCGTATCTGAACGATCAGTTCCGGATGCGGTGGGTCTTCTACTCCAACGCGCAGAACCGCTTCCGCGGCCCGTTCGTGGACAACGTGCACCTCGTAAAGAACTAAAACCGGAGCGCGGCTTGGTGTGGTATTGTGAGAAGGCTAGCGCATCTTTTGGCCGCTGCCACGAGGATCGCGGCCGGGATGTGGCGAGGTTGCAAGTCCTTGGGGCTGGTGCCAGGCGGAGGGAATGATGAAGAATAGCTTAGCGGTTCTGACCATTGCGGCGCTGCTTGCGTTCGTTGCCGGGTGCTCGGGCAATAGCTCTAGCGGAGACTCCGGCAAGGACGCAGGCACGGATTCCGATGCGGACTCTGACGGTGGCACCGACATGGACGCTGACGCTGATTCGGACTCGGACTCGGATTCCGACAGTGACTCGGACAATGATTCTGATGCGGACAGTGATACGGACACGGACGCGGATTCCGATTCTGACACGGATACGTCCTTGCCCAAGGGCTGCCAAATCATCAGTCCGACGAACTACAACACCAAAGGGTGGACGGGGAGAAACGCGCTAGATGACGATTATATGGTCTGGACATGGATTGACAACGCAAAGAATCCAGAGGAAGAAGTGTTGATGAAAAGGCACCTCTCGGCAGGCAATCAGCAGGAATTGCTGCGAAGCGCCTTACCTGAAATAATTACAACTCCCGCGATATATGGGGGGAATGTCTTTTTTACCAAGCAGATAGACATCTCTGACGGAAACACAACTGAAGTGTTTCGAATCGGGCTCAGCGAATCATCGGAGACACGGCTTACTTCGAATAATACATCAGATCGGGATCCGATAGGGGGGGGTAATGGATGCCTCTATGATGCATACACAGATGCTCAAAAAGTTCTTCTGACATATTATGATATAGGAACAAAAAAAGAAACCTTGGTTACCTCCCTCTATTATCTGAACAGTGCTTTCGACGGAAGTCGGTGGGTCGCTTTTACCAAGGACGACAGCGGTGTCGAAACTTTGTACAAGTTTGACTTGGAGAATCCCAGTGACGGGGTCCAACTTGTCGACTCGACGAAGATGAGCTTCA
>JAQTNF010000107.1 GCA_028713995.1 Deltaproteobacteria bacterium | reverse complement strand
AAGGCCGCGAGCGGCATGATGAGCACGGAGGAGTGGTGGTTCGTAAGCGCGAGCCCGGCGGCGAGCCCGACGGCCGCGGACCAGACGAGGTGCGCCCGCGGCGTGCCCGCGTCGCTCGCGCGCAACGATACGTAGACCACGGCCAGCGACAGGGCCGCGTTGAGCGCAAAGACCTCGGCCAGGGACGCGTAGCGCCAGAACGTGGCGCCCGTGGCCAGGGTCAAGGCGGCGACGGCCGCGGCGGAGCGGTTGGCCGTGAGGCGCGCGACGACGGCGTATACGAGCAGGACCGCGGCCACAGCCGACGTGAGGGAGAGCAGCCCGACCCGGCCCGCGGGGGTCGAGAGCGGCAGGCCGCAGAACCCGTGACCCAGGAGCACGTAGAGCGGGTAGCCGGGAGGGTGGGGCACGCCCAGGTTGCAGGCGGCCGCGATCATTTCGCCCGAGTCCGCGGCCTGCACCGCGTCGGTCCACGTGAGCGCGTAGAGCGCCCCGGTTCCGAGGGCCAGGGAAAGAATGGGCCCTATAGGTCCCATAAGACTCATAGGTCCTATGACAGCCACCCCAGGATCACCCCGAGCAGCGAGCCCCGGCCCAAGTCGAGCCCCGGCGTCTCGCAGCCGCACGAATCTTGCCTGCCACCCCCGTTGCCCCCGTCGTCGCCCGCGGGCACCTCGCCATCGCCATCGCCTTCGCCCGTGGCGCAGTCGATGGACTTGTCGTCCGCGTCCCAGCGCTGGATGAGCTTGCCGTCGCCCACGATGAAGCCGCCCTTGCAGTCCGGCATGGACATGTCGTTGGCCTTTGCGGTCACGAAGAACAGGTTGTCCTTGTTCGCGCCGAAGCCGTCCCTGTAGCCGGGTTGCAGCTCCCACGTGCGGCCGCCGTCCTTGGTCATGTACAGCCCGTTGAAGCCGCTCTCCTCGAGCGTGCCCGACGAGCACAGGGCCAGGCCCACCTTGGGGCCGAAGAACCTGATGCGCGTGCAGCTCCCGAGGTCGCCCTTGAACACGTTGGGCGTGAGCCGCTCCGAGTCGGGCAGGGCAGGGGGCGTGACCGTGGTGAACGTGTCGCCGCCGTCCGTCGTGTAGCCGATCACCGCGCTGCCCTGTGTGGCGCCGCCGCCCGCGATCCAGCCCTCCTTGGCGCTCACGAAGCTCACGTCGTAGATGCAGTACGGCATTTCCACGCCGAGCGTCGTGAACGTGACCCCGCCGTCCGTGGAGACCTTCACGAACCCGTTTCCGGGCGGACGGCCGCCCGTGCCGCCCTGGGGCGCCTTGCCGAAGTCGCCGCCGACGACCCACACGTTCTGCCCCACCACGGCCGCTGCCGAGGCGCTGGTGTTGCCGGCCGGGATCTCCGCGGTGCCCTTGGTCCAGGTGGCGCCGCCGTCGGCGCTGTAGGCGAAGTCGCCGGTGGTTCCCAGGATGAACACGGTCTTGCCGTCCGGCGTGGTGGCGATGTCGATGACGGAGACGAGGTTGCCGATGTTCGCGTCGGCGATCTTCTGCCACGAGGCCCCGCCGTCCGCGGACGCGAACGTGGCGCCCGTGGCCGTGCCGAGGTAGCCCTTGGAGGCGTCCACGAACGTCAGGCTCGTGCCGAGGCCCTTGAACGAGCCGTCCTTCCAGGTGGCGCCATCGGACGTGCACGAGAACAGGGCCGTGGCGGTGCTGGTCTGGATGAAACCGGACGCGCAGGCCATGGTCAGGCTCGCCGCGCCGACGGTGATGTAGTGCGTGTTCTGGTCGCCGTTGCTCTGTTGGTTCGTGAAGGTGGCGGTCGCGGGCATTCCAGCCAACATGAGCGCGAAAAGAAGCGACGCGACTGCCAAGTTGAATCTTTTTGTCATCGAGTGAGCCTCCATGGTGTTTCGCCCCGGTCCAAGATTATACTGCAATGCGTAGGAGGATCTCCATGGACGAAGCGAGCGGGAGGGTGGAGGGGCCCGAGCTCGTCGTGATCTCCGACCTGCACCTCGGCGAGGGGCGCACGGGCGACGCGGCGCGCTACTCGCCCATGGAGGACTTCTTCGAGGACGCGGCGCTCGCCCGTTTGCTCGCTTCCTTGCGCACGCAGCATGCGGGCGACCCGTCGCGGCTCGTCCTCGTGCTCAACGGCGACGTGTTCGATTTCCTGACCGTGACCAGCGTGCCGGACGATGAGGACTGTCGCGCGCGCGGCTTCGAGGTCTCGCCGCCCGAGCGGCGCTTCGGGCTCGACCCCACCCCGGCCAAGTCCGTCTTCAAGCTGGACGTCATCGCGGCCGGGCACGAGGAGGCCTTCGTGGCGCTCGCGTCCTTTGTCGCGGCCGGTCACAGGATCGAGATCCTCAGGGGCAACCACGACCTCGAGCTTCATTTCGAGGACGTGCAAAGGCGCCTGAGGGAGCACCTCGCGGGCTTCGAGGGCGGGCCCGCGGCAAAGGACGCGGAGCGCCTCGTGCGCTTCCACGAGTGGTTCTACCTGGAGCCGGGGCGGGTGTACGTGGAGCACGGCAACGAGTACGAGCCCTCGAACAGCATCCGGTACCCCCTGCGCCCTCTCGTGCCGTCGCGCGGGAAGCCCGCCGGGGCGCCGCCGCTGCTCGACTACCCGCTGGGCTCCTACTTCGTGCGCTACTTCTACAACCGGGTGCACCGCATCGATCCGTACATGCCGCGCGTCATCTCCTTCGAGCAGTATACCGAGTTCCTGAGGCGCTACGACCTGTTCGACCTGGTCTGGGTCGCGCGCGACCACTACCCGTTCTTCGTGAGCGCCCTGTCGCCCGGAGCCATCGCCGGCGCGTCGCGCTACACGCGCGAGGACGATGCCGCCCACGAGGACGCCTTGCGCGGGCTCGACGGGATCACGCAGCCCGCGGGCCTCTACCGCAGGCTCGAGGAGCTCAAGATCCACCCGCTGACCGCCTCCAAGGCCGCCCTCGTGCGAGAGATGATCGAGCCCGTGGTCCGCCGCCTCCTGTGGTTCGCCGGCCTCGGCCTCCTGTCGCTCTACCTGTGGCTGCTCGTCTTCAGCCTCATCCAATCCACGCCGTGGCTGGCCGAGAACGTGTTCGGCAAGGCTTCGCTCCTCGCCCTCTTCTCGGTGCTGACGGTGGCGGGCCTGTTCTGGGCCGGCAACCAGATCGGGAGGAGGCTGCGGCGCCGGACGGACGAGACCGTGGAGAAGTGCGCCGAGCGCGCTTCCGAGATCGCGCGCTTCACGGGGGTCAAGGCCGTGGTCATGGGGCACACCCACGTGGTCGACGTCCGCAAGGTGGACGGCGGGCGCGCAACGTACGCCAACGGCGGGACCTGGATCGCCGTGGACAATCCCTGGAACCGCCTCAAGCCGGACGCGCGCCGGCTCACGTTCATCAGGGTGCGCGGGGACGACGTCCGCGTGTGCCGCTGGAACGACGAGGCAGGCCGCGTCGACGACGTCCCGTTCTTCGATCTGGCCGAGGACCGGGGTCGGGAACGTATGCCGGCGGACGAGGAGATCCGGCTGCGCGCGAGGCCGCGAGCCCCGAGGCGGCGCCCCTTCGGCTCCTCATGATCCAAATCAGGTTTTTCTTCCATGGAGTGTATTTGTGGAGTATGAGATTGTCTCTTCGCGAAGCGCGAATGGGAGCGCCGAGCATACGTTCGGGGACTCGAGGAAACCCATCCGGAGGAAAAGAAAATGTTTGGAAAAACAATGGTCAAGGTAGCGATGGTCGGCCTCGTGGCGTTCGTGCTCGCCGGTTGCGGCAAGGCCAAGGGCGGTGCGGACGCCGGCACCGGGGCCCCCAAGGTCGCCGCTGTCAAGATGGACCTGTATGTCATGAGCCAGTGCCCGTACGGCGTGAACGCCCTCGACGCCATCATCCCGGCGGCCGAGAAGATCGGGGACGCCTTTGCGCTCAACATCGAGTACATCGGCAAGGACGCGGGCAACGGCAACCTCGAGAGCATGCACGGGGCCGGCGAGGTCGAGGGTGACATCGCCCACCTGTGCGCCCTCAAGGTCGCGCCCAAGGCGCACCTCAAGCTCATCGCCTGCATGAACAAGGACGCGCGTGCGATTCCCGGCAACTGGGAAGGCTGCGCCAAGGAAGCGGGCATCGACGTTGCCGCCATGAAGGCCTGCAAGGACGGCCCGGAGGGCAAGGCCCTGCTCGCGGCGAGCTTCAAGCGCTCCGAGACCGCGGGCGCCCAGGGCAGCCCCACAATCAAGCTCAACGGCAAGGATTATCAGGGTGCGCGCCGCACCGCCGATTTCCTGCGCGCCATCTGCGACGCGTACGGCGGCAAGGGCGTTCCCAAGGCCTGCTCGGATCTGCCCAAGCCCGTGGTCGTCAAGCTCATCGCCCTCACGGACAAGCGCTGCCCCACCTGCGATCCGGCCCCGGTCATCGAGAGCCTGAAGCAGGTCTTCCCGGCGCTTTCCCCCACGATCCTCGACTACGCGGATCCCGAGGGCAAGAAGGTCTTTGAGGAAGCCGGGCTCAAGATGCTTCCGGCGATCCTGTTTGACGACACGATCAAGGGCGACAAGGAAGGCTCGGAGCAGATGGCGCGCTGGCTCACGCCGGCGGGCCGGTTCCAGTCCCTCAAGATCAAGCAGGATTTCGATCCCAAGGCCGAGATCTGCGACAACAAGGTCGATGACACGGGCGACGGCAAGGTCGACTGCGACGATCCGACCTGCAAGGAATCGCTCGCGTGCCGCACCGAGATGAAGGGCAGGCTCGACGTCTTCGTGATGAGCCAGTGCCCGTTCGGGGTCAAGGGCCTCGACGCCATGAAGGAAGTGCTCGGCGCGTTCGGCAAGGAGATGACCTTCGGCGTCCACTACATCGCCGAAAAGGCTCCCGACGGCACCTTCAGCTCCATGCACGGGCCCGCCGAGGTCGACGAGGACATCCGCGAGCTGTGCGCCATCAAGTCCTACGGCAAGAACAACAAGTTCATGGACTACGTCTGGTGCCGCAACCAGGACATCCGCAGCACCGACTGGCAGAAGTGCGCCACGGGCGGCATCGCGGCGGCAACAATCGAGAAGTGCGCGACCGGTGACGAGGGCAAAAAGCTCCTCGGCGACGACATGCTCGTGGCCCAGGGCCTCAAGATCGGCGCCAGCCCGACCTGGATGGTCAACAACCGCAAGACCTTCAACGGCATCGCGGCGAACGACATCCAGAAGAACTTCTGCGAGCTGAACCCGGGCCTCAAGGGCTGCGCGAAGCCCCTGAGCGGCCCCCCGGCGCCCCCGGCCGGCCAGGCCCCGGCGCCCCAGGGCGGCTGCGGCTCGAACTGATCCGCGCCCCGTCCCGTCCCCCTCGGCCGAACGGTGTTTGCCGTATCCCCTTTTCATCCCCGCGTGATATTCTGCCCCGGTTCGGCACAGCTTTTTTCGGGCCGTATCAAGCCGGACGCGAGGGAACCGCGTGGGCATCTTCAACGTCGTGAGCTTCTGCGGGATCTTCGTCCTCCTCCTGGGCGCATGGCTCCTCTCCGCCGATCGCCGCAAGGTCAACAAGCGGCTCGTGCTCGTGGGGCTCATCCTTGATCTCGCGCTCGGCGCGATCGTCTTTCTCGTTCCGGGCGCGGCCAAGGCCGTGCTCGCGTGCGAGACCATGGTATCGGGCCTCGCGGCCGTTGCGTCGACCGGCGCCGCGGTCCTGTTCGGCAAGCTGTCGACCGCGTTCACCGTGAACGGCCCCGAGGCCGGCCGGCTCGTGGCGCTCACCACCGTTTTCCAGGTGTTCCCGCGCATCCTCCTGTTCGCCATGCTCGCGTCAATCCTGTACCTGGCCGGGTTCTTCCCGTGGCTCGTGCGTCTCATGTCGCGCGCGTTCTCGAGGCGGCTGGGGCTTTCGGGCATGGAGGCCACGTGCGTTGTGACGAACCTCTTCACCGGGGTCTCCTCCCTGTTCGTCGCGCGGCCGGCGCTCGGCGAGATGACGCGATCCGAGCTGTGCACGGTCCTGGCCGTGGGCATGAGCGCGTTCTCCTCGAACGCCTTCTCCCTCGTGCTTGCACGCGCCCCGGGCCCCTCGGGGGCGCACCTCGTGGCCTCGTCGCTCCTGGCCCTCCCCGCGGCTCTCGTCGTCTCCAAGATCCTCCTGCCCGAGAGCGGGATCCCGCGCACGCTCGACCCGTCAGCAGAGCTCGGTGACAGACCCAACGGGCTCCTCGCCGCGCTCACGGCCGGCACGCGACACGGGCTGCGCGTCATTGTCGCTATGACCGCCTTCGTCCTGGCGTCCGTCGCAGCCTTCGCCGTTCTCAACCTCCTGTTCGCGCTCCTCGGGAGGGTCATGAACCCCATGCTGGGCATGGCTTTCGACTGGTCGATCCAGGGCTTCTTGACCCTCGTCTTCTATCCGCTCGCCGTGCTCACGGGCGTGTCCCCGGCCGACGCCTTCCCGGTGGCCCAGGCTCTCGGCCAGCGCGTGGTGACGGGAGAGGCGGCCGCTGTGCAGGATCTGTTCGTGGCGTTGCAGGAGGGGCGGCTCGCGAGCCAGCGCTCGGTGATCGTGGCCGCCTACGCGATGGCCGGCGGCGTGAACATGATGTCGTTCGCCGTGTTCACGGGGGCGACCGCGGCGCTGGTTCCGGAGCGCACGCGGGAGATCCTTCCGGTGGCGGCGCGCGCCTTCCTGGCCGCGGCCTTCGCGAGTCTCATTGCGGCCGCCGTGGCGGGCACGTTCTTCATCTCCGGGCTCGCGCCCATGGCCAAGTAGGGCGGGCCGCGAGGGGCGATTCTCATGGACGAACCGTCGGCCAAGGCAGAGAAGATCACCAGCCGGTGGTCGTGGCGCAAGCGGCTCGCGTTCGGCGCGGTCACGCTCCTGCTCTTCGTCGTGCTTGTCGAGACCGTCTTGCAGCTTGCCCGTACCGCCATGCGGCCCGATGTGGCGGTGGACGGCCGGATCTCGGACTGCGACGGGATCGTGTTCCTCGCCATCGGCGACTCCATGACCTATGGTCTCGGCGCGCCGCAGGGGCAATCCTATCCGGCCCAGCTCCCGCCCTTCTTCTCCGCCAGGTACCCCGGCGTCGCGGCCAAGGCCTACAACCTGGGCATCCCGGGGTCCAACACCTCCGAGGGACTCCTGCGGCTGCGGAAGTTCATCGACGAGGAGGCGGAACTGTCGGCCCCGGACTACGCGCTCGTCATGTACGGCGTGAACAACCGCTGGAACCTGCGCAAGGCGAGCTTCTGGGAGTTCGACACGAAGGCCAGGGACGACAACTACCTCCGCTACCTGGTGAGCCAGCTCCAGCTCAACAAGGTCTTCAGCGTGACGGCCCAGCACGGCGAGGCCGCGGCCGACATGAAGTACAGGCCCATCCTCGACAGGCACGGCTGGGGCGTGTTCTTCAAGGACTACAACGACGAGCTGCTCGCGCGCTGGATCTCCTACGACCTCAAAGTCATGGCGTCCGTCCTGCGGGGAAGCGGGATCGAGCCCGTGTTCCTCACCTACTACCAGGAGCGCTTCGGGGGATTGAACCCGCTCCTTCGCCGGATCGGGGCCGCGGTCGGCGTCCGGGTCGTCGACATGGAGAGACCGACGCTCTACTACCGCTGGCGCGGCCTGTACGCCACCGACAACTTCCACCTGAACGGCAAGGGGTACAAGGACGCGGCCCGACGAGCCATGGAGGCCTTCTCGCGGCAGGTGCCACGGCGCGAGATCGACAAGAGGCTCGCGGCCAAGAAACGGGGCGCGGTCTGCTCGACCGGCAAGGGCGGGAACAGGCGGTGAGGGACGCATGACGACGGTCCTCGGCATCTCGGCCTTCTACCACGACAGCGCGGCGGCCCTGGTCCGCGACGGGGAGATCGTGGCCGCGGCGCAGGAGGAGCGCTTTACCCGCGTCAAGCACGACCACAGGTTTCCGAAGCACGCGGCGGACTATTGCCTCGCCGAGGCCGGCATCACGGCCGACCGGCTCGACGCGGTCGTCTTCTACGAAAAACCGCTCGTCAAGTTCGAGCGGCTCCTCTCCACGTACCTCGCCTTCGCACCGCGCGGCCTTCGCTCCTTCATGCGGGCCATGCCGCTGTGGCTGCGCGACAAGCTCTTCATCCCGCGCGAGATCGACCGGGAGCTCGGCGGAAGGTACGCCGGGCCCATCTGGTTCACGCGGCACCACGAGTCGCACGCGGCGAGCGCGTTCTTCCCGTCGCCCTTCGATGAGGCGGCCATCGTGACGGTCGACGGCGTGGGCGAGTGGTCGACCACGACCGTGGGCGTGGGCCGCGGCAACCGCATCGAGCTCTTGAAGGAGCTCCGCTTCCCGCACTCCCTCGGGCTCCTCTACAGCGCCTTCACCTCCTACACGGGCTTCAAGGTCAACTCGGGCGAGTACAAGGTCATGGGGCTGGCGCCTTACGGCGAGCCGCGCTACGCGAAGCTCATTCTTGAAAAGATCGTGGACCTCAAGGACGACGGGTCGTTTCGGCTCGACCAGCGCTACTTCAACTACGCGGCCGGGCTCACCATGACGAGCGCGAGGTTCCACGAGCTCTTCGGCGGGCCGCCCCGCGCGCCCGAGTCGAAGCTCACGCAGAAGGAAATGGATCTCGCCGCCAGCGTGCAGGCGGTCACAGAGGAGATCATGCTGCGGCTCGCCCGGCACGCGCGCGAGGTGACGGGGCAGGACGCCCTGTGCCTGGCCGGCGGCGTGGCCTTGAACTGTGTGGCCAACGGCCGGCTGCTGCGCGAGGGGCCGTTCAAGCGCATCTGGATTGAGCCCGCGGCGGGCGACGCGGGCGGGGCGCTCGGCGCGGCGCTGTACGGATGGCACCAGATCATGGATCGGCCGCGCACAGCCGTGCGGCCGGACGCGCAGCGCGGATCGTACCTGGGGCCCGGTTTCACGAACGAAGAGGCGCGCGCCTCCCTCGACTCAATGGGTGCGAAGTACGAGGTGATGGTCTCGGACGAGGCGCTCGCGCGCGAGGTGGCAGCGCTGCTCGAGGCCGGCAAGGTGGTGGGGCTGGTACAGGGCCGCATGGAGTTCGGCCCGCGGGCGCTCGGGGCGCGCAGCATCATCGGCGATCCGCGCAACACCGCCATGCAGGCCACCATGAACCTCAAGATCAAGTTCCGCGAGTCGTTCCGCCCGTTCGCGCCGAGCTGCCTTAAGGAGCGGCTCTCCGATTACTTCGAGATGGACACGTCGAGCCCGTACATGCTGCTCGTGGGCGCCGTGCGCGCGAAAAGGCGCAAGCCCATGACCGAGGAGCAAAAGGGGCTCTTCGGCATCGACAGGCTGAACGTGATCCGTTCGGACATCCCGGCGGTCACGCACGTCGACTACTCGGCCCGCGTGCAGACCGTGGACAAGGACACCGCGCCGCGATACCACGGCATCATCAAGGCGTTCGAGGAGCGCACGGGGTGCGGCGTGATCGTGAATACGTCATTCAACATCCGCGGGGAGCCTATCGTGCTCGGTCCCAAGGAGGCGTACCGCTGCTTCATGTTCACGGACATGGACGCGCTCGTGGTGGAGAGGTGCCTATTACGCAAGGAGGCGCAGCCTCCCATGGCCGGGGCCGAGGAGTACAAGAGGAAGTTCGAGCTCGACTGAAGCGAGGAGGAGCGAGAAATGGCGAGACGCATGGGCATCGCGCGGGAGTTCCTGCTGTTCCTGAGGGAGAACAAGGCCTGGTGGATGGTTCCGATCATCGTGTCGCTGCTCCTGCTCGCGCTGCTCATCGTCCTCGGCTCGACGAGCGCGGCGCCGTTCATCTACACGCTGTTCTAGGCGATTCCAATGTTGAGCTATCCAGACCTGGAAAGTCGTTACAGAGGAGGGATACGATGAAATTTGTTATCGCGGCGGGGGTGGCGCTGGCTTTTTCGGCCTTCGGTTGTGGAACGGGATCGTCCGGAGACGACGACACCGGCGCCGGTTGGGACGGCGGCGCCGGGACCGACACCGGCACCACCGACGCGGACGGAGACACGGACACGGACGCTGACACGGACACGGACGCTGACACGGACACGGACAACGACACGGACACGGACACGGACACGGACGGGGACATGGACAGCGACGGAGATTCCGACACGTCGGATACGTCCGATACGTCCGGCACGGACACGTCCGACCCTTGCGCCGACTGCACGACCGACGAGCTGTGCTGTTCGGGCACATGCGTGCAGACGGCGTCGTGCGACTTTGCCGTGGTCTCGGCGAGCCCCGACCACGGTTGGCAGAACGGCGGCGACTGGGTGACGTTGAGCGGCGCGGGGTTCGTTGCCGGAATGCGGGTCTTCCTCGGCGACGGTCGCGCCCCGGTGCTCGTCAAGGGCCCCACGAGCGCGGTCGTGCAGACCCCTCCGGGACTTGCAGGCCAGGTCGACATCCGGATCGAGTCGGGGTCGAGCCAGGCGACGCTTCCCAAGGCCTTCGCCTACCAGAGCGGCAAGTTGACGCAGACGTGGATACAGATAGCGATGGGAACGATTCGAGGCAGGGCTCCGGGGTTGGCCGTCATGCAGGACGGGCGCGTGCTCATCGTGGGTGGCGTGACCGGGCCCGGCGGCTACAATCCGGACACAGCCACCGACTCCGCCGAAATCTTCGACCGCGAGGGCGAGTCCGTTTCTTCGGTGGCGTCGAAGATGTCCACGGTGCGTTGGTTCCCCGCCGCGGTGACGCTTCTCGACGGACGCGTGCTCGTCGTCGGCGGCGCGTGCTGGCAGAACATGAGCCAGTGCTACGGGGATCCGACCCGGGCCGACCTGTTCGATCCGGCGACCGAGACGTTCACCCCAACGGGCTCGCCGCTCAACAAATCGCGCGTGTTCCCCCGCGCGGTCCTGCTCGTCGACGGGCGCGTTCTCCTCGGCACGGTGAACGACTCGAGCTACGAGATCTACGACCCGGCGACGGATGCCTTCACGTTGGTGACGCCTCTGGCAGGCAACGGCTATGGTTTTATCGCTCGGCTTCGCGACGGACGAGTCTTGTTGGGTGGAGGCAACAACACCGCCGCGGCGGAGCTGTTCGACTCGGATACGAACGGGTTCACCGCGACGGGCTCTCTCAACACGCAGCGGTACTGGCCGACCGCCCATACCCTTCCCGACGGCCACGTCGCCGTGATCGGAGGCTCACCGGGGACGTGTTGCGCTTGGTCTCCCCTCGATTCGATCGAGCTGTTCGATCCCGCGGGCGGCACGTTCTCCATCGCACCTTACAAGCTGAAGTCTCCCCGCTTCGAGCACGGATCCACGCTCGTGCGCGACGGGACGATCCTCGTGATTGGAGGCTTCACGACAAGCGAACAGTGTTCTTCCAACACCGCATCGGTCGACCAGATCGATCCGATCAAGGGGGCCGTGGAGTCTTTCCCGGTGTTCCCTCAGCCCTCGAGCGAGGTGAGCGCCGTGACCCTGCTGGACGGATCGATACTGGTGGCCGGAGGCGGCGGCTGCGGTGCCGCCCCCGTGCCGTACGTCGATTTCCTGGAGGGGTCTCCTGTCATCAAGTGACGGAGGAAAGAAGCGCCATGTCGCTCGTGAGGATCAACTGGAGGCCCGACGCGCGCGAGCTGCGTGGGTTCGGCGCCACCGTAGCCGTCGGCTTCGGCGTCATCGGGCTCGCCTTGAGATTCTGGCTCGAGCGGCCGCAGGCGTCCTTGTGGGTGTGGATCGTCGGCGGCGCCATCGGGGTCGTGGGGCTCACGGGCACGCGGCTCGCGCTTCCCCTGTACTGGGCGTGGATGGGCGTGGCGTTCGTGATCGGCAACGTCATAAGCCGCGTGGTGATGGCAGCGCTCTACTACGGGCTCTTCACGCCCATGGGGCTTTTCATGCGGCTCTTCGGCGAGGACAAGCTCCGCCTCAAGCGCCGCGAAGGAACGTACTGGATCGATCTGCGCGACGACGGCGCCGACACGAGGCACGAGCGGCAGTTCTGACGGGAAAGCTTCCCTACGAAGTGCAGCGCGACTTTTCCTTGAGCATGCTCGTCTCGAGCTCCTTGGCCCTTGCGGCGAAGGGGCTCTTCGCGTGCCGCGCGCCGAGCGCCTCCACGAGCACGCGCGCGTCAGTGCAGTCCCCCAGCTCGAAGAAGGCCCGCGTCATCTCGAAGAGCACCTCCGGCGCGAGCTCGCTCTTGGGGTACTTCTCGGTGAACTGGCGCAGCACGCCGAGCGCCTTGGCCCAGCGCTTCTGCTCGAGGTACGACTTGGCCGTGAGCAGCTGCACGTCGTCCGCGTCGGTCGACGTGGGGTAGCGGTCGAGGAAGATCTTGGCGAGGGAGCGCACCTCGCCGTAGCGCCCGTTCGCGAGGGCGTCCTTGATCGCGGCCAGGTGATCCTCCGGCTTTGCAGGAACCTTGGCCGCGTCGACCGGCAGGTCGAGGCCGGCGGCGAGCGCGAAGTCGTTCACCTTGGATTGGGTCTCAACGAGCGTCTTGCCGAGCTCCTCGATGCCGTGCCGCATTTCGGCGAGCGCCCCGTCGATCTCGTTCTGGCGGTCCTTGATCGTCTCCATCTCGGCGCCGAAGTCGGCTGAGTTTCGCGCCAGCACGCGCGTGGCCTTGGTGAGCGTGTCCTCCATGCTGACGAGGTCGGCCCTCGCCCGATCGATCATCTCGGTGAGCTTGGCGCGGTCCGCCTTGGCCTCGGTCTCCATGCGCGCCTCGCGTTCGCGGAGCTGATCGACGTCGCGGCGCAAGGCCGTGCCGTCGTCCTTGGTGGTCCACAGGAAGCACGAGGCGCAAAGGAGCGAAGGGGCGAGCGCCAGAGACGGGAGCAGGACGGCGCCGCGCATGGCTACTTGAACTCCACGCGGCGATCCTTGGCCCAGGACGCCTCGTCGGTGCCCTTGGCCTCCTCCTCGCCCTTGGAGATGGCGCGCATGGAGCCCGCGTCCACGCCCAGGGTGGTCGCCATCTTGTGCACGATGCGCGCGCGCCGCTCGCCGAGCGCCATGTTGTACTCGGTGGTGCCGCGCGGATCCGTGTGGCCCTCGAGCACGACCTTGCCGCCGCGTTTTTGCAGGCATTCGGCGTCCTTCTGCACCACGGACCTCATGTCGTCCGTGATCTCGGACGAGTCGAACGCGAAGTAGACCGGCTCGAGCACGCAGTCCCCCGCCCCGAGGCCGGAGGCGGCTGCCGTGTCGGGCTGGCACCTGTAGTTGATGCAGGAGAGGCCCGCCGCGCAGTCCTCATTGCTCTTGCACTCGGCCACGCCGCAGATGCCGTCCATGCAGACCTGCCCTTGCGCGCAGTCAGTGGCGGCCATGCACGGGCCGCAGCGCTTGTCGCGACAGACCTGGCCCGCGGCGCAGTCCTTGCCGTCGCGGCAGTAGCCGGCGATCTCGCGGCAGGCGCCCGAGGCGCACGATTGGCCCTCGGGACAGTCGCCGTCGTCACGGCACTGCTGGCACAGGCCGTTCACGCAGTACTCGCCCTCGTGGCAGTGCGAGTCCTTCTCGCACTTGGGGTAGTCCGGGCCGCAGCCCGAGAGCAGGAAAGCGAGCGCGCAGCCCGCCGCGAATGCCGTTGCTTCACGAATCATGGGCACCTCCTCGAACGAGACCTCTGCCATAACCATTGCCTGTCGTCGCACGGGTGTCAAAAAACAAGCCCGTGATGATTCCGACGTCAAACGTCGTAGTGAGATGCGGTATTCCCGACATGGGCCCACGGACGGCTTTTGCCGTGGACCTCGAGTCCGGTCGACCGAGTCCGATGCGGCCTGGTGTCTACCGCACCACACGGCCCGCGTGCATTGGGACTTCCAGCTGGACCACGGTTGGGCGGTGCCGGCCGAGCAGATCTTCCCCTGGTTCGAGCAAGAACTGCCTGAGCTGGGTTTGACCGAAAAGAGACCGGCGATTTCGTGGGCTACTGGAACGAGCACCTGCCTTACGCGCCCTGCTACCGCGTGTACCCGCAGGACAACGTGTACGTCGACGCGCAGATCGGCCTCACGGTCGAGCCGCCGCCGGACAGCGTGCTCCGGCTCTGGCTCGTCATCATCGGCGAGGAGATGTGCCCGGTCATGGATCACCCCTTGCCCACCGGGTTCGACCGCAAGGGATTCGTCGTTGTCGAGTGGGGCGTGGTCCTGCGGGAGTCATCGTTCGTCTGGTAGCGTCCTGGGCAAAGGCCCCGATCCGTGCGGGTGCGAGCGGAGCTAACGGATATCGACCGCATAGATGGGCGTGCCGTACTCGTCCCCGCCGGCGTCGCCTCCTGGGTCTGTCCCGGCGTCCACGAGCGTCTCGCTGTCCGGGATGGTTCCCGTATCCGCTCCGGTGTCGTCCCTGTCCCCCGTCCCACCCAAACGGATCCAACGGAAATCATTATTGAAGTCGGAATTTCTATGTGCCGGCCGAGACGGCGCTCTTGTCGTTTGGCTTTTCTTTCAGCTCCTTCTCTGACTTGACCAACTTAGTTGGTCAAGTTACGTTATCTTCATGACCACGGTGAACATTCACGAGGCCAAGTCCAAGCTCTCGGACCTGATCCGGCGGGTGCTGCGCGGCGAGGAAGTCGTCATCTCGAGGCGCAACGTGCCACTCGTGCGCATGGTGTCCGCGCGGGTGCCGGGCGAGGGACGAACCCTGGGCTGGGCACGCGGGCGCATCGAGCTGACGCCGGACTTCGACGCGCTGCCCGAAGAGTTCTCGGACTACGAGTGATGCGCGTCCTGCTCGACACGCATGCCTTCCTGTGGACCGCGGCCGATGCGCCCGAGCTCGGGCGCGAGGCCCGGCGATGCTGGCTCGATCCGGCGACGTGCCCGCTCCTGAGCGTGGCGAGCGTCTGGGAGATGGCGATCAAGGCCGGGCTCGGCAA
This sequence comes from Deltaproteobacteria bacterium, assembly GCA_028713995.1. Taxonomy (GTDB): domain Bacteria; phylum Myxococcota_A; class Polyangia; order JAAYKL01; family JAAYKL01; genus JAQTNF01. The sequence goes on along the minus strand of JAQTNF010000107.1, from coordinate 3,069 downwards.
GCTGCGGCTCGACATGCCGCTCGACGAGCTGGTGGCGCAGGGCATCGAGGGCCAGGGCATCGCGCTCCTCCCGATCGACCTGTCCCACGCGCTCGCCGTGCGCACCTTGCCGCTCCATCACCGCGACCCGTTCGACCGCCTGCTCGCGGCGCAGGCCCTTGCCGAAAAGGTCCCGATCCTGAGCGCCGACGACACGTTCGATCGCTACGGCGTGAAGCGCATCTGGTAGCGTGCCCTCACGCGATGCGTTTGCGAAAGCGCAAGGATGCCGCGGTGAGCACGAGCGCGCCGAGGCCCGCGAGCGCGAGCGTCTGCGTCCACAGGTCCGAGATCGTGGCGCCCTTGATCATGATGCCGCGCGTGAGCTCGATGTCGTGGCGAAGCGGGTTCAAGATGGTGATCCCCCGTCCAGTCCCCCGTCCTGTCCCCTGTCCCCCGTCCCACCCAAACGGATCCAGCTGGGTGGAGGGGGGCTTCTCCATCTCGGTCGCCTGCGAGGAGTGCATCGCCGAGGGCGACAACGCGGCCGTCTACCCCGGCGCCCCGGACTGCTGCCCCGGCCTCACCCCGATCGGCTGCACGAGCCCGGAGTCGGACGGCGGCATATGCGACTCGTGCTCGGGCGCCCAGCCGTGCACGAGGTGCGGGAACGGCCACTGCGGGGTCGGCGAGAACCGCTGCAACTGCCCGGCCGACTGCCCGGGCTGACGCCGGCGCGGGGCCGCTCTACGTCTCGTCCCGGTCCCGGTATTCGAGGAGGTCGCCGGGCTCGCACGCGAGCGCGCGGCACAGGGCCTCGAGGGTGGAGAACCGGATGGCCCTGGCCCGTCCGGTCTTGAGGACCGACAGGTTCTGCACCGAGATGCCCACGGCCTCGGACAGCTCGGTGAGCCTCATCTTGCGCCTGGCGAGCATCACGTCCAGATTGACGACGATTGTCATGGCGTCCCCCTATATCGTCAGCTCGAGGTCGGTCTTCATCCGGCAGCGCTCGCGCATGAGCTGCCCGTACTGGTGCGTCAGGTACGCGAGGATGAGCGCCGCGAGCCCGAACGCCTGGGGGAGCAGCATGCTGGCCAGCTGGATCATGCCGAGGTGCACGCTCGAGAGCGTGAACGGGAAGAACGCGTCCATGAGGAAGATCGACGGAAGCAGGAGCACGTCGAGCACGCAGCTCGCGACGAGCAGCCGCGTCAGGCGCGCGAGCAGGGGCACGAGCAGGTCCGGGAGCTCCGCCTTTTCCCCGTGGGAGCGCAGCGTGGACGCGACCTTTGCCCCGGTCCAGTAGATCCGCACCCACAGGGTGGAGCGGGCGAGGCCCGCCGCGACCGCCGCGCACACCAGGACGACGATCCCGGTCGAGGGTTTGCCGCCCGCCGGCGGCCACGCGGTGAGCACGTAGGTCAGGACCCCGGTCACCTGGAACAGGAACAGGGCCAGGGCCAGTCCCGACAGGAACTTGAAACCCTTCTCCACTCTCGCGAGCGCCTTGCTCTGGCTCATCGCCGATGCCTCCTTGCCCGGATGGGCGAAGCGCGCCACCCAAGAAGGGATGTAAGCACGGTGATCATGCAAGTCAATCAAAAAGGAATGAAAAACGGTAACTATTTATCGATTATCGTGTCTTTCAGGCTCACGCGATGCGCTTGCGAAAGCGCAAGGACGCCGCGGTGAGCACGAGCGCGCCCAGGCCCGCGAGCGCGAGCGTTTGGGTCCACAGATCGGTAATCGTGGCGCCCTTGATCATGATGCCGCGCGTGAGCTCGATGTAGTAGCGCAGCGGGTTCACGATGGTCAGCCACTGCACCGCCTGCGGCATGTTCTCGATGGGGAAGATGTACCCCGAGAGCATGAGCGCCGGCAGGAGCACGAAGAAGGCGTTGAGCATGGCCTGCTGCTGCGTGGCCGAGACGGTGGAGATGAACAGGCCCAGGCCCAGCGTGGTCATGAGGTACAGGCCGCTCGCAAGAAAGAGCGAAAGGAGCGAGCCGCGCACCGGCACGTCGAACACCAGTGCCGCCACGGACACGATGAGCGCCACGTCGAGAAGGCCGATGACCGCGAAGGGCAGGGTCTTGCCGATCATGAGCTCCACGGGCCGCACGGGCGTGACCATGATCTGCTCAAGCGTGCCGATCTCCTTTTCGCGCGTGAGCCCCATGGAGGTGAGCATCATCGTCACGACCATGAGCACGAGCGCCAGCACCGCGGGCACGAGGAAGATGGCGGTCTTCATCTGAGGGTTGAACCAGGGTCGCGCCTCGATGGTCACGGACGGCAGGAGCCCGTCGAGCGAGGTGCCGCGCGCGGCCGCGGCCTGCACGACGCGCTCGCGCTGGCTCGCCACGGCCAGGTTCCCCAGGGTCTGGCCGGCCTCCTGGCTCGCGCGCAGGGCCGTGTTGGAGTCCGAGCCGTCGAGCACGAGAAGCAGCTCCGCCGCGCCCGCCGCGAGGTCGTCCGCGTAGCCGCGGGGCACGAGCAGGGCGAGCGAGGCTTTCCCCGTGTCGAGCGCGCGCTCGGCTTGCGCGTGGGTCGTGGCGTGGGCCACCACCTTGAACCCGGTCTGGTTCACGATGGCCTGCACGGCCTCGCGGCTCTCGGGGCTGCGGTCGAGATCCGCGATCACCGTGGGCTGCGCCGACAGGTCCAGGTTCACCGCGTAGCCGAAGAGCACCACTTGCAGCACCGGCGCGAGGAACAGGACGCCCACCATGCGCTTGTCGCGGAACGTCTGGATGAGCTCCTTGCGCATGATCCTGGCGATGACCCGCGGCATCAGTCGATCCTCGTCTTGAACTTGCCTGCGCTCGCGAGGAGCATGACCGCGGCGAAGACGCAGAGCGCCGCGATCTCGGGCCAGATGTCCTGCGCCTGCACGCCCTTCAGGAAGATGCCGCGCACGGCCACGAGGAAGTAGCGCGCCGGCACGGCGTAGGTGGTGACCTGCACGACCTTGGGCATGGACGCGATGGGCGACATGAAGCCCGAGAGCAGGAGCGCCGGGAGCATGGAGGACAGCACCGCGAGCTGCATGGCGAGCTGCTGCTGGCGCGTGACGATCGAGATGAG
>JAQTNF010000106.1 GCA_028713995.1 Deltaproteobacteria bacterium | reverse complement strand
TACCCGCGCCGTGCTGCGCAGACACGACCTGCGGCCCAAGAGATCCTGGGGCCAGAACTTCCTCGTCAGTCGCAGGGCGGTGGCGACGATTGCCGCGCGCTGCGTGGATGAGCCGGGCCGAATGGTGGTGGAGATCGGCGCCGGTCTCGGGACGCTGACGCGTGCCATCCTCGCGGCGGGCGGGCGGGTCGTGGCCGTGGAGCGCGACCGGGATCTGTGCCGGGTCCTCGAGGCCGAGCTCGGCGGCGTGCCCGGGTTCGAGCTGGCCGAGGCCGATGCCGCCACGTTCGACTACGCGGGCATCCTCGAGCAGGCCCCGGGTGTCATTGCCGGCAACCTGCCCTACCAGCTGACCGGCCGCATCCTGCGCCGCATCTCCGACGAGGGGTTGCCCGTGCCGCGCGCCGTGCTCACGGTCCAGGAGGAGGTGGCCGAGCGTCTCGCGGCCGGCCCCGGCGACAAGGCCCGCGGCGCCCTGTCGGTCATGATCGACGCCCGGTTCGAGATCGCGCTCGTCATGCGACTGCTGCCCTCGGCCTTCCACCCCGCGCCGCGCGTGCGCTCCGCGGTCATCGAGCTGGTCCGCAGGCAAAGCCCGGCCTTTGAGGGCGTGGACGGTGTGTTCTTCGATCGGGTCGTGAAGGCGGCGTTCGCGAGCCGCAGGAAGACCATCCGCAACTCGCTCGTCGCGGGAGGACCCATGCCGGCGGAGGTGGCCGAGCTCGCGCTCTCGCAGGCGGCCATCGATCCGGGCATCCGGGCCGAGGAGCTGCCGACCTCGACCTTTGCGGGGCTGGCACAGGCGCTGGAGCACTCTTCTTGGCAACCACCCCCCACCTGGAGTATGTTTTTTCCATGACCCATCCTGCCGAGACCGCGAGGGAGCACATCATGGCCGGCCTGGAGGCCTGCCAGAAGGATCAGGCCCTGGCCGCCGCCCTGGAGCGTTTGACCGAGAGCCTGGCCAAGGCGCAAGGCAAGCTGTTCGTGGCTGCGAAGACCCCTCCGGAGACCGCCACGTCGATCGACGGGATGCGCAGGGCCATGGAGTACCTCGCCCAGGCGTTGAAGACCCTCCAGGACGTCCAGGGAGGCGGCGATGCGGTGGGGCTCGCGGCCGGCTCCATCGCCCGGGCCCTGAAGACCCTGCACCCCGTGGTGCAGACGGCCAAGGAAGAGGCCGTCAAGCGCTCCATCCCGCCTCCGCAAGCCAGCGCGCCCGCCAGGGCGGCAAAGCCGAGCAAGCCAGCCCCGGCTGCCGAGGGCGCCACCCTCAGCGTGAACGTCAACACGGTGCTCAACATGAACACCGACCACCAGTTCTACGCAGGCTTCTCCGAGAACATCGAGGAGGGCGGCATCTTCATCGCCACCTTCGACACCAAGCCCATCAACTCCAAGGTGCTCGTGAACTTCAAGCTCCCGGGCGGCCGGCCCGTCACCGCGCGCGGCGTCGTGCACTGGGTGCGCGAGTACAACGCGTCGGTGCCCGACACCCCGCCGGGAATGGGCGTCAGGTTCACGGATCTCCTGTCCGCGGACAAGGCGGCCATCGAGGAGTACGTGAAGGCAAGGGCTCCCATGTTCTACGACGACGGCAAGTAGGGGCGTCTTCCGGCTTCGCCCTCTCGATCTCTCCCCATCCGCGCGAGCGACAAGACGACCATAGCCGTCGCCGCGAGCGACGCAACGAGCAGCAAAACGGAGTGCCCCTCCTCCGCGGCGCTTCCCACGCCGGACGGATCGAGCCTCGCGACCACCGAGGTGAGCAGGTTGTTGAGCGCGTGCGCGCCGACGGCCGGCCACAGGCTGCCCGTGGCGAGGGCCGCGAAGCCCAGGTACGCGCCGATGCACGCCGCGCCCACGCCTTGCAGCGCGTTCAGGTGCAGGACGCCGAAGAGACCCGCGGAGAGCACGATCGCGGCGGTCGCGGGCATATCGCGGCGAAACGCCCGCAACAGGAAGCCGCGGAAGAAGAGCTCCTCTCCGAGGGCTGGACCCACGGTCACGACGACCGTCACGAGCGCGAACGACGCGGCCCCGGAGAGCGCGAACACGTCCGAGAAGGTATCGAGCGCTCGCGTGTCGAAAAGGCCGGGCGCGGCCGCGTGCAGGAGGAACGTCACCTCGTCGACCACGATGCCCACCGGCACGACACCGGCCGCGGCGAGGACGAGCGCTGACGAGCGAGGCGGTGCGAGCGCCAGCAGGTCCCGCGCCGTGGTCCCGAAGGCCCGCGGCACGGTGAGGGCGAACCCGGTGAGCACGCTGCATGTGAAGAGGACCTGCGCCGCGATCGCGAACGGGCTGAAGAGGCTCGCGGACACCTCGACGGCCGTGCGGCCGAGCAGCCCCATGCTTCCGGCCAGGACCGCCGCGGCGAACAGCAGGAGCTGGATCGTGAGGACCGCCGCGAAGAACACGGCGCCATGCCACCAACGCAGGCAACGGACCTTGTCGTTCATCGGCTAGACTCTGTCGCGCAGCTTGAGGATCAGCACCGCCGCCCCGATGGGCAGCACCGAGAGCGCCAGGTTGACGACCACGTTCAAGGTCCACACCTCGTCCTTGAACCCGAAGAACTCCATCTTGGCGATGGGCACGTCCTTGACCAGCTCCATGAGCGCGCCCATGCCCCAGCGCATGGAGCTCGGCGCGAGGATCCAGCCGGTGCCGGTCTCGCGCAGGTCGGGCAGGCGCACCACGAACCCCGAGAACGCGATCATGAGCACGAGCCAGCCCAGCATGAGCAACAAGGCCAGCTTGCTCGACTTGGCCACCGTGGAGAAGAACAGGCCCGCGGACGCGCCCCCGAGCTGTACCGACAGGGCGGCCAGGAAGCACGGCGTGAACGGCCCGTCCGCGCCCACCCACCACACCAGGATCGCGGTGAGCGTGAAGGCCTGCCACAGCCCGAAGGCGAACAGGAACGCCACCTTGGACAGGATGTACGAGGGGATCTTGAGGTTCACCATGCGCTCGCGGTCGTAGATCGTGCGCTCCGAGTGGATCATCTCGATGGCCGGGAAGATGCCGAAGAAGAACGCGAGCAACGCCACGATGAACAGGAGCACGTGACGCGTCTTGGTCTCGTCCACCAGGCTCGACAGGAAGAACATGAGGACCGGCGCGCCCACCACGGCCCCGATCAGCCATCCCAGGTCGCGCGTGTAGAGCTTGGCCTGGCGCTCGAAGAGCAAGGCGAACTGTGACAGGCCGAACGCGCGCGTGACCCTGGCGCGCGGCGGGCGGACCTTGGACTCGGGGCTGTCGGCCGAGCGCTCGAGCACGAACTTTCGATACCAGGGCGTGCCGCGGTACTGCTCCTCCATCCGGTCCCAGTCGGCCTCCACCATGTCCTTGGGCGTCAGCTTCTCGAACACGGCGTCCGGGTTGGGCGCGGTCTCGAAGCGCGCGTAGGAGTCGCGCACCGGCCCGTAGTAGATGAGCCGCCCGCCCACGCCCAGGATGAGCACGTTGTGCATCATCTCGTACACCTCGCGCGACGGCTGGTGGATCGTGAGGACGATGGTGCGCCCCTTGTCGGCCAGGTCCTTGAGCACCTTCATGACGCTCTTGGCGTCCGACGACGAGAGGCCCGAGGTGGGCTCGTCGAGGAACAGGATGGCCGGGTCGGTGACGAGCTCCATGGCCAGGTTGACGCGCTTGCGCTGCCCGCCCGACAGCACGCGCGCCTCGGGCCCGCCGATGACCGTGTTGGCCCGGTGCGCGATGTCGAGATCGGTGAGCACCTTGACGACGCGGTCGTGCAGCTCCTGCTCGGGCACGCCCTTCATGCGCATCTTGGCCGTGTAGTAGCAGGCCTCGTACACGGTCAGCTTGCGGTGCACGATGTCGTCCTGCGGCACGTACCCGATGTGCCCGCGCATGGCGTCGTAGTCTCGGTGCAGGTCGAGGCCGTTGACGAGCACGCGCCCGGCCGTGGGCGTCATGTTCCCGTTCATGTTCTCCATGAGCGTCGTCTTGCCCGCGCCGGCCGGCCCCATGAGGGCCACGAACTCGCCCGGCTCGATGGTGAACGACACGTTGCGCAAGAGGCGCAGCGTCTTCGATCCCTTGGGGATGTCGTAGGTCACGCCCTGCACCTCGATGCGCGCCGACAGGCGCAGGTCGTCGCTCGCCACCTGGCCGTCCACGCCGATGCGCATGCGCGCCGGCCCCACCTGGAACGTGTCGTCGGGGCGAAGGATGCGCGGCGCCTCGAGCCGCTCGCCGTTGACGAAGGTGCCGTTGCCCGAGCCCAGATCCTCGAGCAGGTAGCCCTCACTCTTGAGCGTGAGCCGGGCGTGGTGCTTGGAGACCATGGGGTGATCGATGACGTGGTCGTTGTCGGCCGCGCGGCCGATGGTGAGCCTGCCCTTCGGCGGCTTCAAGAGCTCGGTGGGCATGGCCTTTAGTCCTCCCGGCCGCCGGTCGGGCCGCTGGCGAAGGAGATGGCGAGGCGTTGTCCGCCCACCAGGATGACCTCGCCCGACATGAGCAGCCGCCTCTGGGTGAGGCGCGCGAGATCCTTGTCGGCCGCGGTCGCGGGTCCGACGAACGTGCCGTTGGTGGAACCGAGATCCTCGATCCACACCATGCCGCGCCCGCGCTCCACGTCGATGCGCGCATGCTCGCGCGACACTCCGACCACGTCGATGCGGATCCTGCACGCGGCCTCGCGGCCGATGAGGTTCGGGCCTTCGTCGAGATCAACCAGGCTGCCGTCGGCCAGGGTCACGGTCACCTTCGAAAGGGCGGAGAGGGCCACGGTCTTCTGCGCGCCTCCCTGCCCCGCTCCGGCAGGACGGGGAGCAGCGCTCGAAGATGAGGCCGCGGGCGCGGGAGCGACCGGCTTGACCTTGGCCTTGCGCGAGCGCAGCGAGACGAGGATGACCGCGAGCACCGCGAGCCCCACGAGGCCGATCACGAGGCCGGTCAGCGCCGAGCTGGCCTCGGCGCCCCTGGGCGCGGCCACGACCTGGAACTTGAAGGCGCTCTCGGCCTGCATGCCGAACTGGTTGATCAGCGTGATGGTGCCGGTGTCCACGGCCGAGCTCAATGGAGAGACGACCCGGAACGGGTTCTGCGACCTGGGGATCGCGAGCGGGACGCCGTTCACGGCCACCTTGACCGAGCCCGGCGGGCCGCAGAAGCCGCTGCCGTCCACGGTGATGTCCACCTTGCCGTCGTCCACGTCCTTGCGCGTGGCGCTCGGCGGGTACACCGCGGTCACCTGCGGAACCGGCGCGGCGGTCGAGGTGGCCTGGAACTTGATGCCGTCCACGTCCTTGCCGTCGACCTTGAGCACCGAAACGTGCTCCACCGCGGGCATCGGGCGGTAGCACGGGAACATGACCTGCAGGAGGTACTGGCTGCGGATGCGGCTCCACAGCATGGACACGAATTGCAGGTTCTCGCTCTCGGCGCGCCGGAAGATCGACCGGCCGCCCGTGGCCTGCGCCAGGTCGTGGGTCTTGTTCTCGATCTCGTGGCTGTTGCGCGGGTCGTCGTACTTGCGGTCGAGCTTGAACACGGCCGTGTAGAACGGCACCTTCCCGCGCCTGAACGACTCGTCGACGCAGTCGCCCTTGCCCTCGCCCTTGTCTGCGCCGCCCGTGACGAGCACGATCACGCGGTAGCGGTCGGACGGGTTGTCGGGGAACCACTTGAGCGCCTCGGCCAGGCCGCTGCACAGGCGCGCGCCGGTCTTGTCGTCGGACATGAGCCGGATGCTGTCGATCGCGCCGGTGAGGGCGTTCTTGTTGTTGGTGAAGCCCACGTCGAGCTTGGCGTCCGCGAAGCCGCCCTCTGCCGGGAACGTGCCGATGGCGATCTGGTCGCGGCCCGGATCCAGGTAGCCGACGATGGCCTTCATGACCTTCTTGGCGTTCTCCCACTCGCCGGTGTACGAGCGCGACTTGTCGATCATGATCAGAACCTGGGCCCCTGCTGTTCCGGGGGCGACCTGCTGCCGGTTCAGGATCCAACCGCCCTGCTCGCCCGCGTACTCGTCCACGCTCACCGCGAACGACGCGGCCGTGAAGCTGCGAAGGAACGCGCCGTTCTCCTCCGCGTCGATGAACACCGGGACCTTGGCCGGGAACCCCTGCGGGCTCACCTGCCAGTGCACGGTGCGCTCGGCCGCGGCGCGGCCCGGAGCGAGCAGGATCGCGATTGCGGCGATTGTGAGACACACACCCGTTTTCGGCTTCGATGTCATGTGGACCTCTTCGAGGGTGGGCCCCTCGTGGCCTCTTCGTTGTCTGAAGTCGCCGGGATGATACCAAACGTCAGGAACCGGAGTCCATGGCCACGAATCCCGGGTCGAATCCCGGGTCTGTTGACAATGCCGCGAGCGCATCGTCGGGCCTGATAAAGGCACGGGCCTATCGCATGTCGTGTGCGGGCCTAGAGGCTGATGCCGCTGCAGGTCGTGAGGCCCGGAGTGCATCCTGCCGTCTGCTGACATTCCGAACAGGCCGCCGACACGGGGTTCAGACACGGCGTGGCGCAGTGCTGCGCCGTGCAGCCCGCGAACTGGCCGAAGCAGGCGGCGCAAGGAGCCGACACTCCTGTCTCGTCCGCCGCGCAGTCGGCCACGCATTTGGCGAGGTCGGGAGACATGAGACAGCCCTGGGTGCACGTCGTCATGACGATCGTCATGCTGGCGCCGGAGAGGGCGTTCGAGTCGGTATCCCCGTCGCTGTCCGATCCGGTGTCTGTGTCCGTCAACGTGTCCGTGTCTCCGTCGGAATCGGCGTCGGCGCTCCCGGACGCGTCCGGGCGATCCGGCATTTTGAGCCCCTGGCAGCCCGCGGCAAGCGCGAGCAGGAGCACCCCCACCCGTTTTTTCTTCATGTCTGGAACCTCACCCTGATTCCGCTGCCCACGGCTACACACACAGCTCGGGCAGAAGGCACCACGTCCCCTCGAGGATCTCGCCACAGCAGCCGTTTGCGAAGGGCGTCTCGGGGGTGCAGTCCGCGTCGCCGTTCAGCGGGTCGCATTCCCTGGTGCAGAAGCTCGACTGCGTGCCGTTGTCGTCGAACGAGGCGCAGGCCGTGCCCACGAGCGCGACGCCCCCCTGGCAGATGGGAGCGCAGCGCTCGGCGTCGGGGTTCACCTTGTCGTTGAAGCGACATTTCTCGCCGAGCCCCACGCTGCGCGGCACGCACTCGGAGGCCATGGGTGCGGGCAGCCAGAAGCGCAAGGGGGCGCAGGGGTCGACGAGCTCGCCGCAGCACCAGCCGATGAGGCTCGGATCGGTGGCGTTGATCTTGCCGGTCGCGTCGCAGGACTTTGTGCACCAGGCGCCCTCCGCGTTGCCGATGCACGAGAGGGGCACCTCGCAGCCGGGCTTGCCGGCGTTGGGGTGCGCGTCACCGAAGGCCTCCTTCCAGCACTCGTCGCCCTCGGTGCCGGGCGGTCCGGCGTCCTGTCCGGCGTCCTGTCCGGAGTCCGTGCCGGCGTCGTCGTCCGTGCCGGTGTCGCTGTCGGTCTGCTTGCCGGAATCGGCGCCGGCGTCGGTGAGCTTGATGTCCTTTGAGCCGCCGCACCCGGCGAGCGCCGCGACAAGGCCCGCGAAGAGGATCCACATGTGCACGTTGCGTATCGTCATGGTCATCTTCCCCTTTTTTGGAATTGTACCAGCCCGCCCGGAGAAAGGCGCTAATCGAAATGCAGCGCGCGCTCGAAGTCGCCGGGGCTGGTGGCGAAGCGTTTGGCCGTGTCGAGCGTGATGAGCTCCCCCTTGTAGAGGTCGGTCAGGCACTGGTCGAACGAGATCATGCCGTACTGCTGGCGCCCCTTCTCGATGATGTCCTTGAGCGCGCCGCTGCGCTCCGCGTCCTTGATGTAGTCCTCCATGGTGCCGGTCACCTTCATGAGCTCGAGCGCCACGACCATGCCCTTGCCGTCGGCGCGCGGCAGAAGGCGCTGGCTCAAGGTGGCCTTCAGGTTCTCGGCGAGCCGGATGCGCACCATCTCCTGCTCGTTGGGCGGGAACACGGCGATGAGGCGGCCGATGGTCTTGGCCGCGTCGGGCGTGTGCACGGTGGAGTAGACCATGTGGCCGGTCTCCGAGGCCTTGAGCGCGATGTCGATGGTCTCGAGGTCGCGCATCTCCCCCACCAGGATCACGTCCGGATCCTGGCGCAGGGCCGCGCGCAGGGCCTTGTTGAAGTCGACCGTATCCACGCCCACCTCGCGCTGCGAGATGACGCAGTGGTTGTCCTTGTGCAGGAACTCGATGGGATCCTCGATGGTGACGACGTGCGCCTGCCGCGTCTCATTGATGTGGTTGATGATGGCCGCGAGCGTGGACGACTTGCCCGTGCCGGCCGACCCGGTGATGAGGACGAGCCCGCGCGTGTACTCGGCCAGGTCCTTCACCTGGGGCGGCAGGAGCAGGTCCTCGAAGCTGGGGATGTTCTGCGGGATGGTGCGCAAAACGAGCGAGAGCGCGCCGCGTTGGCGGAAGATGTTGACGCGGAAGCGGCACACGCCGGGAAGGCTGTAGGACGTGTCGTAGTCCTGCACGCGGTCGAGCTTCTTCAGGATCTCCTCGTCGACCACGATGTGCTGGCAGATGGAGAGCGTGTCGGCCGAGGTGAGCGGTTCGCCCTTGACCGGGCGCAACACCTTCTGCAGCCGGTAGCAGGTGGGAGAGCCGACCTTGAAGTGGATATCGGACGCGTGCAACTGCACCGCGCCGTGCAGGTACTTGATGAAGATCTCCTTCTCCATTCGGTCACGCTCCTTATGTCCCGTGCAGGTATCCCCACGATGCTAGCCCCTCGGGCATGGGGATTCAATACGGGGGATTCCTCACGGGGGATCCCTCAGCGTCTTGTGAACGGTTCGGCGATCAGGAAATCGAGCGCGGCCCGCACGCTGCCGTGATCGGCATCGTCGATTTGCCCGAGGCGGCGATCGACGATGACGCTCGCGATGGTCGCGACGAGTGGCTTGATCCACGTGGGCTTCAGCAGTCCAGAAGCCTTCCAGGACACGATCCGCAGCTTGTCGTCCCTCTGATCCTGACTGGTCAAGGCCATGACGACGAGGTCCCCGTGGAAATCCGAGAACTCTCGTGGGCTGACGACGAGCGCAGGGCGTTTCTTCGTGGTTTCGAGGTCGGTGAACGGGAATCTGACGAGGACGACATCGCCCGAATCATAGCTCGTCATAGACCGCGTCCTCGGAGTTGTCCCATGTCTCGGCGAACGCGCTCTCCTGCGCCTTTTGCCAGGCCAGGTGCTCGTCGAAGGATTCGGATGACGTGAAGATCACGATCACGTCACCTGCCAGTGTGCTCTTCGTCTCTTCGGGCAGAACGACCTTCTCTCCGTCGAATCTCGCCTTTATCGCATACATGAAACGGCCCTCCGGATACCTGGTTCGATCATAAGACCGCACCGACGTGTGGTCAAATGCCCCTGGGAGCTACGAGAACTCCGGCAGACGTTCGCCGCGTGTGAGATCCGCGTATGTGCCGCGCTCGCGGATGAGCGCCGCCCTCTCGCCGCGCACGAGGACCTCGGCCGCGAGGGGCCGTGAGTTGTAGGTGGACGCCATGGAGAACCCGTACGCCCCGGCGCTCATGACCGCGAGCAGATCGCCCTGCCCCACTTCGGGCAGCTCGCGATCCTTGGCGAAGAAGTCGCCGCTCTCGCAGATCGGGCCCACCACGTCCGCGACGAACGGCGCTCGGCCTTCATCGCGCACCGGCACGACGGCGTGGTACGCGTCGTAGAGGCTCGGCCGGAGCAGATCGTTCATGCCCGCGTCCACGATCACGAAGCGCTTGTCGCCGCTCTCCTTGACGTACAGGACGCGCGTGAGCAGCACGCCCGCGTTGCCGATCAGGTTGCGGCCCGGCTCAAGCACGAGCGTGAGCCCGGTGACACCCATGGCGTCGCGCACGGCGCGTCCGTACTCGGCCGGCGACGGAGGCCGCTCGTCGTCGTAGGTGATGCCCAGGCCGCCGCCCACGTCCAGGTAGCGGATGCCGAAGCCGCGACCGCGCAGGCATGCCACGAGCTCGCCGATCTTGGACACGGCGTCGACGAAGGGCGCGACCTCCGTGATCTGCGAGCCCACGTGGCAGTCCACGCCCACGACCTCTATGTGGCGCAGCGCGCCGGCGCGTTCGTATCCCGCGATCGCGCTCGCGAACGGGATGCCGAACTTGCTCGTCTTCAAGCCCGTGGCCACGTAAGCGTGCGTGCCCGGATCCACGTCCGGGTTCACGCGCAGCGAGATGGGCGCCTTGCATCCCATGCGCCCCGCGACCGCGTCGAGCGCCTCGAGCTCCTCGAACGACTCGATGTTGAACATGAGGATGCCGGCATCGAGCGCCCGCTCCATCTCGGCGACGGTCTTGCCCACGCCTGAGTATACGATGCGTTCGCCCGGCACGCCGGCCGCGAGCGCCCGCGCGAGCTCACCGCCCGAGACGATATCCGCGCCCGCGCCGTGCCTCGCCAGGAGATCGAGCAGCGCCAGGCTCGGGTTGGCCTTGACCGCGAAGCACACGAGGTGCTCCGTGCCCGCGAACGCCTCGTCGAAGACGCGGGTGTGCCGCGCGAGCGTGGCCTCGCTGTACACGTATAGGGGCGTTCCGAAGCGGGCGGCGATTTCGCCGAGCGGCGCGCCCTCGCAGAACAGGTCCTTTCCGCGACGCAGGAAGCTGTGCATGTCTCAAGTCCCCTCGTCTGAGGCCGCGCAGAGCTCGGCGTGCAGGCGCCGCACGGCCAGCGGCACGTCCCTGTCGGCCACCACCAGGCTCAGGTTCACGCCCGAGCCGCCGTAGGTGACGAGCCTCACGTTGATATCCGAGAGCGCGCCGAAGACCCGCGCGGCCACGCCCGGGGTGGAGGGCAGGCTCTCTCCCACCACGCTCACCACGCCCACGTCGGTCGTGACGCCGATCTCGGCCACCGCGCCGAGCTCCGCCTTGAGCTGCTCCACGCGATCCGTGGGCGCCATGGTCACGGTCACGTTGACCTCGGAGGTCGCGATGTGGTCGACGGAGATGGCCAGCCGGTCGAAGACCTCGAACACGCGCCGCAGGAAACCGCGCGCGCCGAGCATGCGCGTGGAGTACACGTTGACCAGCACCTGATCGCGCTTGCAGGCCACCGAGGACACGGCCCGATCGGCCGTGGAGATCCGACCCGCCGCGCTCGAGTCGAAGATGAGCGTGCCCGGGTTCGTCGGCTTGTATGAGTTGCGCACGCGCACCGGGATGCCGGCCTCCACCGCGGGCTGGATCGACGCCGGGTGCAGGACGCGCGCGCCCAGGAACGCGAGCTCCGCGGCCTCGCGGAACGAGAGCCGCGGCACGGGCCTCGCGTCGGGCACGAGCTGCGGATCCGCGGTCAGGATGCCGTCCACGTCCTTCCAGTACTCGAGCGTGTCCGCGCCGAGGGCCTTGGCGAGCAGGGAGGCGGTCAGGTCCGAGCCGCCGCGCCCCAGGGTCGTGACCACTCCTCGGATCGATGCGCCCACGTAGCCGCCGACCACCGGGATCGCACCCGCCCCGATCATGGGCAGGAGGACCGAACGGGCTCTTGTCGCGGTCTCGTCCACGAGCGGCGCGGCCCGGCCGTGGTCCTCGTCCGTGGCCACGATGAAGCGCGGATCCGCTGCGCGAGTCTTGAGCCCGCGCGACGACAGGAACAGGGCCAGGAGCGGCGCGGAGAGCATCTCTCCGGAAGCCAGCACCGCATCCCGGCTGCGCGCGCTCACCTCGCCCAGGCACTCCATGCCGTCGATGAGCCGGCGCAGGCGCTCGAGCGCGCCCTCGAGCACGTCCCGAGCCTCTGTGGCGGCGGGTCCGGCGGTCAGGATCCGGCCCACCACGTCCGCGTGGCCGCGACCGATCTCCCCGGCGACGGCGCGCGCTCCCCCGGCGTCGCCGCGGTCGAGGGCGGAAAGAATGCCCTCCAGCGCGTCCGTTGTGTCGCCGAATGCCGAGACCACCACCACGGGCCGCTCATCGATCCTGCCGGCGAGGATCCCGGCCACCCGATCCACGGCCTCGGCGTCCTTCACCGAGGTGCCCCCGAACTTCATCACGATCATCGCCGTCCCTCCCGCGAGGCGTCCACCCCCGGCCACAGGACGAGGTTCTTGCCTTCTAGCTTGGCGCGGTAGAGCTGAGCGTCGGCGCGTCCAACGATCGACTCGGACGTGTCTTCGTCCTCAACGAGCGCCACCCCGCATGAGATCGTCACCGGCGGTGGGCCGTGCGGCCCGGAGGACGACGCGACCAGCGCCCGCATGCGCTCGCCGATCTCCGCGAGCTGCCCGATGCCCACGTTCACCACGATCGACAGGAACTCCTCGCCGCCCCAACGCCCGACCACGTCGAAGGCGCGGCCGCCGCCCTCGAGCGTCCTCGCGACCATCCTAAGCGCCTCGTCGCCCACCGCGTGGCCGTGCGCGTCGTTCACCTTCTTGAAGTCGTCGATGTCCATGAAGACCACGCCGAACGGCCAGCCGTAGCGCCCGAACTCGTCGAGCCTCGAGGTGAGCTGCGCCTCCAGGTAGCGGCGGTTGGGCAGGCCGGTCAGGGCGTCGACGAGGGCGAGCCGCTCGAGCTCCGCGATCCGCTCGGCCGTACGCAGGCGCATCGAGTTGTCGGTGAAGATCTCCACCGCGCCGGAGACCGTCCCCGTTTCGTCGACGACAGGGGAGGTACGGACCAGGACGGGAACGCGGTGTCCGTCCTTGTGGCGCAGGAACACCTCGACCTCGCGGGCGGCGCGGTCCTGCATGGCGCCTGCGAGCGGGCACCCGTCGTGGCACAGGAAACGGCCGGCGTCGTCCACGTGCACGAGCGGGCAGGCCGTGCCCATCACCTCTTGCGCGCGGTAACCGGTCAGGCGCTCCGCCGCACGGTTCCAGTAGGTGATGCGGCGCTCGCGATCGACGAAGTAGACACCGTCCTCGATGCCGTCGAGCACCCCCTTGTAGAACGCCTCGCGCTCCTCCATGCCGCCTGCGCCTCCCTGCGCGCGCAATGCTACGAACCACTAAACATGGTGCGGTTTCCGTATGCAGGCAAGGCCAATTCCGCATTCGTCGGCGACTTGCAAAAAGTGCCCTGCGATCTCCTTGACGGTGCCGGATAAGCCTACTACGGTTTTTCGTGGCCAGCCCGTCTGCCTACCCCTAAAGGAGGTATCCTGATGACCACCCAGGTGGACACCGAAGACAAGCCGAGCCCGGCAAAGGGCGAGGTCTACATCACGAAGGAACGCTGCAAGGGCTGCTCGTTCTGCGTGGCGTTCTGCCCCACGAACGCCCTCGGCATGACCAAGAAGATGAACGCCAAGGGCTACAACCTGCCCGAGCTCACCGCACCGGAGAAGTGCAACGGCTGCGACCTGTGCGGCCTGTATTGTCCGGACTTCGCGATCTTCGGGGTCCGGCGGAAGAAGCCCGAGAAGAAGGGAGAGCAGGCATGAAAGCCGATCCCAGCGCGGTCGCTACCGGCGTCCACTTCATCGACGGGGACGAAGCCTGCGCGGAGGGCGCCATCGCCGCGGGGTGCAGGTTCGTGGCGGGCTACCCCATCACGCCGTCGACCGAGGTCGTCGAGCACATCGCGCGCCGCTTCCCCAAGATCGGCGGCATGTTCATCCAGATGGAGGATGAGATCGCCTCGTCGATCTGCATCCAGGGCGCGGTGTGGGCCGGGTGCAAGTCGATGACGGTCACCTCGGGCCCGGGCTTCTCGCTCATGATGGAGCACGTGGGCCTCGCGGCCATCACCGAGACGCCCTGCGTATTCGTCAACGTGCAGCGCGGCGGTCCTTCCACGGGCCTGCCGACCCTGCCGGGGCAGGCCGACGTGATGCAGGCCAGGTGGGGCTCGCACGGCGACTACGAGATCATCGCGCTCGCGCCCAGCACCCCTCAGGAGTGCTTCGACCACATCATCACGGCCTTCAACCTGGCCGAGAAGTACCGCGTGCCCGTGTTCTTCATGATGGACGAATGCGTGGGCCACATGCTCGGCAAGGTCAGGATCCCGGCCGCGGACCGGATCGAGATCGCGGAGCGCAAATTCACCACGCGCAAGCCGGGCGAGTACCTGCCGTTCAAGGTCTACGAGGGCGACCAGCCCGAGATGGTCAAGGCCGGCATGGGCCACAACATCCACGTGACCGGGCTCACCCACGACGAGCGCGGGTACCCGGCCATGAACGCCGAGGCCCAGGACAGGCTCATCACGCGGTTGTGCCGCAAGATCCTCGACCACACGGACGAGATCGCCATGTACGAAGAGGACGGCATCGACGGCTCGGACGTGACGATCGTTTCCTACGGCATCACCTCGCGCGTGGCGGCGCGGGCCGTGGAGCTGGCGCGCGCGCAGGGCATCAAGGTCGGCCTGCTGCGGCTCATCACCCTGTGGCCGTTCAGCGACAGGCTCATTCAGGATGTCGCTTCCAAGACCAAGTCGCTCATCGTGGCCGAGATGAACATGGGCCAGATGGTGCTCGAGGTGGAACGCGCGGTGCACGGCAAGGTGCCTGTCCACCTGATGGGCTCCGCGGGCGGCGCGATCATCGAACCGGAGGCCATCCTGGCCAGGATCAAGGAGGTGGCGTCATGACCACGAAGCCGGTGAACCCGGTCGAGCCGCTCCTCCGCATGGATCGCATCCCGCACATCTGGTGCCCGGGGTGCGGCATCGGCACCTCGGTGAACTGCTTCGCGCGGGCCATCGAGAAGGCCGACATCCCGCACGACAAGCTGCACGTTGTCTCCGGCATCGGGTGCACGGGCCGCGTGGCGGGCTACGTCAACCTCGACTCGTTCCACACCACCCACGGCCGGGCCATCCCGTTCGCCACGGGGCTCGCGCTCGCGCGGCCCGAGGCCAAGGTGGTGGTCTACTCGGGCGACGGCGACATGTTCGCCATCGGCGGCAACCACTTCATCCACGCGGCGCGGCGCAACGTGGACCTCACGGTCATCTGCGTCAACAACCTGACCTACGGCATGACCGGCGGGCAGGTGACGCCCACCACGCCCTTGAGCGCGAAGGCCAGCACCATGCCGTACGGCAACTTCGAGGACACCTTCAACCTGCCGAACCTGGCCGAGGCGTGCGGGGCCGTGTTCGTGGCGCGCTGGACCGTGTTCCACGTGCGGCAGCTCGTGCGCTCCATGACCAAGGCGCTCCAGCGCAAAGGCTTCACGTTCATCGAGATCATCGCCCCCTGCCCCACGCTCTATCAGCGGCGCAACAAGCTCGGGGACGGCGCGGCCACGCTCAAGTACTATAAGGAGAAATCGATCATCAAGAACGGGGCGAGCACGGCCGAGGCGGGCCTCGGATTCCAGAGCGAGATCGTCGTCGGCGAGTTCGTGGAGCGCGAGCGTCCCACGTTCACCGAGAACTACGCGGCGCGGATGAAGGAGGTGCTCGGCGCCTCGTTCGTCCCGTACGAGGGGCCGAAATGAAGAAGCACGACATCAGAATCTGCGGGCTGGGCGGACAGGGCGTGATCATGGCGGGCATGATCATCGGCAAGGCGGCCTCCATCTTCGAGGACCGCTACGCAACGCTCATCCAGTCGTTCGGGCCCGAGGCGCGCGGCAGCGAGTGCTCGGCGCAGGTCATGGTCTCGGACGAGGCCATCGCGTTCCCGTACATCCGCAACTCGGACATCTTCGTGGCCATGAGCCAGGGCGCGTACGAGAAGTTCGTGGCCGAGATGAAGGAGAACGCGATCCTCGTCTACGAAAGCGACCTCGTGAAGCCCGACGGGCGCCTTCCCCAGGGCGTGAGGACGTACGGCATCCCGGCCACGCGCATGGCCGACGAGCTCGGCCGGCGGATCGTGTTCAACATGATCATGGTGGGCTTCTATACGGCCGTGTCCGGCACAGTGGCCGTGGAGGCCGTGCGCAAGGCCGTGGCCCACTCGGTCCCGGAGGGCACCGAGCCCTTCAACCTCAAGGCCTTCAACGCCGGCTACGAGTTCGGGCTCTCGCTCGTGAAGTAGCATCCGGCCTCGATTCCGGGCATGAACGACGGGTTCTTGTGGTAGGCGCGATTCCTACGTGGGATTCGCCCGGCCCGCTTGGGAGGCTGGGCCTTTTTGCCTGCCACCCGTTGATCGTCACCGTGGTATGATCATGTTCAGGAGGATGATCATGTCCGTCCATATTTCCATCGACCTTCCCGAGAGTGCATTCTCCGCGCTCCGTGTCGCGCCCGAGGCGTTCGCCCGGGAGATGCGGCTCGCCGCCGCGGTGAAGTGGTACGAACTGGGCCTCGTGTCCCAGTCCAAGGGCGCCGAGGTTGCAGGTGTGACGCGCCACGAGTTTCTGGAGGCGCTCGTACGCTTCAAGGTGTCTCCGTTCCAGACCACGCCCGAGGAGCTGGCCGAGGAACTCGCCCGTGGGTAGACGCTGGGTCGTCAACTCATCACCGCTCATCGTCCTCGGCAAGGTGTGCAGGCTGCCACTCCTCGCCGACCTCGCAGAAGTAATCGTCGTGCCTGATGCCGTGGCTCTTGAGGTGGCGCGCGGACCGGCCGATGACCCGGCCGTGCGCTGGCTCGCCAGCGAAGGACGCACGTGGGTTCGTGATGTCGGCGCCCTGGACCCGGTGGTCGCCGCCTGGGACCTTGGGCTGGGCGAGAGCCACGTCCTCACCTGGGCAGCAGGGAACGCGGGCTACGAAGCCATCGTCGACGATCTGGCGGCAAGGAAGTGCGCCCGTGCGCTCCGCGTGCCGGTGCGCGGCGTGATCGGCGTGCTGCTCCTCGCCAAGCACGAAGGCAGGATCAACCGGCTTGCACCGATCATCGACGAGGTCCAGGCCGCGGGCCTGCTTGTCGGTCCCGAGGTTCTCGAAGCGGCGCTCCGTCTCGCGGGCGAGAGCTGACCCGGGTTCCCGCTCGGCCCGATGACCGCGGCCATGCGGCTTGCCGAGTGGGCGATGAGTCCGATATACTTGTCTATAAGCGTTCTCCTTTGTGTTTGGAACCTCGCGTTGTTGGTTCAACGAGATAATGTCTCGGCTCGTCGGAGATCGCCAGCGACCTCGCCGGAGGAAACGTGCGGCACGGAGCGTTAAGCGCGGAGCGGAGTTGGGGATCGCGGATGCCATCCCCACACTATGCCTATGTGTTAATAGGCGGGCATGCCGCCAACCTGGATGAAGTTTCCGGATTTCTGCCGGAGGAAGCGGCATATTCGAGCTGCTTGCAAGTGTGCATAGGGGTAAGTGCATCATGAAACTAACGTATCTCGCTATTCACAACTTTCGTGGTGTGCACGACGCTGCGCTGAATCTATTTGATTACAACCTGTTGGTTGGCCCGAACAACGCCGGCAAGAGCACGGTTATAGACGCTATTCGGGCCTTCTACGAGAAGGACGGGTTCAAGTACAAGCACGACCGGGACTTCCCATTCATTGCCGCGAAAGACCAGGAGTCGTGGGTGGAACTTATCTTTCGTCTCTCAGATGCCGAGGACTCGTCTCTCGCGGATGACTACAAGCAACAGAGCAAGATGCTCCATGTTCGGAAGTACTTTAAAACTGGAGACAAGAACAGGGAGGGATCAATCTTTGGCTACAAAACCGACGGTAGCTTATCCGACGATCCGTTCTACGGTGCGAAGAACGTCCAGAGCGGCAAGTTCGGCGACATTGCGTTCATTCCGGCTGTCAGCAAAGTTGATGAGCATACGAAACTCAGCGGCCCATCCGCGCTACGCGACTTGCTGACTAATGTTTTAGAGGCGGTAGTCGCATCGAGCCGGTCGTACACGAAGTTTTCGCAGGACTTCGATGCCTTCGCCAAGGGGATCAAGTCGGAGACTACGACAGACGGGAGGTCTTTGGCTGGCTTGGAGACCGAGCTCAGCGGGCT
>JAQTNF010000105.1 GCA_028713995.1 Deltaproteobacteria bacterium | reverse complement strand
ATTGTAGATCACGGCGGGAGAAAGATTGGAACCCGAGATCAACCTCACGATCCGATCCAATCCCATTTTTCTCGAAAACCGCAGCCGATGGGCTGCTTCATGACGCGACGGCCGCTAAACAGTTACGCTCCCGCGGCGTCAGCTCGGACGAGGTGCACACGGCCGGCTCACCTCCGATAGAAGCACAAGGCGATGGCGACGACGCGTTGCTGCGGCGCTCGGCCACCACCACAGCGGACGCCTCGTCGCCGAGCCAGCATCCGCCTTCGGCCACGTGGCGGATCGCCGCCTCGATCTCCGCGGTCCCGCACGTTTTGCAAAGGTACCCGGCGGCGCCGGCCTCGAGCATGCCGTTCATGAGCGCGCTGTCGAAGAAGCCCGACAGTGCGAGCACCTTGACCCACGGAAGCCGTCCGGTGATCTCGCGCGTCGCCTCGATGCCGCCCATGCGCGGCATCTTTACGTCCATGAGCACCACATCGGGCATGAGGCGCACCGCGGCGGCAATCGCTTCGACACCGTCTGCTGCCTCGCCGACAACGTCGATCCCTTTTTTGATCACGAGATTCCGCGTCAGACTGCTTCGAACCCGCTCGTCGTCGTCGACGATGAGCACGTGGATCGATGGCGGCGGCATCCCCGCTGCTTCCGCTTGGCTCTTGCTCCCCATCGCGCACATCTGACCTCCCCATCGCGCACAACCTTAGTGACGTTGATGACGCAACCGTCACATCGCGATGTGCCTCGTGTCAACAACGAAGAATATCTCAGAGGGCCCTGACCCTCAGCGCCCCAGGGCCCGCGCGATCGCCCTGCCGAGCTCCTCGGCACGCACCACGCCCGAAGCCGCGTCGAAGACCCGCCCCGACGAATCGAAGATGAGCGTGATCGGCGCCGCCGGGAGGACGCCGAGCGCGGTCCTGCCCTCGGCCACGGCGCGCTCCGCCACGCCCACCTCGAACGGCAGGCCCATGAACTCGGCGAAGGGCGCGACGAGCGGCGCCTCGGCCGGTTCGAGGGTGAGGACCAGGTAGCGGATCGCGCCGCCCGTGGCGCGAAACGCGGCGGTCACCTCGGTCATGTAGGCCTGGCTCGACATTTCGGCCGTGCGCATGAGCACGAGCACCACCGGACGCCCGCGGAGCTCGGCCAGCGTCCGCTGCCTCCCTCCCATGGTGAACGCGAAGTCGACGGGCGGCTCCTTGCCAGCGGCGATCGGGCCGCACGAGGCGGGCAGGAGCGCTAGCGCGGCGCAGACAACCGCGAGCCGTGAGGAGACTTTCATGAGGGGATGTTCGGCCCAAGGGGGCGAGGAGGGCAAGTTTACGGCAGGCGCTCGATGATGTGGTACCCGAAGTCGGTCTCCACGATCCCCGAGATCCCGTTCGGCTTGAGATCGACGCAGGCCTTCTCGAAGGGCGGAGCCATCATCCCGGGGCCGAACACGCCCAGATCGCCGCCCTGCTCCTTGGACGGACAGTCGGAGTACTCCACGGCGAGGGCCGCGAAGTCGGCGCCGGGCTGCTTCACCTTGGCCTCCACCTCCTTGATGCGCGCGCGCGCCTCCTCCTTGGTGCGCGTGATCCCGGGCGGCACGCGCTCCGAGTCCTTGTGCATGACCAGGATGTGGCGCGCGTGGTAGGAGGGCAGCCGCTGCACGATCATGAAGCCCATCTCGGTCTCGATGGGGCCCGCGATCTCGTTCTCCTTGAGCGCGAAGGCCGGCTTCTCGATGGCCTCGGGCAGCATGCCGCGGCCGACGGGTCGCATCAGGCCGCCGCGGGCCTTGGACGGGTGATCGGAGTACTGCTGCGCGAGCGCGGCGAAATCGGCGCCCGGCGCCCTGACCTTGACCGCGGCCTCGTCGGCCAGCTTCTTGGCCTCGTCCTTGGTGCGGGTCACGGTCGGCGGGACGCGGGGAGCGCCCTTGTAGGCGACGATGATCTGGCGCAGGATAATCTCCTCCACGGGCTGGCGCTTGACCACGTGGAAGCCGAAGGGGCTCTCCACGGGCTCGGGCGAAAGCTCGCCTTCCTTGAGGGCCTGCACGCCCGCGGTGAACTCGGGCGCCATGGCGTTCGAGGGAAAGACCCCGAGATCGCCGCCGCGCTCCTTGGAGGGACAGTCCGAGTACTGCTTGGCCATCTGCGCAAAGTCGGCGCCGGCCTTGATCTTCTCGCAGACCTGCTTGGCGAGCGCCTGGGCCTCCTCCTTGGTCCGCGTGACGGTCGGGGCGGCGCGCATGGCGCCCTTGTACGCGAACAGGATGTGCGAGGCCGACAGCTTGACCATCGGCTTCTTGACCTGCTGCGGTTCGAGGGGCTTCACCTCGGCCGCCTTCTTGGCCTGGGCCGCGGGCGCCGACGCCTGGGGCTTCGCCTCGTCCGCGGGCTTGGTCTCCTGCTTCGAGCACGCCGCGTACGCGAGCAGGGACGAGATTGCGATCATCGCGATGCCGTTGCGCATGGAATCCTCCCTCGTTTCTTGCCGGGACAACCGCCGGCGGCGACAATATAGGAGCTTTGCGGCAGGATGGCCACATTCGGATTCGGGCGGCTTCGACGCCCGCAACGGAGGCATGCATGGACACGCAATCCGCGGCGCGGATCGTCGCCGACCTCAAGGAGGCGTTCGCCTCGGGCCGGACGCGGCCCCTTTCGTGGCGGCGGACGCAACTTTCGGCCTTGAGCCGCATGCTTGAGGAGCGCGAGGGGGATTTCGTCGAGGCCCTGCGCCGGGATCTGGGCAAGCCGCCCTTCGAGGCGTACGCGAGCGAGATCGGGCTCGTGCGCATGGAGATCCGGCACGTCCTCAGGCACCTGAAAAGCTGGGCGCGACCGCGCAGGACGCCTTCGATCCTGGCACAGTGGCCGTCGTCGGGCCGCATCCTGCGCGAGCCGCTCGGGGTCGTGCTCGTCATCGCCCCGTGGAACTACCCGCTTGAGCTCGTCCTGTCCCCGCTCGTGGGCGCCATCGCCGCGGGCAACGCGGTCGCGGTCAAGCCGTCGGAGATCGCGGCGGCCACGTCCCGGACCCTGGCGGAGCTCCTGCCCCGGTACCTCGACGCGGAGTGCTTCAAGGTGGTCGAGGGCGGGGTCGAAGCGGCCACGGCGCTCCTCGCCGAGCAATGGGGCCACGTGCTCTTCACGGGCGGCGCGTCCGCGGCGCGCGCCGTGATGGCCGCGGCCGCAAGGACCCTCACGCCGGTCACGCTCGAGCTCGGCGGCAAGAGCCCGTGTCTCGTCGACCGCGACGCGGACCTGGCCGTGGCGGCGCGCCGCATCGCGTGGGGCAAGCTCTGGAACGCGGGGCAGACGTGCATCGCGCCGGACTACGTGCTCGTGCACCGAGAGGTCGAGGGCGCGCTCGTCGCGGAGCTCAGGAAGGCCGTGGTGGCCATGTACGGCGAGGATCCGCGCACGAGCCCAAACTACGCGAGGATCGTCAACGCGCGGCACGTGGCCCGGCTCGCGGCCCTGCTCGGCGACGGCGAGGTCGCGCTCGGCGGCGAGGTCGACGAGGAGGAGCGCTACGTGGCCCCCACCATCCTGCGCCGCGTGAAGCCGGGCTCGCCCGTGATGACCGAGGAGATCTTCGGCCCCATCCTGCCTTTGCTGCCGGTGGCGGACATGGACGAGGCGATCGACTTCGTGAATGCCCGGGAGAAGCCGCTCGCCCTGTACGTCTTCTCGCGCGACAGGCGCACCATCGACTCCGTGCTCGCGCGCACGTCGTCCGGGGGCGCGTGCGTGAACGACACGATCTCGCACATCGCCGTGCCGGATCTGCCCTTCGGCGGCGTCGGCGCGAGCGGCATGGGCGCCTACCGCGGCCGCGCGGGCTTCGAGACGTTCAGCCACGTAAAGAGCGTGCTCGAAAAACCCTTCTGGCCCGACATCGGGCTGCGCTACCCGCCCTGGGGCGCGGGAAGCCTCAGGTGGCTCAAGCGGCTCTTGTGAAACCTCGCGCCGGATCGAGACCACGGGAATAGACTGTCACATTTGTGACAGTGGCGACCATCCGGATGTCCAGCGTGCTCTTGACCTCGAGACCCTGAGCAAAGGCCTTGGCCTCCTTCCGGGTCCGACCGGGCCGGACGAAGCCGAGGGCGGCCACGCGCGCAATTGACGGCCGGAATCGAGCGTTATATGCACGAAGCTCGTAACGCGGCCGGGCGGTCGCGTGAACCGCGGTTTGGAAAACGCCAACGGAATCGAGGGACCCCCAATGACCGATCCCAACAGGAAGACGATGGTGCTGCTCGGGAACGAGGCGGTGGCGCGCGGCCTGCTCGAGGCCGGATGCCAGCTCGCCATGTCCTACCCCGGCACCCCGAGCTCCGAGATCCTGCCCGCGTTCATCCGGTTCGCGAAGAGCGAGAAGATCGACGTCTACGGCGAGTGGAGCGCGAACGAGAAGGTGGCCTTCGAAGAGGCGCTCGCCGCGTCGTACACGGGCAAGCGCACCGCGGTCATCATGAAGCAGGTGGGCCTGAACGTGGCCGCCGACCCCATGATGAGCTCGGCCTACACGGGCGTGAGGGGCGGCTTCGTCATCATCTGCGCGGACGATCCGGGCCCGCACTCGTCGCAGACCGAGCAGGACACCCGCATGTTCGGCCTGTTCGCCAAGATCCCGGTGCTCGATCCGGCCACGCCGGACGAGGCGCGGCGCATGCTGCCGTTCGCGTTCGACCTGTCCGAGCGCTACGAGCTGCCGGTCATCGTGCGCCCCTCCCTGCGCGTGTGCCACGGCCGCGAGAGCATGACCCTCGACACGCCGCTCGTGCTCGACCGCAAGGCCGACTTCCAGAAGGACCCGCACCGCTGGGCGGCCACGCCGCACTACCGGTTGCTCCTGCACAAGAAGCTGAACGAGAAGCTGCGCGCGGTCTCGGACGAGTTCGAGTCGAACGATACCTGGAATTTCGTCGAGAACGGCGGCGCGAAGTCGAACCTGGCCATCGTGGCCGGCGGCATGCCCTACGCCACCATCCGCGACATCCTCGTCGACCGCGGCGTGTTCGAGAAGGTGCCGGTGCTGAAGATCGGCACCCCGTACCCGTTCCCGAGGAAGATGATCGAGGGGTTCGCCGCCAGGTACGAAAGCGTCCTCGTCGTCGAGGAGCCCGATCAGGTCATCGAGATGCAACTCTCGGAGCGCAAGGGGGTCATGGGCCGCGGCGACGGCACCGTGCCGGACGAGGGCGAGCTGACCGCCGCCGTGCTCATGGACGTGCTCGGGAAGGTGCTCGGGAAGACCGGGGTCATCGACGAGCCGTGGGCCGGACAGAATGACGCGCGCGACGTCGTGGCCGGTCTCGAGCTGGCGGTGCGCCCCACGAGCCTGTGCCCGGGCTGCCCGCACCGGTCGTCGTTCTACGCCATCCGCCGCACGTTCGGGAAGAAGGGCATCTACACCTCGGACATCGGCTGCTACACGCTCGGGCTCAACCTGGACGCGGTCGATACGTGCCTCGACATGGGCGCCGCCATCTCCATGGCGACCGGCTTCTACCACGCGTACAAGCGCGACAAAGGCGAGATCCCGCCCATCGTGGCCACCATCGGCGACTCCACGTTCTACCACGGCGGGCTGCCGGCGCTGGCGGGCGCGGTGTACTCCGACGCCAGGTACGTGCTCGTCATCCTCGACAACCTGGTGACCGCCATGACCGGCATGCAGCCGACGCTGGCGCTCGGCGGCCAGGCGGACGGGTCGATCGGCAACAAGCTGCCCCTTGAGGACGCCTGCGCCGGGCTGGGATGCAGGTTCGTGCGCGTCCACAATCCGTACGACATCGAGGGCATGAAGGCGCTCGTCCAGGAGGCCCACGACCACTGCCGAGAGCCCGAGGGACGCGTGGCGGTGGTCATCGCGCGCCACCCGTGCCTGCTCCACGAGAAGAAGCGCTCCACCCCCGTGGTGCGCGTCGACGTGACGGGCGAGTGCAACGGGTGCGCCCTGTGCCGCACCACCTTCGAGTGCACCGCCCTCTCGGTGGGGCCGGCGATCCCGGGCAAGGAGAACCGTTTCCGGACCGTCATCGACCGCCGCATCTGCGCGGATTGCGGTGAGTGCGCGCTCGTGTGCAACCGGGGCGCGATCGTGGTCGTGGAGGGGAAGAATGGGTGACGCGCGCCATCGCGCGGTGCTCGTCGTGAACCCCGGCGGCAGCTCGACGAAGATCGCCCTGTACCATGGCGACGCCGAGGTCGTGTCCGAGGACGTGCGGCATTCGCGCGAGGAGCTGGCCCGCTTCAAGAGCGTGGGCGAAGAGCTCGAATGGCGCCTTGCGACCGTGCGCAAGGTGGCGTCCGAGCGCGGCATCGATCTTGCGCACCTCGACGCCGTGGCGGGTCGCGGCGGACCGCTCGCGCCGGTGCCGAGCGGCACGTTCGCGGTCGACGAGCCCATGCTGGCCGCCATACGCGAGGGTCGCGTCATGGTGCACCACCCGTCGCTGCTCGGCGCGCCCATGGCCCGCGCGCTCGCCGACGCGGCCGGGTGCAGGGCGTTCGTGGTCGATCCCGTGTGCGTCGACGAGCTCGAGGACGAGGCGCGGCTCACCGGCCTGCCCGAGATACCGCGGAGGGCCCTGTCGCACGCGCTCTCCGTCAAGGCCGCGGCCCGCGAGGCCGCCTCGCGCCTCGGCCGCCCGCTCGACGAGCTCTTCCTCGTGATCCTTCACCTGGGCTCCGGGTTCACGGTGGCCGCCTCGCGCCTCGGCCGGCAGGTCGACGCCAACGACGCGTCCGCCTCGGGTCCCATGGCTCCCACGCGCTCCGGCTCCCTGCCCACGCTGGACTTCGCGCGCCTCGCCTGCGCGGGCGGTCGCGGCTTCGAGGAGCTCGAGAGGCGGCTCGTGGGCAACGGGGGCTGGATGGCGCACCTCGGCACGGACGACATCCGCGAGATTTACGCGCGCATCGACACGGGCGACGCGCGGGCGCGGCTCGTCCTGGACGCGACCCTGCTGCAGATCGCCAAGGAGGCCGCGGCCATGGCGGCGGTCTTGCGCGGGCGGATCGACGCCGTCGTGATCACGGGCGGCGTGGCGCGTTCGGAGCGCTTCGTGAAGGAGCTCTCGCCGCGCATCGCCTGGCTCGGCGCCCCGCTCGTATTGCTGCCCGGCGGGAACGAGATGCGGGCGCTCGCGCGAGGCGCGCTCCGGGTGCTCTCGGGCGAGGCCGAGGCGATCGAAATGGGGCCGTACATCGAGAAACGGAAAAAGGAGGCAACATGAAGCCTTTGAACATGCTCGTCGCCGGCGTAGGCGGCCAGGGAATCCTGTTCGCGAGCAAGATCTTCTTCGACGCGGCCATGGCCAAGGGCCTCAAGGTCATGGGCGCCGAGACCCACGGCATGAGCCAGCGCGGCGGCTCGGTTGTCTCCCACTTCAAGATGGGCGATCAGACGAGCTCGATGGTCATCCCGGGCACCGCGGACGTGCTGCTCGCCCTGGAGCGCACAGAGGGCCTGCGCAACCTGGAGTTCCTGAAGCCCGGCGGCGTCTACCTCGTCAACGCGCCGGACCTCTCGCATGTGCCCGCGGCGGTCCGGTCCCACTTCGAGTCCACGGGCGTCAGGGCCCACTTCTTCGACGCGGACAGGCACGCGCTCGCGGAGGGCAAGCCGCTCACGGCCAACCTCTACCTGATCGGCTATCTGTCGGCCCTGCCCGAGATGCCGTTCGAGTTCGCCGAGCTCAAGGAGGCGCTCACCCGCTTGAGCGCGCCGGCGGTCGTCGAGGCCAACCTGAAAGCCCTCGCCAACGGGTTCGAGGGAGCGCGCAAGTAGATCATGGGGTTTTCCGATCTGGCCCGGCTCTGTCGCGAGCGCGGCGCGCGCCGCCTCGCGGTGGTGGCGGCGGACGAGGAGAACGTGCTCAAGGGCGTGCTCCGGGCGCGCCGCGAGGGCATCGCGTCCCCGGTGCTCATCGGCGATCGCGCGCGCATCGAGGCGATCGTTGCCGCGGACGGCCTCACGCTCGACGGATGCGAGGTGGAGCACGTCCCGGACGCGAAGGACGCGGCCGAACGCGCCATGGAGCTCGTGCGCAAGAAGAGCGTGAGCGCGCTCATGAAGGGACGCATCACCACGCCCGAGCTGATGCGCCTCGGCCTGCGGCACGGGCTGCGCCGGGAGGGGCGCCTGCTCACGCACGTCACGTTGTTCGAGAACGAGAAGCTCGGGCGGCCAGCCCTGTTCAGCGACGGCGCCATGGTGCCGTATCCCACGTACGAGCAGCGCGTCGAGATCGTGCGCAACGCGGTGGAGGCCATGCGCGCGCTGGGCTTTGCCTCGCCGAGGGTCGCCATCCTGTCGTCGACCGAGGACGTGGACGAGAAGATCCCGGTCTCGGTGGACGCGGCCCGGCTCAAGGCCGCCAACGGACCGGGCGGCGCGCTCGAGGGCCAGGGCATCGTGGACGGCCCGCTCGACCTGCTCGCCGCGCTCGACCCCGAGGCCGCTCGCGTGAAGGGGCAAGGCGGCGAGGTGGCGGGGCGCGCCGACGTGCTCATCTGTCCGGACGTGGTCGCCGGGAACCTCATGGGCAAGGCCCTCATCTTCTTCGCGCCTCGGACCCGGGTCGGCGGCTGTGTGGTGGGCGGCGCGGTGCCGGTCATCCTCCTGTCGCGGGCGTCCTCGGCGGACGACAAGTACTGCTCCATCGTGCTGGGGCTGTCCTGCGGGGCGGCTTGAGACATCGCGGACAAGCGGAAGGCGGAGTCTCGTGGAAGTGAGGAAGAAGACCGGCCTTGTCGCCCTGTGCGTCGGCGCGCTGGGGGTCGTTTACGGCGACATCGGCACGAGCCCGCTCTACACGCTCAAGCAGACCTTCTTCGGCACCCACCACCTCGACCGCACCCTGCCCAACGTGCTCGGCGCCCTGTCGCTCGTGTTCTGGACGCTGACGCTCATCGTGTGCGTCAAGTACGTGCTGCTCGTGCTGCGCGCCGACCTGAACGGAGAGGGCGGCGTGTTCGCCCTGCTCGGCATCATCCGCAACCGGCAGGAGCCGAAGGGAAAGCCGACCCGCAAGCTGTGGATCATCACGACCGCGGTCATGGTGGGCGCCGCGTGCCTGTACGGCGAGGGGGTCATCACGCCGGTCATCTCGGTGCTGTCGGCCTACGAGGGCCTCGGCGTCGCCACCCCGGCGCTCAAGAAGGCCGTGGTCCCGATCACGTTCGCCACGCTCTTTCTCCTGTTCTGGTTCCAGAGCCGCGGCACGGGCCGAGTGGGCAAGGCGTTCGGGCCGATCATGGTGGCGTGGTTCGCGACCATCGGAGTCGCCGGGCTCGTGTGGATCGTGAGATATCCGCAGGTGCTCGAGGCCGTGAATCCGGTCCACGCCGCGGCGTTCCTCACGCGCATGGGCATGCGCTCCCTGTTCGTGCTCGGGGCGGTGGTGCTCGCCATCACGGGCGTGGAGGCGCTCTTCGCCGACCTGGGCCACTTCGGGTCGAGGGCCATCCGGGTGAGCTGGTTCTCCCTCGTGTACCCGGCCCTGCTGCTCAACTACTTCGGCCAGGGCGCGCGCCTGCTCGATCCCGCGCCCGTGCCCAACCACCACCTGTTCTACGCGCTCTTCCCACAGAACGAGCTGCTCTACGCGGTCATCGCGCTCGCCACCTTGGCCGCGGTCATCGCCTCGCAGGCGGTCATCTCGGGCGCGTTCAGCCTGACGCGGCAGGCCATCGCGCTGGGCTTCTTCCCGCGCCTGCGGATCATCTTCACGTCGGCCGAGATCCAGGGCCGGATCTACATGCCCATGGTCAACTGGCTGCTCTTCGCGGGGTGCGCCGTCCTGACGCTGGTCTTCGGCACCTCGAACGGGCTCGCCGCCGCGTACGGCGTCGCGGTCACGGGCACCATGGCCATCACCTCGTTCATCTTCTACTTCGTGGCGCGCGGTTGGGGCTGGCGGTGGTACTTGGTCGGCCCGGTCTGCGCCGTCTTTCTGGTCGTCGATCTGTCGTTCTTCGGCGCCAACACGCTCAAGATCGCGAACGGCGGCTTCGTGCCCATTCTCATCGCGGCGGCGCTCTTCGGGGTCATGAAGACCTGGCAGTGGGGCAGAGGCGTGCTGGCCAGGGCGTACCTCGACTTCGCGCGCATCCCCATGCACCACTACATCGAGCTCAAGCAGGCGCTCATGGAAAGCCCGAACCTGCGCATCAAATACGGCAGGCGCGAGGTGGCGCAGGTCGAGCGCGCGGTCGTGTTCCTGTCGTCGCGCGCGATCTGTGCGCCCGAGGATCCCTGCCCCATCGGGCTGCGCGTGTACATCCGGCGCAACGGCGCCATGCCCAAGCACGTCATCCTCCTGAACGTGCTGCAGATGAACCGCCCGAGCGTCCCCGCCTCGGAGCGGTACAAGGTCATTCCGCTCGGCGCCAACATCGTCTCGGTCAACGCCCAGTACGGCTACATGCAGACGCCGCACGTGCCGACGCTCCTCAAATCCCTCAAGCGGGCCGGGCTCATCAAGATCAACGAGAGCCGGTGGACGGTCCAGGTCGGCGAGGAGGAGATCATCATCGACAAGTCGCTCTCCTTGATGCGGCGCCAGATGCTCCGTTTCTTCATCGTCATCCTGCGCCTCTCCAACCCGGCCGACCGTTACTTCGGCATGCGCGAGCACGCCGGCCGCAACAAGACCGTCATCCCGGTGGTGATCGGTGCGGACTTTTCGCGCATCGCCATCGTGGACGAGGAGCCGATCGAGGAGGCGATCCGCGCCAGCCAGGACCCGGGCCCGCTGCCGACCGCGGGGGCGCCGGCATGAAGGGCGCGCGATGGGAAAGCATCCGCGCGCGGATCGCCGGGTCCGTGATCGCGGCCCTCCTGTGGCGCTATGCGTGCCATGCGGTCATGGTGGCGCTCGCCCTGTGGAACGAGGCGAGGCCCGCCCCGGCGCTCCACGACCTGGTTCTCGACATCGTCCCGCACGTCC
Organism: Deltaproteobacteria bacterium; assembly: GCA_028713995.1. GTDB lineage: Bacteria > Myxococcota_A > Polyangia > JAAYKL01 > JAAYKL01 > JAQTNF01. The sequence continues at coordinate 6,965 of JAQTNF010000105.1, read as the reverse complement.
AGTGGATCGCGGCCCACAACTACCAGCTCTGGCTCGCCGCGTACGCGCCCCTCGCCATCGCCCTGTGGCGGCGCGACCGGGACATTTTCGTGCGTTTCCTGTGGGTGGGCGGCGTCTTGAGCCTGCTGCGTGGCCTTTGCATTCCGCTCACGGGTCTGGGGCCCACGTGGGGGCCGGACCTCAACGCGGGGCTCCCCGTTTCCACGCTCTTTGCCGCCTGGCTCGCCATCGTGAACCCGGTCTCGGCGCTCCTCACGGACGCGCCGCACGCCTACCTCACCAAGGACCTCTTCTTCTCGGGGCACGCGTCGTCCACGTTCCTCCTGTGGCTCTACTGCCGCAAGGATCGCGTGCTCGGGCCGCTCGCCCTCGCCGCGCATGCGCTCGTCGTGGCGATCGTGTTCCTCGCGCACCTGCACTACACCATCGACGTGGTGGGTGCGTGGGCCATCACGTACTGCATCTACATGCTCTTCGAGGCCGGTCACGGTCCTTCGCACGCGTCGCACGCGCCGCAGGGACCCGGACCAGGCAGCTCCGGATCGCCGAAGTGACGCAGGATGAACCTGTGGCGGCAGCCGCGGCCGTAGGCGTAGGACACCATGCTTCTCAAGCGCGAAAGATCGAGCCTGCGGCGGGCGAGGAGCGCCTGCGGATCGGGCAAGGGGCGGCCGTCGTCGCGCCTGCGCGGGTGGGTGATGAGACGCTCCTGGATCGCCACGTCCGCGTAGGTGAAGAGCAGCACGCACTCGGCCTTCGAGCCGTCGCGGCCCGCGCGGCCGGCTTCCTGGTAATAGGCCTCGATGGAACCGGGGACGTCGTAATGCGCCACGAAGCCGATGTCCGGCTTGTCGACGCCCATGCCGAACGCGCTCGTGGCGACCATCACGCGAAAGCTCCCGGACATGAAGCGCTCGTGGTTCGTGCGGCGCTCCTCGTTCTGCATGCCGCCGTGGTACGCGCCGGCCGTGTGCCCGTTCGCGGCGAGGCGCGCGGCCACCTCCTGCGCGTGCCCGCGCGTGGACACGTACACGATGCCCGGCCGGTCCGTGCCCGCGAGCAGGGCCTCTATGCGCCGCTCCTTTTGCGGCATGCGCCTGATGGGCGCGACCGAGAGACGCAGGTTGGGGCGCGCGAAGCCGGCCACGTGCACCGCGGGCGAGCGCAGGCCGAGCTTGTCCGCGATGTCGCCTCGCACCTCGGGCGTGGCCGTGGCCGTGAACGCGGCGACGGACGCGAAGCCGAGCTCGGCGGCGGCGCTGGCGAGCGCCAGGTAGTCGGGGCGGAAGTCGTGGCCCCAGGCGCTCACGCAGTGCGCCTCGTCCACGGCGAGGAGCGCAAGCCGCGTCTCTTTGAGCGCGGCCCGAAAGAGCCCGTCGCGGAACCGCTCGGGCGCGGCGTAGAGGAGCCTCACGCGGCCCGCGCGAAAGGCGGCAAGGACGGCTCGCCGCTCCTCGGGCGCCTGCGCCGAGGTGACCATGGCCGCGGGCAGGCCGCGCGCGCGAAGACCATCCACCTGATCCTTCATGAGCGCGATGAGCGGCGAGACGACCACGGTCGCGCCTCGCAGCATGAGCGCCGGGAGCTGGTAGCACAGGCTCTTGCCGAACCCCGTGGGCATGACCGCCAGGGTGTGCCTTCCCGCGAGCACGTCGCGCACGACCTGCTCCTGCCCTTTCCTGAACATCTTGAGCCCGAACCACCGTTCGAGCCGCTCCTCGAGCCTTGCCTCGCGTTCCATGACGCCTCCTTCCGAGGCCTCGCGCGAAGCCTCCGTGGGAGGGCTCATCGGCCGATCTGGGGGAAAAGTTTCTGAAAAACGACGCGGCCAGCTTTGGGCCTGGAGACTTTTGCGGTCGATCCTCCTGGCGCGTGCTCACTTCCGAAGTATCCTTACGGCCCAACGGAGGTGCGCCATGAAGACGAGAATGGATCGTGTGACCCTGCTGGCTCTCTGTCTGGCGGTCGGCTGGGCGATGTCGGGATGCGGCTCGGACGGCGGAGGCGACGACGGAAGTGACGGCGGGACCGATTCCGGCACGGATGCCGGCGCCGACTCCGGCGCGGACACGGATTCCGACACCGACTCCGACACGGACACGGACGGCGACACGGACGCGGACTCCGACACCGACTCCGACACGGACACGGACGGCGACACGGACACCGAAGATGCCGCCGCGGACGGCGGCGACGCAGCCGTGGACGCCGGTCCGGACGCGGGCGATTCCGGAAGCGATGGCGGTCTGCCCGGGGACGTGTTTTTCGACGTGGACGACCACACGCTCGCCGTGTTCGAGCTCGATGGAGACACCCTCGACTCGAGCGGCAACGGCCGTGACGCCACCTTCCTCGGCGGCACCTTCGAGGATACGCCCCTCGGTCATCGCCTGCGGCTCACGGGAGCGGACCCGCAGGGCTTCGACTGGAGCGCCTACGCCTCCTTGCTCGTGCACCCTTACACGATCGAGATGATCCTCACGCCGGACTCCGTGTCGGATTACCAGAAGCTCTTCGGCGTCGACGATGCCGCGGACGACGGCTGGTACATTTACAACGGCGGGTTCGTCGCCTACCCCGAGACCGAGATCACCAACCCCGGGATCTTTGACGGCGCCGGTCTGTACTTCGCGCTCATCTCCACGGACGCTTCGAACATCGACGTCTATCTCCAGGGCGTTTACCTCGGCAGCACCGCGGCGTCGTTCACGGCCCCTCCCACGAGCGCCATCTTCTTCCGCGACGACACGAACACCGCGCGCGGCGAGCAGCTCGCGGGGCTCGTGGATGCGGTGCGAATCTCGAACGTCGCCCGCACCCCGGCCGAGCTCGCGGTCGTGGCGGCGCGCCTCTAGGGCGGATAAGGAGTCCGCGCCGCTTCGCAAGTGTCATCTGGTGGGTATTGACCCCTTCCCCCCTTCATGCCGCCCTCCTCGCGTCGAAAAAACCCACGAGCAACCTCGCGATCTCGCGGGGCGCCTCGAGCTGGGGCATGTGGCCCACACCCGCAAGGACGTGCAGCACGGAGCCCGGGATGCCTCGGGCCAGCTCCTCGGCGCGCGCGAGGGGAATCACCTCGTCCTCGTCGCCGTGCACGACCAGCGTGGGGCATTTGATGCCGGCGAGCTTCTGTCGCGCGTCGAAGCCCGCGGCCGCAGCCATCTGTCCCGCCAGCCCAGCGCCGCGCGGGGGACGCTCGATCCGCTCGGCCACGAACGCCTCGGCTTCGTCACCGTGTGCGGCCTTGAACGTGCGGCCCAGGCACGCGAGCAGGCTCTCGCGCAGCACCTCTTCCGCGGGACCACGGCGCGCGAACGCTTCGAAGATCGCGGGATCCGCGCCCAGGACCCCGGGGTTGCCGCTGGCCGCAGTCGAGATCAGCGCGAGCCCGCTCACGGCGCGCGACGCGTCGAGGGCGTAAGCGAGCGCCACGAACCCGCCCATGGAGTGTCCGGCCACGGGAACCGAGCCGAGCCCCAGGTGCTCCACGAGGGCGCGCACGTCCTCGACCATCCCGCGGATCGCGTATGGCCCGCGAGGCGCGTCGGAGAGGCCGGACCCGCGCAGGTCCATGGCCACGAGCGTGAGCGATTGCGAGAGATCCTTGGCCACGCGGTCCCACACGCGCGTGTCGAGCGACGTGCCCGCAAGGAGCAGAAGCGGCGGCCCGCTGCCCGAGATGGCGTAGTGCAGCTTGACTTCGTGGTGCGCGAGGAAGGGCATTGGCCCGATCCTACACGCGATACGGCCCGGGCGAAACCACCCCGGGGAGGCCCCCAATTCGTCAGGGCCAACGGGTCTTCTTCATCTCTCTCGATGGGGGATCAGGCCACCCCTCAAGGAATCTTAGGGAAGGTGCACGGCGTTGCCGTCCCCGTGGCAGGAGTTGCAGTCGCCGTTGCCGGCCGCGGTCATCTCGACCGTGTCCCCGCCCTTGGAGATGGTCACGTCGACCGGGAAGGAGAGCGCCTTGCCCGTATAGAAGTTGCCGGCGGAGTTGGTGGAGAGCTTCACCTTGGCGCCGTCCGCGTCCACGAGGGTGACCGTGGCGCCGTCCACGCCGGCGGTCCCGTCGACGTCGTTGAACACGGTTCCCGCGACCGTGAACGCGGCCTCCTCGGCGCTGGGGCCGTGGCAGCTCAAGCAGGCGTCGCCCGGCCTCATGGTCGCCCCCTCGTCCCCCTCGTCGTCGTCCCCGCCGCCGGTGTCGCACCCCGCGGCGCCCGCGAGCGGGAGGGACAGGGCGCACGAAAGCAGCATCAGGATCCTCGTGCTCATCGTCTTCATGGAGCCTCCTTCTTGTTGCGTGCGCCGACGGGCGCCTCGGTATTTTCTGTACCCCCCAAAAACGATGGCGCAACACGACCGAAGCCAAACCGCCGAAACCCCTTGTGCCCCGCCTCTTGCCGCATATAATGCCTCATCCGTCCGCCCGGGACGGGGCTTTGACAACACGGGGCTGTAGCTCAACTGGGAGAGCGCTGCGTTCGCAACGCAGAGGTCGAGGGTTCGAGTCCCTTCAGCTCCACCTTTATTTCCCCTTTCTCGCCGGGGCCGCATCCACTACTCTCCTTGCCCATGACGACACGCAAGGCTCATATCCTGGCTTGTGCCATGGTGCTCGGTGTCACCGCCTGCGGGGCCGAGCCGCCGCGGCCCACGGCCCAGCCGTCCCCGGTCAAGACCGAGCGCCAACCCTACGAGGTGGGCGTGGATCCGGCCGTGACGCGCATCTTCTCCGACCCGCCGCCCACGGGCCAGCTTCCTTCGTCCATGACCTGGTCGCCGGACGGGCAGGTTGTCGCGTACCTGCGCACGTCCCGCTCCCCGGAAGGGAAGACCGCCTCGGAGCTGTGGCTCCACGAGATGAAGGGCCACAGGGAGCGCCCGCTCGTGGCCGACGCCGCCCTGTCCGTGGATTCGTACTCGTGGGCCGGCTCCGCGCGTCTCGTGTTTGCGGCGCTGGGGGACCTCCACGTCGTGGATCTGGCGGGCTCGGTGAAGCGCCTCACCGAGACCGCGGCGAAGGAGGACGCGCCGCAGGCTTCTCCGGACGGGGCCAAGGTGGCGTTCGTGCGCGAGCACGACCTCTTCGTGCGCGACCTCGGCACCGGCAAGGAGACGCGCGTCACCGAGGGCGGCTCCGAGGATCGCACGCACGGGGAGGTGACCTGGCTCTACGGCGAGGAGTTCGACGTGAAGGTCGGCTTCGGCTGGTCGCCGGACGGCCGAAGGCTGTGGCTGTACGAGACCGACGAGTCCAAGGTGACGCGGTCGGCAATCGTGACCGACCCCGAGGGCGGGATCCGGCGCCAGGCCTATCCCCGGCCGGGCGAGCCCAATCCGGTCGTGCGCGTGGGTGTGGCCGAGCTCGGGGACGGCGGCGTCCGGCTCGCGTGGCTCGACACTTCGAGCGACGCGGACACCTACGTGCCCCGGGTCGCGTGGCACCCGGACTCGAAGCGGCTGCTCGTCACGCGCATGGACCGGCTCCAGACCGTGCTCGAGCTGCTCGCCTGCGAGACCGGGAAGGGGACGTGCGCGCAGGTGCTCGAGGAGCGGGATCCCAGGTTCCTGAACCTGCTCGGCGCGCCGCGCTTCGTGGGAGCGGGCGAGGAGCTTTTGTGGCTCTCCGAGAGCGACGGCTTCGCGCACATCTACCGGATCGGCATGGACGGCTCGCGCAGGGGGCGGCTCACGACCGGCCGCTGGGTGGTCACCTCGATCGACGCGGTCGACGACAAGGCCGGCGCGGTCTTCTTCACGGCCAACAAGGACGCTACCTCGGAATACCGGCTCTACCGCGTGCCGCTCGCGGGCGGCGACCCGGAGCCCGTCTCAATCGAGCCCGGCACGCACGAGGTGCTGTTCTCGCCCGACGGCGCGTCCTACGTGGACACGCGCTCGTCCCTCGTGGAGCCGCCGCGCGCGGAGATCCACGAGGCGAAGGGGGCGGCCGTGGCCCTCGTCGACTCGACCGACCTGGGCTCGTACTTCGCCCCGCAGACCGTGACCGACATCTTCCCCATCGACGGCGCGAACAACGAGACCCTTGAGGCCATGCTGACGCGCCCCGAGGCGCTCGACCCGTCCGTGCGCTACCCGGTGCTCGTCTACGTGTACGGCGGCCCGCGCTCGCAGGTGGTCAAGAACGCGTTCCGTCCCAAGCTCCAGCCGTGGCGCAACCTGCTCGCGAGCCGTGGCATCCTGGTGTGGAGCGTGGACGGCCGCGGCAGCTGCGGGCGGGGCCGCGAGTTCGAGACCGCGATCCACCGCAACCTCGGCCAGCTGGAGCTCGAGGATCAGCTCGCCGGGGTCAAGTACCTGAAGGCCCAGCCCTACACGGATCCGGACCGTCTCGCGATCTTCGGCTGGTCCTACGGCGGGACCATGGTGCTGAACGCGCTCCTCAAGGCCCCGGGCGTGTTCCGCGCGGGCGTGGCCGTGGCGCCGGTCACGGACTGGCGGCAGTACGACTCGGCCTACACCGAGCGCTACATGCAGCGCCCCGAGGACAACCCCGAGGGCTACGCCGCCGCGTCCGTGCTCGGCTCCGTGGACAAGCTCGACGTGCCGCTCCTGCTCGTGCACGGGCTTTCCGACGACAACGTGCACTTCGTGAACTCGGCGAAGCTCGTGGACGCGCTCATCGAGGAGCGCAAGACCTTCGACGTCATGTTCTATCCCGGGAAGAGCCACTCCATCGACGGCGGCAACGCGCGCATCGATCTGTTCTCGCGCATCACCCGCTTCGTCGAGCAGCACATCTGACGCGGTGGCGCCGATCCCCGAGGCGACCACGGGGGGGGCGCCGGTCACGATCCGGTGCGAACGCAACGTGAGTTTTCGGCAGGCATGTCGCGCCTCGCAAAAGTCGACACGAACGCGGTCAGTCGTGGGTTGCGGCGATCGCGTCGAGCTCGGCGAGGGCGAGGTGATAGTTCCAGGGCAACCAGTCCTCGGGG
>JAQTNF010000104.1 GCA_028713995.1 Deltaproteobacteria bacterium | reverse complement strand
AGGTCGCGGCCGACGACGGAACCACCTACCAGCGCACGCTGCGGGGACGGTTCGTGCCCTCGGGACGGCTCGCCCCTGCCAAGCCGTCCGCCTTCGAGAGCAGGCTCGTGGACGCCGCGCATCCCCTGCCCCGCGCATTCATGGCGGCGAGCGGCGTCAAGTCGCTCCTCGCGCGCGGCGCGTCGGCCGCCCTCAAGACCGGGGAGACCGTGGCGCGCCTGGCCGAATTCCCGTTCCTGGGCGAGGAGCGCCGCGGCGACAAGCTCATCGCCGCAATCGGACCCGGGGTCTTCCTCCCGCGCAGGACCGTCGCCGTGGCCGCGCCGGTCCCGGCTCCCGCCGGGCTCAAGCCGAAGGAGCGCTGGATCGACGTGAACCTGACCGAGCAGACCCTGGTGGCCTACGAGGGCGCAATGCCGGTGTTCGCCACGGTGGTCTCCTCCGGACGGCCCGGGTTCGAAACACCCGAGGGCAGCTTCTCCATCTACGCCAAGCACGTGACCGTGACCATGGACGACACGGCCGCCGGCGCCGAGGCCTACTCGATCGAGGACGTTCCTTGGACCATGTTCTTCAAGGACAGCATCGCGCTGCACGCGGCGTTCTGGCACGACAAGTTCGGCCGGGTCCACTCGCACGGGTGCGTCAACCTGGCGCCCGCGGACGCGCGCAGGCTCTTCTTCTGGGCGGGACCGACGCTGCCCGCTGGTCTGCACGGGATCGTGGCCACGCGGCAGAACCCAGGCACCCGTGTGATCGTCCACAAGTAGCCGTCACCCCCGCAAAAGCGCGTACACCGCCGCCCGTGCCGCCGTCGCTCGGCCTCGCCGAGGCGTAGGCCAGCACGCGCCGGCCCATGGCGCCGCGCGTGATCGGCAGGGGAGGGACAGGCTACAGCAACTCGCGGAAGGTATCGGGGGTCAATCCCATGTCCTCGATGATGCCCACCAGGGTCTTGAGCTTGATGTCCCTCCCGGGATGCATGGGAATGACCACGCGCAGGTTGTCCGAGGCTCGGGAGTAGATCGCGTGGCTCCCTTTCTGGCGGCGCAACGCGAAGCCGATGCGTTCTGCGACACGGACAAGCTCTCGGCACGTGACGACCGGGAGCTTCTGGCTCAAGCGGCCACCTCGATGGGCTTGATGATGATGTCTTCGATCGGCACGGTCTCTCCCGAGGCCTTCAGGTCCTCGAGGTACAGGGCAACCGCCTCTTGGATATTGACGAGGGTCTCGTCGATGGTTTCCCCCTGCGTGTGGCAGCCTTTCAGCGTCGGACAGAAGGCGTGATACCCGCCATCCGCCTCCTTCTCGAGGATGACCGTATAATGTCGCATCTCCATAAACACCTCTCCTATAAAGCACATCGTGCTTTCATCTCGATGTCTCGATCTTGAAAGCAGTCTACCGCGTATCCCGGCCACTGTCATGTCACCCCCGCAGGAGCACGTACACCGCGCCCGTGCCGCCGTCGCTCGGCCTCGCCGAGGCGTAGGCCAGCACGCGCCGGCCCATGGCGCCGCGCGTCAACCACGCGGCGAGCTTGGTCTTGAGCACCGGGACGTTGTCCTTGGAGCGAAGCCCGCGGCCGTGCACGATGAGCACGCAGCGCTTGCCCTCCGCGTGCATCCCGCGGATGAACGCGTCGACCTTTTCGCGCGCCTCGTCGCGCGTGAGCCCGTGCAGGTCGAGGTGGGCCTGCACCGAGAACTCCCCGCGGCGGAGCTTGCGCACCACGTTCCGGTCGAGCCCTGCCACCTTTGCCTCGATGTACTCCTCGGTGTCCGCGAAATCGAAGGCCACGTCCCCGCGCACGAGGTCGTCGAGCTGGCGCATGACCGCGGCCGCGTCGTCCGCGGCGGCCGGGATGGGCCGCGCCTCGGGATCGCGCAGGGCGATGTCGCGCCTGTCAAGCGGAGATGCGCCCGCGAAGGCCGCGAGCAAGGCGCGCTCGTCGTCATCCGGCGCGGCGGGAACGGGAGCGGGCACGGGCGTCGGGGCGGGCTTCCGCTCGGCGTCGGGCCGCACGGCTTTGAGCGCCTTGAACGGCCGGTTCGAGAACCCCGGGCCCGCCTTGGGCGCGCTCTCGTCGCCGCGTTTCTTGCGTCCCTTCGCCATCTTCGCTCCTCTCCTCACCACACGTCGAGATCGTTGCCGAGCACCACCTTGCCGTCGTAGCCGGCGCGGACCTCGGCGAGCAGCTCCTCCTCGGTCGCGCCCCACAGGAGCGCGTGCGTGAGCACGAGCAGCTTGGGTCTGGCCGCCCTGGCCGTGCGCGCGAGCTCCACGGTCGATGTGTGCGAGCTCTCGTGGTACGCCCGCCAGCCCGGCGGACCGAGCGCCAGGCGGGCTGCCGAGTAGACCTCGTGCACGAGCACGTCGCAGCCCGAGCAGGCCGTTGCCACCGCGTCGCCCGGGCCCGTGTCGCCCGACACGACCACCGTGCGGTCAGCGGCCTCGAACCTGTAGCCGTAGGCGTTCGGGCACGCACCGTGGCCCACGGCAAACGCCTTCACGGTCACGTTGGCGTCGCGGTACACGACACCCGGCTGCACGTCGTGGGCCGCGACCAGGTCGCTGCCGCGCAGGAGCTCGCCGGACGCCCTCTCCCGCGCGGCCAAGTCCCGCGCCCAAGCGGCAAGGACGTGGCTTGTCATCAGCTCGATGCCCAAAGGTCCGTAAACCTCGAGCGGCGCGCGCCTGCCCACGGTGGCCGGCGTGAGCACGAGGTCCGGGTAGCCGGCCGTGTGGTCGCTGTGCAGGTGCGTGACGAACGCGCGCGTGAGCCGCGTGGCTTCGAGCTCCTTCACCCCGGCGAGGAAGGCCGCCTGCGCGCGCCGCACCACCCCGGGGCCGAAGTCCACGAGGTACGCCTGGCCGCCCGCGACCACCGCCAGGGAGGGGCCCGAGCGATCCGGATCCGGGACGGGCGTGCCGGTTCCGAGCAGCACGACGCGCGTCCCTCCCGCCGGGGCTTTCGGAGTCGGGGGTGGAACGGGCGGCGGATCAGGTGTGCAGGCCGCGAGCGTGAGCGCGACGATCGCAACGACCGCGCGGGTCATCTCGCGGGCCGCCGCGCGCCGGGCGGTGCGTCCTCCCAGGGGCGGTGCACGAACGCGGCGTCGAGGCCGAGCGCCGCGAGCCACGAGTCGAGCTTCTCCTTCATCTCGACGAAGCGCGGGTTCGACTCGTCGGCCAGGTTGCGCTCCTCGCGCGGATCCGCGGCGACGTCGTACAGCTCGTAGGTGCGGCGGCGCATGTCGTGGAACAGGCGCCATGCCCCTCGCGTGATGCCCACCAGGTTGTAGTAGCGGCCGCCCTGGTCGTAGAGGGCCTGGTGGTAGATGGTGCGGTCCTTGAGCTGCGAGCCCGTGAGGACGTCGGGAAGGAGCGAGGTGCCCACCTGCGCCGGATCCGGCGGGAGCCCGAACACGTTGCGAAACGTGGGCGCGAGATCGAGCAGGGAGACCGGCTGGGCGAGGCGCCGCGCTTTCAGGGCCGGGTGCGAGAACACGAGCGGCACGTGCATGAGCTCAAGGTAGAAGCCGCCGTTGTGGTACTTGATGCCGTGCTGGCCGAGCGACTCGCCGTGGTCGCCCGTGACGATGAGCAGGGTCGGCCGTTCCGTGAGCTCCTTGCGCACCACCTCGAAGATCCGGCCGAGTTGGGCGTCCGTGAAGGCGAGCTCCGAGGCGTAGCGCCCCGCGTCGTCGTCGCCCCACCTGTCGAAGCCCTCGTGCATGAGGTAGTTGTGGTGCGGATCGTTGAAGTGCGCGTACAGGAAGAGCGGCTTCGCGCGGTACCTGCGCAGCATCTCGATGGTGACGTCGGCCTGCCTCGCGGCGGTCGTCTCGCGGTAGAACGTGCGCGACCACGGGTTCGAGAACTCGGTCCATCCCTGGTTCAAAGGATCGAGGTAGCTGTGCTCGAGCGCGGCCAGGGTGACCACGCCCCGGTCGTGGAGATCCTCCTCCACGAGGCGCTGGTCGCGCGAGACCGGCAGGGGCCCCTTGATGCCGGGATCCATCTTGAGGCCGGAGTCGAACACCCCGGCCAGCATGCACGGCACGGCCAGGATCGTTCCGGGTCCCGGAGAGTACGCGTTGTCGAACACGACGGACTCGCGGGCGAGCGCATCCAGGTTCGGCATGATCTCGTCGCGCGAGCCGTAGGCGACGAGGCGGTCGGCCCGGAACGAGTCCACCACCAGCAGCACCACGTTGCAGTCGCCTCCCCGGCACAGGGGAGACGGATCGATGAAGCGCGGCGGTGGCTTGTCGAACGAGCCCTTCCCGACCTTCAAGCCTTTGCCGCCGAGGCGGTCGAGGACAGGGCCCGCGACCTTTCGCGTGAGCTCGAGGCCGAGACCGACGCCGGGCACACCGCTCGCGGCCGCGAACGTGGTCATCCCACGGGGCACGCCCGCGAGGCCGAGGATCACGGCGAGGCCCGAGGCGGCGCTCAACCCAAAGATCGCGCGCGAGGCGGCCTTGCCGCGATCGGGCCGCGCGAGGAACAGGCCGACGAAGCACAGGGCGAACAAGAAAGCGTTCAGGGCCGCAAGGACGAGCAGCGAGCCGAGGTCCGCGGCCACGAGGTCCTTCCAGATGACGGCCGCCGCGGTTCCGGCCGCCGCGCACACGACGCCCGCGGCCCAGACCAGCGAGGCCAGGTTCGATGCGAGCGGAAGCCAGCGGCGAGCGCCGGACGTCGCGCGCCGTGCGAACGGGCGCAGTGGAGGCCGGAGCGCGGCAGAGACGAGCCGCGCGACCACGAACCCCGCGGCCGCGGCCGCACCCACGACCAGGGCGGCCAGATCCGCGCGCTTGAACGCCGCGGTCGAGAACAGGGCCGCCTGCCAGACCATGGCGAACACGATGGCGGCTTCGAGGAGGAACAGGAACGGGCCGGGCGTCGCGTCGGGATCGCGGCCGAGGAGCGCGGCCCGCAGGCGCTCGCCGACCCCGTGCGCACCGCACCCGCGGAAGTATGTGCCGAGCCACGCTGCGAGCAGGGCCGCGAGCGGCAGCACCGCCACGAACGCGCCCGCCGCGCCCAGGGTCAGCGGCGCGATCGAGCCCGCGTGAAAGCACGCGAACAGGCCCCCGGCGAGCGATGCCAGGGCCGCTGCCGAAGCGACCGGCGCCAGGCGCCCGAGGATCCTCTTCCCGTTTTGAGAAATCATGGCAGCAAATGATACCGGGGATGCGGGGGCGAGGCCAGGGGCTTTGCTGCGAGCCGATCAGAAGGAATCGTCGAGGTCCTGGCCGGGTCCTGGGCCGGGGCCGGGCGGCGGACCCGGAGGACCGCCGGGACCTCCGGGAGCCTGACCGAAGCCGCCGGGCGGCGGTCCCATCCTGCCGTGGCCCCTGCCGGGCCAGCCGCGATCCGCATCGCTCCTCTTGAACATGTCGAGGGCCTTTCGCTGCTCGGTCGTGAGCACGTCGCGCACGCAGATGAGCAGGCCGAGGTGCTTCTTCTTGATCTTGTTCTCGATGGGGAAGATGCGGTCGAGCTGCGCGTAGACCTGCTCCTTGGACGCCCCCGCGCGCAAGAGGTCCACGAGCTTCTCCGACTCCTTCTGCACGTCGAGCATGAGCTGGCCCACCTCGGCCCTCGCGTCGCGGACGAGCTTGCGCAGCTTGTCGACCTGTTCGTCCGTGAGCTTGAGCTCGTCCTTGTGGGCCTTGACGAGGCCGATCGGGTAGAGCTGCTCCATGATCTCCTGTCTCGCCTCGTCGCGCATGCCCGGTCCCTGGCCGGGCTCCTGTGCCGCGGCCGTTCCGGCCCCGGCGAGGATCGCCCCGAGCGCCAACGCTCCAATCATTCTGTGCATCGTCATAGCACTTCCCTTTCTCCGGCCTCATCCCAGGCCGGAATCTCCATTGTGAGAAGGAAATCGGTCGGCGCCGTTTCCGACATCTCCTCAAGCAGACCGTCCGTGAGCGGGTTGAGCGACGCCATCTTACTGTCGGCCCGGATACTCCGCGCAACGACCCCCGCGTCGGCCACGATCGCCGAGCCGAGCGCGGCCCGATCCGATCCGCGGCCCAAGGGACCTGCGACGATGAGCCACGTCACTGTTCCGAGCGCTATGGCGAGCATGGGAGCGAGCACGTAGCGCCACGCGCCGGCCAAACCCTTTCCAGACGCCCGGCGCGCCTGGGCCGCGGCCCACGCCGCGTCGAACCGGGGCGCCCCGCCATTCGCGGCCTTGCGCAGCCTGTCGCGCAGATCCTGATCATCGAGCGGCATCGTGATCCTCCAGCATCTTGGCCAGGCTCTGCTTGGCCCGGTGGTAGTGCGTCCGCGCAGACCCGACCGACACGGACAACGCCGTTGCGGCCTGCTCCACGGTCAGCCCCTCCATGAAGACGAGCGTGACGACCTCGAGCTGCCGCGCGGGCAGGGCCGAAAGAGCGCGCCGCACGCGGGCCTCGTCCTCACAGGCCGAGGCGAGCGCCTCCGGGGACGGCCCGGCGATCTTCGGCTCGCCGAAGGAACCGAGCGACATGATGCGTCCGAACAGGGAGCGCCGCCTGCGCCTCGAGGCCGCGATCCGCCGCGCCACGCCGAGCAGGAACGCCTTTCCGTCGCGGGCGTGCGCGAGGTCGGCCCTGCCTTCGAGCACCTCCACGTACGTCAGTTGCAGCACGTCCATCGCCTCCTGCCGGTCGTAGCGGCAAAGGGCCATGGCGAAGCGGTAGAGGCTCTCGTGGTGCCTGGCCGCCGCTTCGGCCATCGCGCTCGGTTCGCTCATCTCACCCTCTCGTGGTCTTGAGACGCCCGCTCATATGACACGCCCGGTCACGCCCCCAAGTCAACGGTCGGTCGGCGTCAGCACCAGGCCTTGGGCCGCGCGTTGACAGGGCGGCCGCGACCGGCCAATCTCGCGGATCATGGCATTCCTCATGACGGAACGTCTCAATTGGTCCGCTCCCGATGAGCTCGAGTTCGACGCCCGCGTGATCTCGGCCGCGCCGCGGGAGGGCATAACCGAGATCGTCCTCGACGGGACGGCGTTCCACCCCGAGTCCGGCGGGCAGCCGTGCGATCTGGGCCTCCTCGACGCCGCGAGGGTCGTTCACGTCCGCGACGACGAAGGGCGTGTCGTGCACCTGGTCGAGGGCGCTGCGCCGCCCGAAGGCGCGGTCGTCAGGGGCAAGGTGGACGCCGCGCGCAGGCTCGACCACAGCTGCCAGCACACGGCGCAGCACATCGTCTCGGCCGTCGCGCTCAGGGACTTCGGCGCCGCGACCGTGGGTTTCCATCTGGGCGAGGAGGCGTCCACCGTGGATCTCGAGCCCGCGCTCGACGGCAAGGACGCGCTCCTCGCCCTCGAGGACGCCGCCAACCGCGAGGCCTTCGTGGACAGGCCCGTGATCTCTCGCGTCGTCGACGGAAACGATCGCCCGCGCTGCCGCAGGGACGCGGCCGTGCGCGAGGGCGAGCCTTTGCGCGTGGTGGAGATCGAAGGGCTCGACGTCACGGCCTGCTGTGGCACGCACCTCGCGCGCACCTCGCAGGTGGGCCTCATCAGGCTTTCGCGGACCGAGATCGTGCGCGGCGCCACACGCGTGGAGTTGCGCGCGGGCCTTCGCACCCTCGCTCTCCTGCGCCGCCTCGAGGACCTCACGGTCTCCTTGAGCGCGTCGACCGGCTCGGGCCCGTGGGAGCTTCCGGCGTGGGTCGAGGCGGCTCGCGCGGAGACGCGACGGCTTGCGGCCGAGGCGGCGTCGCTGCGCAAGGAGGTGGCCGGTTATGAGGCCGCCGCGCTCCTCTCGAGGTCGCGCATCTGCGCCGGGGGCAGGGTGGTGGCCGAGATCGTGCCGCCGCGTCCGCCAGTGGCCCTTCGCGAGCTGGCGTCGCGCGTCGTTGCCCGGCCCGGCACGGTGGCCCTGCTCGGCGCCGTGTGGGAGGACCGTGCGGTCGTGGCGTTCGCCCGCTCCGCGGAGCTCTCGCTGCACATGGGCGACGTCATGCGCTCAATCCTGCCGCGCATCAGAGGCAAAGGTGGCGGCCGTCCTGACATGGCGCAGGGAGGTGGCGAGGACGCACGCGGGCTCGCCGCGGCGATCGAGAGCGCGCTGCGTCTCGTCTCGGAATCAAGCCATGTGTGAGAGCGCCGGCACGTGCCGGCTCGGGGGGGAAAGAACCTACGCCTTCGGGACGATGGACTCCTTGCAGACCTTGGACAAGCGCATCTTCACGACGGTCTTGGCCGGGATCTTGATCTGCTCGCCGGTGGCCGGATTGCGGCCGATGCGGGCCTTGCGCTTCGACTTCACCAGCTTGCCCACGCCCGGGAGGGTGAACTCGCCGACCTTCTTGGTCTGGTTCACGGCGAGGTCCGCGAGCTCGTCGAGGATCGCGGCCGCCGTCTTCTTCGGCAGCTCGAACCTCTCGGCGAAGTGGGTCACAACTTGGCTCTTGGTCATCGGTTTGGTCGGGTTTGCCATTTTTTTCTCCTCCGTCAGGGACCAGCGCCCCCTGGGGCCTGAAGTGGCCGAAACGGCCTGTTTCTGGACCTCAGCATAGTACTTTTCTCGCGTTTGGAAGCGGAAAAAATGCACGTGAGCCTCTTTTTTCGAGGTTTTTCCTAAAAAGACCCGTCCGCGGAGGCGTCGATGATGCTCTCGGAATGTGTCGTCGAGCTCGTCGACGCGGAAAACGCGCCGTCCCCGTCCACGTCGACGAACACCGGGCTCGTGAAGGCAAAGGGCCGCGCGGTCGTGCCGGGAAGCACCTCGGTGAGCGCCTTTTCGCCGCGCACGACGGCCGCGATCCACGCGTCGCGGGGCAGCACGAGCTTGAGCGAGAGGATCGCGCGCCGCACCGCGCCGGGGGCGGACGAGGCCGTGGCTTCGGCGGTCTGCACGCCGTTCACGAAGAGCTCCACCTTCTTCACGTCGACGAAGTCCGCGGCGTCCACCTCGATCCGCACGTCGACTGCGCCGCTTCGGGCGTGCACCAGATCACCGGGGCCGCCTCCGCCGACCGAAAGCCGGATGAACGGGCCGGTGGTGACCATGGTGCGCCCGGCGCGCACCGCCTCGGCCAGCTGCTCCGGCGTGACCGCCTCTGGCCTGTCATCGGCCACGCGCACGTACGTCCGCGGATACCCGACAATCTGGTGGGAGAGCCGGTGCGAGTCGGAGTTGCCCGTGGGCGCGTAGCGGTGGCCCAGGTTGAGGAGCGCGAACCACTCCGCCAGGTTGCCGTCGATGCGGTCCTGCGCCGAGAGCTCCATGCCGTTCACCACCTCGAGGGCGTCGAAGTCCGGCGAGTATCCCGCGCTCCTCGCCACGCCGGTCGCGGGGTTGAGCCTCGCCACGTTGAAGTAGCCGATCATGTGGCCCATGCGAGGGTGGTTGACCTGGATCACCGCGCCCGGGGCCCGCTCGCGCAAGAGCGCGAACAGCTCGGCCGGGGTCATGCGCGTGAAGGGCGGCGCCTGCGCGCCCGCAGGGTGGGGCCACGAGTTGAAGTGCCCGATGGGCGGGTTCCAGGTCGTCACCTCCACGCCGCGCGCGCAGGTGAGCAGGGTGCCGGCGCGAAGGGCGGCGATGGCGGGCGCGTAGTCGGTGATCACGTTGTGGTCGGTGGCCACGGCGAACTCCACGTTCTCCGCAGCGAGCGACACGATGCGATCGTCGAGCGGGACGCTGGAATCGTTGCTCGGCGAGGCGTGCAGGTGGAAGTCGGCCGAGATCCAGCCGGGCGTGTCCACCTCGTGGCGCAAGGACGCGCGCACCGTGGCGCCCATGCCCTCCTCGACCTCGACCTCGCGCCCGAAGAGCCCGTACTCCACGCCGTGCGTGGCCGTGACGCGGTAGCGCCCGGGCGGGATCTCGCGCTCGCCCTCCCCGTCGAGCGTATAGATGAGGTTGCCCGCCCCGCCGGCCGTGTGCTCCGGGCCGAACACCGGATCGGGCGTGGGCGGGACGCCGCGCACCACGAGCCTCGCCGGAACGAGCCCGCCGCCGTCCTCCGTGACCCGGAAGCGCAGGCGGCCCGGGAGCGGCGGGAACATCTCGACCGCGAGCGGAGGGCGCCCGAGGACCATGCTGACTGTCGTCGTGTCGACGCCGCCCGGCGCGCGCGCGAGGAGCCTGTAGCGGCCGAAGGGCAGGGCCATGGCGAAGGAACCGTCCGCGTCGGCTGAAACGGCGAGCACCTTGCCGCCCTCTGGATCGAACGCCTCGACCGTGGCCCACGACGGCGCGGGCTTGAGCCGGCCGTCGATCCGCGACGTGCGCACGCCGATGGCGGCCCAGGCGGCTTCCGCGGCCCGCTCGAGCCCGCCCGGCACCGCGACGAGGACCCTGCGGGAGGTGCGGGACGCACGCGGCGCGAGATCCGAAGGTCCGCCGAGCGCCACCTGATCCCACGGACCGTGCGGCTCGAAGCTGAAGTCCGCGGTCATGGGCCCCTCGGGAAAGGCGAGGGCGTACGAGAGCGCCTTGCCCCTGCGCGCGATCCACCGGACCTCCCTGCGTGCCGGGGCGTACACGAAACCCGGCCCGGGCGTGAAGGTCGCCTCGCCCGGCCACAGCACGCGGTCACCGAGCCTGACGGCCTTTGCAATCGTCCGGCCGCGGTTGGTCACCGTGGTCGTGAGCGTCGCCCAGGGCTTGCCCGGCACCAGGTCCACGTAGGTCACCGCGACGAGGTTCCCATCTTCGGACTCCTCGTCGACGCGCACGGCCGGCCGGCCCGCCCGCCAGGTTGGGGTCACCCGCGTCACCTCGAAGGCGACCTCCGCGCCGTCCGCGACCACCACCCGGCCGAGCTCTCGGATCTCGCTCCCGACCGCGTCGCCCACGGCCGCGCCCACCACCGAGCCCTTGGAGATGCGCCGCCGCGATTCGTCCGTGTCGCCCGAGACGACCACGTCGAGCGGCAAGGACGAGAGCACGAGGTCGCCCTCCCTGCCGCGCGTGCGCTCGGCCGCGGGCTCGCCCGGCGATCCGACGCGCCACAGGGACACCTCGCCGCCGCGAAGAGGGTACCGCGGCGTTGCTGGGCACGCGGCGAGGAGCGCAAGCCAGCCCCACGCGATCAGGAACGCGAGCGTCGTCTGGGATCCGGTCGGGCGAATAAGAGGCCTCCGTGCGCGGTTGTCGTGCGCGCTTTCCTGCGTGAATCAAATCAGAGTCGCGCAACCTGTTCAAGGAGACGGTCAAACGCCCCGAGCCTTGGCACATGGCTATTTCAAATGGCCTGCATCGATCGTAGAATTCGTGCGGCGCCCAAGGCGCAACACCGAGAGGCGAGGACTTTTCGTGACCGGATTTACGCCCGCGAGACCCATCTACCGGCGCCAGGCCCACGGCCGCCCGCGTCGCGTCCTCGATCGGGTTCTCGGCTCGTTCGGCAGGCTCGTCGACCTCCTGAAGCTCTTCTACAACGAGGGCGTCTTCTTCTACTTCGTGCTCGTCGTGGCCCTCATGTTCGTGGGCTCGGCGATCATGATCGTGGTCGAGGCCGGGAGGCAGGGACAGTCGCTCCTCGATCTCCTCATCGAGGGGAACTACTGGGCGATCGTGACCATCGCCACGTGCGGCTACGGGGACATCGTGCCCGAGACCCGGCTCGGGCGCCTGCTCACCATCGTGCTGCTCTTTTTTTCGATGGGGATCGTGGCCATGTTCACGGCGAACCTCACGTCGGCGCTGACGGCGAGGAAGATCAAGGAGGCGAGAGGCTTGACCACCGCAAAAGACCACGCCGACCACCTGCTCGTCCTGGGGTGGAAGAAGGACATGATCCGGATGCTCGAGGAGATCATCGCCACGGGCGCGGCCACGGCGCGCGACATCGTCGTCGTGTGCGACGTGCGGGCCGGGACGGCCGAGGAGGTTGTCTCGCACCCCAACCTGGCCGGCATCCGTCTCGTGCGGGGGCCCCACTTCTCCGACGAGTTCCTGAAGCTCGCGAACCCCGGGGCGGCCGCGGGGATCATGATCCTGGCCGACGAGTCGGCCGCTCCCGCGAGCGACTCCGAGATCGACTCGAAGACCGTGATGGCGGCCATGGCGCTCGCCAAGTACGTGCGCAAGGGCCACGTGGTCGCGGAGCTGCTCGATCCGTCGTTCGAGCCGTATCTCAGGAACACCAAGGTCGTCGACGAGATCGTGTTTCCGCGCAGGTACGGCGAGGGCCTCCTGCGCCTGTCCGCGGGCAGCATCGGGATCGTCAACACGGTCAACGCCATCGTGGACAGCCCGGGCATGAACCGGCTCGTCACCTACCGCATCCCCGCGGGTCTCGTGGGACGCACCGTCGACGACCTGCGCGTTGAGCTCGTGAAGGACATGCCCGGGGCGCTCCTCGTCGGCCTCGTCGAGAACGTGGGCAAGTACTACGAGCGCAAGGCCGAGGCCATCCGGGAGGCGCAGCTCACGCCGGACATGGAGAAGCTCGTGTCCAACCTGAAGCGGGCCAAGCAGATGGAGAACAACATGCCGCGGCTGAACCCCAAGGGTTCTTACGTGCTGCAGGCGAACTCCATGGCGGTCGTCATTCCGGCCGAGGAGGGCTGAACGCGATGGAGATCACGCTCAAGGAGAGGCTGCCCCGCCTCGGGATCTTCGAGAAGGCCGTGCGGGAGCAGGGCGTCCTCGACCTCCTGCTCGCGATCCTGAAGCCGCGCAGGTTCGCCGCCGGCTCCGTGATCTTCGAGGAGGGCGACCAGGGCCACGAGATGTACGTGTTGCACCGCGGCCGCGTGCGCATCCAGAAGCGCACGCCCCACGGGCAGCTCTACACGGTCGTGCTCCTCGACGACGGCCACGACGCGTTCTTCGGCGAGGCCGCGCTCATGGAGCCCGAGCGGCGCAGCGCCACGGTCGTGGCCGAGGCGGACACCGAGTGCTTCGCCATGACAACAGAGGACTTCGTCCGGCTCGGGGACGAGCACCCGCGCGTCGGCCTCCTCGTCACACGGGAGATCGCGAACCTCCTGGCCGCGCGCCTGCGCAAGGCCAACCAGGACCTGGTGACGCTCTTCACGGCCCTCGTCACCGAGGTCGAGGGCGACCTGGGGTCCTGCTCGTAGCCTGCCAGCGAAAGCGGCGTCGATACGGGTGGGGATCCTGGCTCTGGCCGCGTTCCATCGGAAGTGGTAGGCTCCCGCCGATCATGACGACGGATCGGACAGTCGCTGTTCTCGGAGTCCTTACGGGCGTCTCCGTTCTCCTGAACGGCGCACTGGCCTTCAAGCTCCTTGGCGACGAGCCGGCCAAGGCCTTGCCGCCCCCTTCGCAGGGCGTCGCGCAGGGAACCACGGCAGGTCCGGACAAGGCCAAGGAGCCCGAGCCGCGCAAGGCAATGCCCCAGGCTTCGAACGTGATGCTCTCCATCGCGCGGCTCCTGGCCGGCGCGGCGCAGGCCAAGAGCGGCCTGCCCGGCGACAAGCCTCTCACGGTCGAGGAGACCCTGTGCCGTGTCGCGCGCAACGCGCTCAAGGACGACTGGCTGGGCAAGCGCCAGGAGATCGTGCAGGGCGTGCGAAAGGATCTCGCGGATCCGGTCGAGCAGGAGCGCAACGTACGCGCCAACACGATCAAGTTCGCGAGGATCCTCAAGCTTGAGGGCAAGGATATGGCCAGGCTCGAGCAGCGCTACAGGGGGATACGCCTCGCCCGGGTCCAGCAGATCCGGGCGGCCATCGAGGACGAGCCCGTGAACCTGGAGGCCATGCTCGACGAGACGCGCGGGCTCTTCACCGACGAGGACCGCTTGATCGCCGAGCTGTTCGGAAAGGACGCGGCTGCGACCCTCAACGCGGCGGAGCGCGAGGGCCGCGTGATCGTTCTCATCATCATCGGCACCCTGGCCGGGATTCCCTGGGAGGAGGCGGTGGACGCCGCTTCCCGCTAGCCGGGTCCAGTCCCGCGGCCGATCCATGGCCCATCCGTCTGCGAGCAACACGTCACCAAAGCCAAAGGGCGCCGAAGAAGCGCTCGCGACCGCGGTCCTCTACCTGGCGCTCCACCTCGTCCTCAACCTCGCCATCCGCATCTCGAACACGGTGACGCTCGCTCGCGCCGGAAACCTCCCGCTCCGTCCGCTCGGCCCGCCGTTCTCCTTGCCGTTCATCCTGGGTGAGGAGCTCCTCGTGGGCGCCCTCATCGCCGTGCTCGTGGGGCTCGCGTGCCGATCCCGCTTCTTGAAGCCCGTGGGTCTCGCCGTGGCCGGCCTCTACCTGATCTTCCTGGCCTTCGACCAGCTGCTCTACAAGATATTCTTCTCGCATCTCAACTACCCGCTGTACGCGGACTGCAACGACATCCTCGGCCTGTGGAGCTCGGTCGTAGGCTCCATGGACGCCTCCTTCGCCGCGAACCTCGCGCTCGCGCTCGCGTCCGCGGTCCTTCTGTGGCTGCCTTTGAGGCCGCGCCTCGTGCGGGCCGCGGCCGGGCTCGTGGCGCGCCACCCGTTGCGGGCGCCGCTCGCGGGCCTCGCCTACATCGGGCTCACGGTCGCGCTCGTGCGCGCCGCGGATCAGCGCGGACTGCAACGCTCGTTCCCGTTCGAGCTCGCGTCTTCCTACGCGCGGGTCTCGGCCGAGGAGGCCGAGGAGGAGGCGGCCATGTCGACCGCCAGGGTCGCCGCGCCCGCCTCGAAGCCCGTCTTCGGCAAGGCCACGTCGACCGACGATCTCGCGGCCGTGCGCGCGGCCATCGCGGCTTCCCCGGGCCGGCTCAACGTGGTGTGGTACCTGATGGAGTCGTCGCCCCTGCGCGAGACGTCCCTCGACCCTTCGAACCGCTACGACACGACGCCATTCGTCAAGGAGCTCGCGCGCACGAGCCTCCTGTTCCGCAACTACTACTCCAACGTGGCGGCCAGCACGCGCTCCTTCTTCTCCTCGCTCACCGGCCTGTACCCGTTCATCGACAAGGCGAGCGACCTCTCCAAGTACTCGGGCCTCAGGATCCCCACGGTGCCGAGGGTGCTGCACGACGCGGGCTACACGACCGCGTTCTTCGCCAGCTCCGACACGCTCTTCGACTCGCTCGACACGTTCCTTACGAACCAGCCCTACGACGACTACGAGGACGAGAACATG
The DNA here is from genome assembly GCA_028713995.1 of Deltaproteobacteria bacterium. Taxonomy (GTDB): domain Bacteria; phylum Myxococcota_A; class Polyangia; order JAAYKL01; family JAAYKL01; genus JAQTNF01. The sequence continues at coordinate 2,887 of JAQTNF010000104.1, read as the reverse complement.
GTGCCTCCGGAGCAACGCGGCGCCGGCGCGGGCGCGTACTGGGGCGTGGACGAGGAGATCATGATCGACCGCGCCCTCAAGTGGATCGAGGGCGTGAAGGCCGAGGGCAAGCCGTTCTACGTGAGCTACAACAGCGTGTTCCCGCACCATCCGTACAACATCCCGCCCAAGCACGAGGCGTTTCACCGGATGGACTTCGGAAACGAGGGGCTCAAGAGCCGCTACCGCGCCGCCCTGCGCTATTCCGACGCCGAGGTGCGCCGCTTCTGGGACGGGCTCGTGAAGCTCGGCGTGGCCGACGACACACTCTTCATCGTCGTCCCGGACCACGGGGAGACCTTCGGCGACCTGCACCCCATGAACGTGATCCACGGCGAGAAGTCGTACGACGACGACACGCACATCTTCCTCCTGATGCACAACCCGAAGGCGCTCGGCCGGGCGTTCACGAGCACGCGGCTGGGCTGCCAGGCCGACTTTCTGCCCACGCTCCTCGACGTGCTCAAGCTGGGCCCGGTCCCGCCCGTCGAGGGGCAGAGCCTCGTCTCCGAGGGTTACAAGGAGCGCGTGCTCTACTTCTACTCGCGGGGGCAGTACGCGCTGCGCGACGGCAACTACAAGTTCATCGAGAACCGCGACGACGGGAGAGCGGAGCTGTACGACCTGGCGGTCGACCCGACGGAGAAGCGCGACATCGCCCGGGCCAACCCGGAAAAGGTCGCGGCCTACAAGGGCCTCCTGCGCACGTGGCGGGCGTCCACGATGCTCAGGTTCAAGGAGCTCAAGCGGGCGGACGGTCTCACCGACGAGGAGCTGAAGCAGCAGGCCATGGCCCGGCGCAGAGCGCTGTTCGAGCACCCGAGCGGACAGATCGCGGCCATCGCCGTGTGCCCAAGCGGGAGCTGCGACGCGTCGCCCGGCGGGGGGCGGGAGTTCTCCTTTGCGCGAGGCGCTCCCCTCTCGCTCGCGTGCAGGTGGCGCAAGGACTCGCAGCGGGCGCTCGAGCTGGCGCTCTTCGATCCCGGGGGCAAGCAGATCTGGAAGCTGAGCCGGAGGTTCAAGGACAAGGCCGAGCCCTCGCTCCTCGACCTTCCGACCGAGCTCATGCAGGAGCCCGGGCGCTACCGGCTGCGCGTCTTCGGCCTCTCCTTCCACGCCGTGCACGAGACCAGGAACCTGTTCGTGCAGATCCGGGAGTAGGGGCCTACTTCTTTTTGCAGGTGACCTTGGGAGTGAACGCGGTCGCCGGGGAGCCGAGGAACGTATTCACCGTCTGCGACCTGCCCGGCTCGAGCTCGACCTTGATGGGCGCGGGGTTCACGTCGGTCGAGACGTCGCAACCGACCGGCTTGTCGCACCGGCTCGTGAGGTGCACGAGGTGGTTGTAGCCTGTGCCGTTGAAGACCGCCTCGGAGCGCCAGTCCACGCAGCCCGCGCTCGTGCCGCTCGCGGCATACGCGACGCCAGCGATGCCGGCCCCGAGGAGCAGGACGAGCAAGACCCCGGCCATGTGTTCGCGTTTCATGCGACCAATATACCACGGGATGGGAAGATGCGCCGGCTCGACACAAGGTCGATTCCGGGTCAATATCGGCCGAGCCAAGGAGGCGAGCATTTCATGACCCAGATCACAGAGACCGCCCTTCGCGACGCGCACCAGTCGCTCATCGCCACGCGCATGCGCCTCGTGGACGTGGCCGCGGCCGCGCCGATCCTCGACAAGGTCGGCTACGCCACGCTCGAGGCGTGGGGCGGTGCCACGTTCGACTCGTGCCTGCGCTTCCTGGCCGAGGATCCATGGGAGCGCCTGCGCAGGATCAAGGCCGCGTGCCCGCGCACGCCCGTCCAGATGCTGTTGCGCGGCCAGAACCTGGTCGGCTACCGCAACTACGCGGACGACGTGGTCGAGGAGTTCGTGGCGCTCGCCGCAAAGAACGGCGTGGACGTGTTCCGCGTGTTCGACGCGCTCAACGACACGCGCAACATGGAGACGTCCGTCAAGGCGGTGAAGAAGGCCGGCAAGCACGCCCAGGGCACCATCTCGTACACCACGAGCCCGTACCACTCGGTGCCGAAGTTCGTGGAGCAGGCACGCGAGCTCAAGCGCCTCGGGTGCGAGTCGATCTGCATCAAGGACATGTCGGGCATCATCATGCCGCACGCCGCCCGGGAGCTCGTGACCGCGCTCAAACGCGAGGTGGGACTGCCCGTGGTGCTGCACTCGCACTGCACGGCCGGCACCGCGCCCATGGCTTATCAGGCCGCCATCGACGCGGGCGTGGATCGCCTCGACTGCGCCATCTCGGCTTTCGGCGGCGGCACCTCGCAGCCGCCCACCGAGAGCGTGGCTTACAGCCTCCGGGGCACGGCGCGCGACGCGGGGCTCGACTTCGACGCGCTCGCGCAGGCCACGGCGTTCTTCAAGGAGGCGCGCGAGCGCTACGCCGAGATCTTAAGCCCCATCTCGGAACGCGTGGACACGCGCGTGCTCATCTACCAGCTGCCCGGCGGCATGATCTCGAACCTCGTGTCCCAGCTCAAGGAGCAGAAGAAGCTCGACCGCTTCGAGGACGTGCTCGGCGAGGTGCCGCGCACGCGCGCCGACCTGGGCTTTCCGCCGCTCGTCACGCCCACGAGCCAGATCGTGGGCACCCAGGCGGTCCTCAACGTGCTCATGGGCGGGCGGTACAAGGTCGTGTCCAAGGAAACAAAGGATCTCGTGAAGGGCATGTACGGCCGCACGCCCGCGCCCATCTCCGCCGAGATCACCAAGCAGATCCTGGGCAAGACCGTACCCATCACGGACCGGCCCGCGAATCACCTCGCGCCCGAGCTGCCCGGGCTCAAGGCCAAGTACGAGGCCGAGGGCATCGTGAGGACGCCCGAG
>JAQTNF010000103.1 GCA_028713995.1 Deltaproteobacteria bacterium | reverse complement strand
CTCAGGCGTCATACCCCAGCTCCCTCAAGAACCCGTTCATTTTCTCCTCGGCCTCGGCGCGGGCCTTCTCCAGCTCGCGGAGCTTGGCGACAGCGGCACGCACATCGACCTTCTCTGCTGCCTCGGCGGTATCTACGTAGCGCGAGATGTTCAGGTTGAAGTCGTTCTTCTCGATCTCCGCGAGCGGCACCACGCGGGCGTACCGCTCCACGTCCTTGTAGGCGTGGAACGCGACGGCGATCTTCCGCACGTCCTCGTCGCGCAACAGGTTCTGGTTGGTCCCCTCCTTGAACTCCCTCGACGCCTCGACGAACAGCACCTTGCCCTTGCGGGCCTCGGGCTTGGCCCGGTTCATGACCAGGATCGCCGCCGGGATGCCGGTGCCGTAGAACAGGTTCGACGGCAGGCCGATCACCGCGTCGATCAGGTCCTCGCGCAGCAAACCCTCGCGGATGCGGCCCTCGGAGCTGCCCCTGAACAGCACCCCGTGCGGCATGACCACGCCCAGCATGCCCTGCGCGTTCATGGTGGCTACCATGTGCTGCACGAACGCGAGGTCGCCCTTGCTCTTGGGCGGGATGCCGAACCTGAACCGCCCGTAGGGATCGGCCTCGGCCGTGTCCTGCCCCCACTCGTCGAGGCTGAACGGCGGGTTGGCGATCACCCGGTCGAACAGCATCAGCTCGCCCTCCTCACGCAGCCTCGGCGTGCGGATGGTGTCGCCCTTCTCGATCCGGGCGTCGGGCAGGCCGTGCAGCAGCATGTTCATCTTGCAGATGGCCCAGGTGCCCAGGTTCTTCTCCTGGCCGTGCAGGCTTAAGTTTCGCCGGTCGCCGCCGTGGCGCTGCACGTAGTTGGCGCACTCCACCAGCATGCCGCCCGAGCCCACGGTCGGGTCGCAGATGCGCATGCGCTCCTGGGGCGCGAGGATCTCCACGATGAGCTGCACCACCTTGCGCGGGGTGTAGAACTCGCCGCCCTTCTTGCCCGCGTCGTCCGCGAACTTCTCGATCAGGTACTCGTAGGCGCGGCCGAGCATGTCGGGCTCGGTGAGGTTGTCGTTGCGCAGGTTGATGCGCGAGAAGTGCTGCACGAGGCGGCCGAGCACCGTGTCCCGGTTGCGGGCGTCGCCCAGCTTGCGCTCATCGTTGTAGTCGATGCCCGCCAGCACCCCCTCCAGGGACGTGTTCTGCTCTTCGAGCGCGGCGCATGCCTTGTTGAGCACCTCGCCCAGGTTCGTGGCGTGCTTGCGGACGCTCTCCCAGCGGGCGCGCTGCGGCACGAAGAACTGGTGCTCGTCCGGGTCCTCGGGGTCGAACCCCTTGGCGGTCACGGCCGCGCTCTCCTCCTCGAACCTGTCGGACAGGCGCTTCAAGAACAGGAAGCCGAAGATGTAGTTCTTGTAGTCCGACGAGTCGATGGACCCGCGCAGGATGTCGGCGGCGCTCCATAGGTATCGCTCCAGGTCGGCCGTGGTGAGCTTGGCTCCCACGGGTAGCTCCGGCTCGACCGGCCTGACCTCGGGCTTGGCCTCGCGCTTGGCCTTGGGCACGGGAGCAGCCTGCGTAGCCGCACGGCCACCCACGAGCCGCTCGACGATCTCGGCCTTCTCCTTGCCCGAGTCGTCGAGGCCCAGCGCCCGGCACAGATCCTTGAGCCGCTCGCGCTTCATCCCGCCGAGGATCTCTTCGAGCGCGGCCTTGCGGGTCGACGCCACGGCCTCCACGAGCCCGTCCCTGGCCCGCCGGTCGCTCACCTCCAGGCCGAACAGGTCCACGACCTCGTTCAGCTCGTCGCGTTTGAGCAGGCTCACGATCTCGCGCTTGCTGGGCATGTCCACTCCCCTCATTCTCTCGGCCGTCGGTCTCTCCAGCCTCGCTGGATCGTAGGCCCCACCTGCGTCAGCCCTTGTCCGACTCGCGATCGGCCGCGACTCTCGACTTCTCGGCGAAGTATCCGACGAACGAAGGCTCAATGCAACGACGGGCGATCGTTCACGGGGATGGCTCGGAAAACCACCCCACCTTGGCGGTACAAGACTCTTTCTCCTGCCTGGAAGGTGCTTGTCTTCGGGCGTCTCGGAGTATCCGGAATCGTGAAGTCACTCCTTCAGAGCCAGAAGGAACAGACTTGGAAGACGGCGACGACTGATAATGGTAAGGTTGTGGCGAGACGAAATAGCGTTTGCGGCAAGATGAATCGACAGACATGCTATTTCCATCACCGAGGAGGGCGCGATGAGGCATGGGGTAGTGGCATTCCTAGATGTGCTTGGTTACAAGGGCATATGGAAGAGAGACAATGTCGACGAGGATGTCGTTATTAAGAAAATGAGTTCCTTTGCTGAGGAATATAAACCTTCGATGAAGACTCTCTTCCAGGGAGTCAGAAAGCTAGATGCGGACATAGAGGTTATTTCTCTTTCAGACAGCATCGTTATTATGTCAAACCATAAGAATAAAGCACTACAACATATCCAACTGGATGGCCTGTTAGAAGCGACAATCATTGCATCTGGATTCGCAGCGACGCAGTTATTGGAAATCCATCCCTATATGACGTGTAGAGGTTGTATTACAATAGGAAGTTTTGAATATGACAAAGCGCATGCCATTATCGCAGGAAAGGCAATCGACGAAGCTGCGTCGCTTTCAGAAATAGCGGAAGGACCGTTTATATGGCTAGCTCCAGCGGCGTGCGACATTGTAAAGAAGCGGACATCAGAACCTAGTTCTCTACATCTATTTGTCGCAAGTATACCAACTAAGTACGGTACTATTGATACCACGCGTGTTCGCTTAGCTCCAATAACCCCGCATGAACATTGTTGAAAAAGGCCAACATCTCCGCTTTGTTTGGGTTGCGAAATCCAACGAGGAGGAGACGATGGCCCGACCCAAGTCTATCAAGCTCCGAGACCGTTTGGTCAAGATGTTCCCGCCGAGCCTGCTCGACAGGCTCGCGCGTGAGACGGGCGCGGTCGTCCGCAGGCGCAAGGTCGCCGCGAACACGCTCTTCTGGACCGTGGTCCTCGGCTTCGGCCTCGGTCGCATTCGCACCATCGCGGGGCTGCGGCGCTCGTACGAGAAGGCCACGGGCCAGACGATCGAGGAGAGCAGCTTCTACAACCGCCTCAGCGAGGGCTTCGCCCGCATGCTGCGCGCCGCCATCACGCTCGCCTTCGACACGTTGCCCGGCGTGGGCCACGCGCTCGAAGGGCCGCTGGCCGCGTTCCGCGATCTTGTCGTCACGGACTCGACGGTCATGCGCCTGCGCGACCTGCTCGAAGGCCCGTTTCCGGCCTGCCGCACCAACCACACCCAGGCCGCGCTCAAGATGCACACCGTCCTGAGCGTGAACGGCGCGGGCGACAATTCGATCAGGATCACAGCGGAGCGCCGTCACGACGGCCCGGTCTTCCGCGTCGGGCGATGGGTGCGAGGACGACTGCTCCTGTTCGATCTCGGCTACTTCCGCTACCAGCTCTTCGCCTGCATCACGCGCAACGAGGGCTTCTTCCTCTCCCGGCTCAAGCGTTCGGCGAATCCGTTCATCGTCTCGGTAAACCGCGCCCATCGCGGCCGGACCATCGACCTCGTCGGGAAGCACCTGAACGACGTGCTCGGCGACCTCGCCCGCGACGTGCTGGACGTGATGGTCGAGGTGAGCTTCACGCGTCGCGCCTACGGCGGCCGCCGCAGCCGTGGCAGCCAGACGCTGCGCGTGGTGGGGGTCCGCGACCCCGAGACCAAGCGCTACCACCTCTACGTCACGAACGTGGCGCCCGAGAAGCTCGCGGCCGAGGACATCCGGCGGGTGTACGCCGCGCGCTGGGAGGTGGAGCTGCTCTTCCGCGAACTGAAGAGCCAGTACCGGATCGAGGACCTGCCGAGCGGGAAGCGCGCGGTGGTGGAGTCGCTGGTGTACGCGGCGGTCTTGACGCTGATCGCGAGCCGACGGCTGCTGGCTGAGGTGCGGCGCAAGCTCGGCCGCCTGGCGGACCGGGTGCCCAAGCAGCGCTGGGCCGCAATCTTCGCGGCCATCGCGCAAGACCTGCTGGTGTTGATGGCGCGACCGCCCCGAGAGACGCGATTGCATGCGCGGCTCGTATCGGAGATGGTATTGCACGAGGCGATCGATCCCAACGCCTCGCGCCTGTCGCTCATCCGAGCCGTGGAAACCCGAACCCATGTCTATCACCGGAAGGCCGCATGAACACTGGACGAAAATGCACTGCATTGTGCCCTAACAGATCACGCGTGCTATTGATACATATACGGTTAATATATTCGACATTGCCCATCGCGGATACCAAAGAGATATCACAAAGACGGAAAAGATAATTGACAACATGGTGGAGTCATTCAAATCGGTCAATGTGGACATTAATATCGAGGTAAAGAAAAGAAACAACTATGAGGTATACCAAAGTGCGTTCTGCGATGATGTGGATAGCCAAGCAGACAAAAAGATGCACCCGCTACTTGAGAAGCTCAAGCCTTAGTCCGAGAGAATATTATTTCGGAATGATCGGTCGAGAAGCTTTCTCATGGCCATCGAAAACATGACCCAATGATCATGCGCGGCCGCGTCGTGAACCGCCCCTCACCCCTCCCCTCACCGCCACGGCTCCCGCCGCACGCGCCGCAGGGCCTCCCGCTGCTCCTCGTCGAGGTCGCGCAGGAGGCGCCCCAGCTCGCGGAGGCTGGCGGTGTCGAGGGCGTCGAGCGCGATCTGGTAGCGGTGGCCCAGGGCCTGGGTGATCGCGCCCCGGATGGTCTCGATCAGCCGCCGCCGCTCGTGCGCGGTCACGGCTCGGCGAGGAGGGCCGCCACCTCGGCCTCGCCTGTGGCGGCCAGGAAGGACGCGAGGGCCCGGCGGATGAGCGCCATGCGCGAGCGCAGGCCCTGGCGCCGCCACGCCGCGTCGAGCTGGTCCACCACGGCGGCCTCCATGCGCAGCGGCAGCACCTTGTAGGTGCCGCCGCCGTGTGCCACGCGCGGGCCCACCGGGACGCGGCCCTTGCGCGCCTCGCGTATTTTCCATCGTAAGTAGGCCGAATTACTCGAACCCGTGGCACGGCCAACCACCTCGACGTAAAGGGACCGCAGCGCGGGCACGTCGAGCTGCGAGAGCTTGGGGCCCGAGGCGGGCTCCGGCGCAACAGGGGGCTCGACAGCGGCTGCTGCGGCCACCTCAGGGGTTGGGGCCGGGGGCGCCGGGCACGCGGCTGCGCGGGCGGCAGCGGCCTCCAGGGCCTCGGTTATCTTGCGGACCAAAAAGACTTTATTGGGGCTGCGCGTGGTCTCCCCGGTGGCGGCGGCGAACTTCGCTTGCAGCTCGTTCACGCGCAGCTTGCCCAGCTTGGCGATCTCCTTCTTCAGCGTACGGTCCATGTCGTCCTCCTTGCGGGGTGGGCCCCGCCGTTGCCGGGTCATCGCGCCCGGGCAAGTTCCTTGAAGATCGCGAGATCGATCGCGCGGGGATCCTGGGAAACGAAGCTGAAGCGGCCCGCCTCCTCGATCCACGGTTGCACGTCGACGCGATCGTCGGCCGTGACGCCCCCGAGCTGCGCGAGCGTCGCGTCGTCGCTCACGAAGTGATCGTCCGCGTCCACGTTCACGTCGGGCCGCAACGAGCCGCGCAGGATCGCCCGGATGCGCACCCGGCAGCCGTGCAGGCCCGGGTATTCGTCCCCGATGTAGACCGTGATGCTGCCGATGATCTGGTCCACGCTGCGCCTCCCGCGCCCGTGTCGGGCGTCACGGACATACATCCGTGGGCGCGCCGGACTAGCAAGTCCTTTCTGCGCTGTTTTGCGTGTGGTTACAGCAGGTTAAGACATCACGACAGGACACAGAAAAACGCGGGATCAGCTCGGCGCGCCGCCCGCGAGGTACCTCTCGACCGGGGCTTCGCCCGTGTGCTTGAGCAAGTCCGTTATCTCCTTGTGGAACGGGAGATCGATCTTCTTATCCTTCACAAGTTGCATCACTGCGGCGCAGAACGCAGTCGCGAACCCGGCGGCCCGGCGCATCGCTGCCATCTGGGGCGGCAGCGAGTCGCCGCCTCCCACCTTGTTGTCGTTGTCCGAGATCTCCCGGAAGAAGTTGATGACCATGCTCTCCGCGATATCCTGTTCCACGCTCGACAGGTCGCCCTCGTGCGGGGCCGGGAACACAAGGAACGCATCGTGGATCCGCTTCTTTGCGCAGTGGTAGCCCGCCTCGTGGTGCGCGAGCCGGACCTCGGGCTCGGTCGTCTGGCCCACGTAGGTCTGGAGCGTCGGGGCGGCGCCCTCCTCGCCGGGCTCGAAGATCAGCAGGTAGATCTGGGGCGACGCCACGCGCGTGAAATACTCGTCGGTCATGTCCCGATGTTCGTCGGGTGCCGTGTCATCGGGACGCGGGCGCTTCGGGTAGCGGTAGGCCGCATAGTCGGCGAGATGCTTGCGCACCGCGCCGACGTCCCGCACATGGTGCACGTCCAGCACGGGTAGCGTGCTGCTCGACGGAGTGAATCGGTACACGGCAACCCCTTCACAAGCCAAGGGCGCAGGGTGCGGAGCAAGTTGGCCGCCATTCGCGTTGAGGCGGACATCCCGGTGTGAGGGCGAGTACAGAAACCGCCAGATATCACCCCACGCCTTGACCTCCGGCTTGAATCGCTTAGTGCTGCGCTCGGTCGTGCGCTGCGCGTTATCGGCGACGAACGCCCGGTCGATGCCGTCGGACGCGTCCTCGTCCACCACGTGCCGCTTGAGGTACCCCTGCTCTGCGCCCGGGCCGCTTAGCGCAGGCAACCCGATCTCGTGCCGCGCCTGGTTGAGGTAGTCGCCGAGGTCGCCCGTGGTGAAGCCCCGCTGCCGGACAGTCGCGGCTTGTTTCGTTTCGCCGAAGAAGTAGTCGAGGAGCGCGAGCCGCGTGGTCGCCGCCGAGAGAGCGCGCAGTTCGAAGATCACTTTGGCGCTGGTCTTGTTCTGGGTCATCGCGTTCCTCCCTCCTGTTTGGTTGCCGACTTGGAATCCAGTCTTTCTCTCGCGACCTTTACGGCATCCTGTGCCCTCTGGAGATCCTCAAGGGCCTTCTGCTGCGACGCCCCGTCCTGGGCACCGGCGAGGGCTGCCTGGGCCTTCTCTAACTCGGCCATCTTGGACGCGAGCATCGCCTGCGCGGTCTTCATCTCCACCTCACGCAGGCGCATCTCGGCCTCGCGCGCCCCGCGCTCAGCATCGGCCCTGACTTTGTCCTCTGCCTCGGCCATCAGTTTGTCATCTGCCGATGCTGCAGTTGCACGAACCTCAACGAACCCAAAGCTGCATTTGTCCGACAATTTAATGTCTATGCCGCCCGGCCCACACAGTTCTTCAATTTCAACAATGAACGCCTTCTCCAGAGTAGTGTTTTCAGCTACTTCACCCGAACAGAAATCCCGCGACATCGCCGTCTGTCCAGCGAGATTGGAGACCTCGACGTGTCCACACACGCTGCCTTTCGCGGTCCCCTTGTTGGCAAAACTGCATAACCCTTGCCCGAAGCTATTCATCTTGCATTTCTGCGAGATGTCCGGCTTGCCGCAGCCTGCCGTAACCAGCAACATGACAACCGCAATCCAGATACGCATGGTCAACCTCCCCTCTGTTCGTCCTTTGCCCCCAGGGACTCTGCTACTCGACCTTGCTGAACTCGGTAGCCTTGATTTCGTGGGAGAACATGATGCCACTCCCCCAGAATGTCACCTTCCCCTTGAACCTGATGGTATCTCCCACTTCTACGGACCCGGCTACCTTGTTTTTGAAAGTGACATCCGCGTAGTTGCCAGTGTCCAACATGATGTGGAGCGTTTTCGCGTCCCGGATGTCCTTGACCTCCCCGACGAACTCCAGCACTTTGCCCTTGTATCCGGACTTACACTGGTCCTTTTCGTACGTCGACGCGCCATCATCAACACATCTCTTCACGATGTCGTTGCCCTCTGCTGACGGCAGCGGCGTTGTCGCCGGAGGTGGCGTTGATGTCGCCCTCTGCCCGGCTGACGATGGCGCGGATCGGGAGGTAGGGCGATTGTCCGGGGGCTTATCTCCATCGGACCCACTCCCCAGCGCAAGAGCGCCAAAGGCGACGAACAGACCAAGTGTCAACGCGATGTTCCGCTTCCCCATGATCGTACACTCCTTTCCGACCGCCATGTAGAAACAAGCGCGGCCGCCACCCATGCGATGAAACATGCAACTACGTCTTTGGGATCAAAGGTCCCGTTGATAACGGCGGCGTACTGGCAGACTTCCACACCGACCGAGAATGAGAGCACAGCCAGGAGCGCCACCACTATTGCGGTCCGCCCACTATGCATCCACACGGCCGCCACCGCAGAGCCGAGAGCGAACGTCCAGAGAGCATCCGGCAGGTTGAATGCCGCCCATTCCGGAAGCGCGACTGGCCCGATCGCATGGCGTAGTGAGGCCACCGCTGCTTGTGTCCAGCGCGGCGATGCGACGAGGAGTCGGGGATCAGCGGCACGGGCAATCCCGTAGATCGCGACCCCGATCGCCAGGGGGAGCGCGACTGTGCACAGCATCCACACTGCGGACGACACAGGAGCCGTACGCCCTTCGATCTGCCGGGGCTGGTAGCTGTCGCGTCTCACAACTGCGTCACCGAGACCACCCAGGCTTCGGTCCCGGTGATCGTCAGGAAAAAGGAGCCGCTCTTGCGGATTACCGATGCCCCAGCGGTGGTCCCCCCCGCCGAGTCTATGGTGCGCCCTGTCTTCTCATCCTTGATGAATATGTAGATATCGTCATTGCTGCTCCACTCAATTCTCCATTTCTGTTTGGCGGAAAAGGAATCGGTGCTCGATACCCCCTCCCCTCGAAATGTCGCGACAGTCGACGTTCTGCCGAGAAATGCGCTTTCCTGGGCTTGGCTCCGCCGCTCCTCGGCTGCGCGTCTGACTTCTTCCTTCCGCCACTCTCGCTCCTGAGCAGCAGCCTCAGCCCGTTTTCGAGCTTCCTCGCGCGCCTTCTGCCTGAGGTACATCGGCTTCTTTTCCTCGAACTTCTTACGGACAGCGACTTGCAAGGTCTGTTGTTCGACCGAGAGTGTCATCCTTGATATCCGGTCCAAGTCATCAGCGGCATCGAGCATTCGGTCAGCCTCCACGTCGTCATTGGCCTTCGACAAGAGGCTATCGGTCTTGGCTCGCGCTTGCTCCTGCCACTCCCGATCGATGTCTGCTTTCCTCTTCTTTGTTTCCTCTTCCAATTGCTGCCGCGCGAGGCTCTCCTGCTTTACGGCCTCAGCCTTTTTCGTCTCTTCCTCTTCCATGGCGCACCATCGCCGCGCCGCACGCACAACTTGCACAAGGACTTCTTCCCTATCCTCTTTCGAAATGTCGTTAGATACCTTGACAACGCGTGCTGCGGCGGTCCAGTACTCGCATCGATTAGATACGCCGTTTTGCGGTTCGCGCGCCGCCATTCGAGTGAGATGTTCCGCCTGTCTAACGGTAACGGTGTCCTTGTGCTTCAGGTCTCCAACTTCCAACTGCACTTGGGCCATCTCTGTCCCGCAAGCACCCACGAATGATGCCGATGCGATCACGGCGGCGGCAATGATATTTGCCAAGCAGCAGGATTGCGAACCGGCGCTTGGTCGCTGGCTAGCTTTCGTCCTTTGTTCCATTGCCGCCTTCCTTCAATTGCCCCCACGGACGCAGCGTACCAGAAGGGTATTTGACTCGTTGTAATTACCGATTATTCCGAGACTGAAAGAGACGTTCCACGCGGAACCGGAATAACACTCGGTAGACGACCAATACGTATCACATGAACCATCGAGTTGCGCATTCCAGTAGCAACCGCCATCACCAGGCCCCTGACCCTCGTCGCAAAAGTAGGGCGGGCATCCCCCGGCTGTACATGTCGCGTGACTGATTTCACAATCCGTAGCAAGGGTGCAACCATCGACGAGCGAGCGTAGCTCATATATGGTAGGTAATCTCCAATCAGAGTATTCGCCTATTGTGATGTCTGAACAGTATGATAGAGCTTCATCGAATGTAAATGTCCCCATCCCTTCTCCCTGCCAGGTCAGACCGGTAGCGCTGTCATGCCAAGTAGATGTCTTCGAGCCCCAATCAAGGGGTTCGTAGCAACCAACTACCAGGGCGCCACTAGCCATGATCGTCAGCAGCAGTTTTCGTAACATCGGCTTACCACCCCATGTTGAGCGCGACTGCACCGCTGCGTCCCATCGCGACCCCGCCCACGCTCCATGACAACCCGTCCGGCGAGTCGGTCATTGCCAGATCCGACGCCCTGCGATGATTGACGACGAGGATGATGATGCTCGTGGCAAAGATCGCGGCGCCGCCCCCGAGCAGCGCCCACCCCGCGACGTTCATCTTGTACGCCTTGTCGTCGGCCGCCCTCGCCTCTTCCTCGTACTGATCCGCCTGCGATCCGCTCGCGGTCTTCCAGGAATCGAAGCTCTTGTCCCTCTCCTTGACGGTGGGCATGTAGCCGAACAGCATGACGCCTGCGCCACTCGTGATTGCCATCCCGCCCAGGACGAAGAGCGACCAGCCGAGTGGCCTCAGGGTGGCGGAGGGAGAGCGATCGGCGAGCCCCCGAGGGCTCCAGTCGGGTTCTCGCTCCACGCCGACCTCGACGACACTGAACGTCGGCGGCAACGGGAAGTCCTGTGCAGCGCCCGGGTCGGTCGAGTCCGGATCGGAGATCTCCCCGCTGTCGTCAGCCATCACCGGGAGGCCACACGTGAAGGCCACCAAGCCGAGAACAAGGCCCAGGAAAGGAGCAATGCGCAGGCCGGTGTTCGTTTGACGAATAGGCGGCGCGGCGATCGCAGGGTCTGCCGAGGAGAGGTGCATTCTCGCCTCCGTCTGCGCCCGAAAAAAAAGGGCGAAGTGAGCCGCCTCACGCGAAAACCCACCCGCCCTCTCCGGCACAAACGGAGGGAACTACCCTCCGCAGCGACGGCAGCGGAATGCGTGAGGCTCTGTCCTGAACTCAACCGTTTGCTCTCTCCGTCGCGGTTAGTGAGGCCGCCAAGCCCCTCGCGGGGCCGGAGAGAGCTTCTGGTTGGCTCGGGAGTCAGTATCGGGTGGAACGCGCCGAGACGCAAGGATCGCGATCGGCGCCCCGTGCTACACTCGCGTTGTTGTTGCGATCGATCACCCGGAGGACGCTCAGCGCGCGGCAGGTTCCATGACCAAGTCCGACCTCATCAACCGCCTCGTCCAGACCGGCGCCGCCTCACGCACGGACGCCCAGGCGCTGGTCGATGCCGTGTTCGCGGCCATGAAGGAGTCCCTGGTCGCGGGCGAGACCGTGAAGCTTCACGGGTTCGGGAACTTCCTCGTGCGCGACAAGGCGGCGTGCCGGGGCCGCAACCCGAAGACGGGCGCGCCCCTGGCGATCCCGGCGCACCGCGCAGTCCGGTTCCACGCGAGCCCTGTCCTGCGCGGTGCCACGAACATGGGTGGGCAGCACGACCCGGAACGTGGGGCCTGACGAAGCCGGTTACAGCCCGAACGCGGGGCGCACGTCCACGATCCCGTCGGTGCCGTTGAGATCGTCGCTGACCTCCTGGTCGGACTGGTCCGCGACGGCGGCCTGAAGCGCCCCCAGAAAGTCGTCGAAGCACTCGTTTGTGTTCCACAGGATGTGGATCGCGGCCGAGTACAACAGTTCCACTTCCGCGCCCTGCGCCGTGGGAGTCACCGCCACGACGGGGCTCTCGTAGGGCTGGATGACGTTCACGACCGCGCGCGCGACCGGCTCGATCGATACGTAAATGGGCTTCTGGTTCTGCATGAAGTTGTTGATCATGCTGTGGTGCACCTGCCCGATGGCCGTGCTCACGTCCAGATAGACCGGGTCGCTGCTCGCGAACGTGACGGTCTCGATGTTCGCTGCTGGCACCGAGATCCCGACCGGGATGTCCATGACCATGGAGTCCGCCCCGCCCGGGATACATTCGTCGCCCGTGCCTGTATCGGTGTCCGAGTCGGTGTCGCCGTCAGTGTCACCGTCGGCATCTCCGTCGGTGTCGGTATCAGCGTCCGTGTCTCCACCACCGTCTCCTCCACCGTCTTCCCCAGCGTCACCTCCGGTGTCTTGTCCGGTGTCCATCCCTCCGTCCCCGTCCGGATCAGGCTCCGGGAACGGATCGACGCTGCATCCGGCGAGAAACCAAGTCCCTGTCGTCACGAGGGCGAGGAGCACGATCAGTGTATGCCGCATGGATCTCCCTCCCACGATGAGACTCAGCTTATCACGGAATGTCACGACCGTGGGTGGTGGCTGACACGGGGCGGAAGAACCTTCGCGGCTTCTACGGCGCTACGTGATCGCTATTCGATGAAACCCGCAAGGCCCGTGGTTCTCGGGGGCAGGAGCTGAATGGAGCCCGAGAAGAAGGTCGTGGAGCAGCCCGCGAGCGAGGGCGGAGCCGAGATGGACTTCACGAGCGACGGCGGCGAGAAGAAGCCCGCGTCGGACGAGATGGACTTCACGAGCGACGGCGCCGTGCAGCCCGCGCCCAAGAAGGAAGAGCCCAAGGGCGACACCATGGACTTCACGCAGTAGACCCCGAAGGCGCCCTTCCCTCCCTTTCGAATTTCAGGTCATTCAGGCTATCGATGATCTCTTCCGACCGGACATGAGCGGCCACGACGTGCAATGATCAGCCGCACGGCGGTGAGTTCGAAGCGGGCATGAAAACCATGGATCAGCAGGAGTCACCGCATCTGTCTGGGGCAACTCGCGGAACTCGACCCGAGCTTCACATCGGTGTCACGCAGGACTCTCCAGGACAATTGAGGACATAGTCAGTCACCCATTGCCCGTTGTAGTCCCAATGATCTTCTGTTCCAAGATTGCAGAACCCCGCATCGGGACACCTTTGGTGACATTCGCGGGATACGAAATCCACTGCCGCATCCGACATTTCGCCGTCTGAGGAGATCTCGCCCTGCAGGAGGGAAGCATCGAAGGAGATGACTTCGGTGTCGGTTTGCCATTGGCAGTCGCTCAATCCCCAGTGACACCCTGCTCCGAGAGTCACAAGCGCTAACCCCGTCGCGAGCATCCACCGCATGGTGCCATCCCTAGTTGTCCAAGCAGTCCGAAAGCACCGAGAGTAGGCAACATTAACGCACTTCCCTCCCGAACGTCCCATCGCCCTGACCCTCCGAACGCCTCTGACGCTAAAAGATTACCCTACCGCTGGACGATGAAACCCGCAAGAGACGTGGTTCTCGTGGTCAGGAGCTGAATGGAGTCGCCCTCGGTCGCGCCCTTGGCCGTGGCGTCCACGCTCGCGGGCGGCGAGGGCCTGGGCTCGCTGCACGAAAGGGTGGCGAGGGCCGCGAACGTGACGACGATCCGCATCATGAAAGCCTCCTCGGACTTGCGAGGCCATCATAGACCTTGGGGCGGGGCGGAGCCAAGAGGGGCGCGCGCGGGGCGGGCGGTTGGTTCAATCGTTGCCGCAGCAGTAGCCTGAGCCCTTGGGGTTGGTCGGGTAGTCACCCTCGCAGCAGTCTAGTCCCTGGATCTCGCATCCGTCGCCGGGCGCGAACTTGCAGTATTTCTCGCCGCTACCGGGCGGATCATCGACGCACAGGCGGCTCAGGCAGTCCGAGTCCTGGGCGCACGGCTTGGCGCAGTGGTCGTTGCTCTTGCAGTCGTAGCCGTCCGGACACGCGGGCAAGCTGCCGCCGCACGCGATCCCCGTGCCGCCCCAATCGCACCCGCCCCAGCACGAGCACACGTCGAACCCGTTGCACCAGGAAGGACGGCAGATGCCCTCCACCGTGTCGCACCGCTTGGACTCGCACTCGCTGTCCTGCGTGCACCCGGCGCCGTCTCGATCCGCATCCTGGTTCCAGCACCCCGCGATCTGCCCCGGAGCCGTGCAGCATTCTCCGTCGGTGTCGCCATCGCCGTCGGAATCCGAATCCGCGTCTGCATCCGAGTCGCCGTCCGTGTCGGCTGTGCCCGTGTCCGTCTCGGTGTCGCTGCCCGAGGCCGCACCCGCGTCATCGTCACTGCTGCCACTACCGCCACACCCGACCGCGAGGCCGAACAGCCCGACGACGAGCACGACAATAGTTCCACTTCTCATCAGTGCTCATACTCCGTGCAGTCATCCGTGACCGGGCTGACATCGGCCGTGCAGAGGCACATCCCTACCCCGTAGTACATTCCGTCACACTGCACTTCGTAGTAGATGCCGTCGTCGGCGATGTACTGGCTGATGCAGCCGTCGTCCCAAGTCGACCCGCCCAGCATCGTCCAGCAGACAGGGTCCGGGAAGTCGCAGCAGATCTCCGCGTAGCAGGCGAGTTCGCACACCTCCGTCGTTGGAGCACAAGACCCCGCCGGGTAGGTGTCGGTGTTGAAATCCGTGTCGGCATCGCTATCGGCGTCAGCGTCCGAGTCACCGTCTGCATCCGCATCGCCATCGGCATCCGCGTCTCCCCCCGTATCGGTGCCTACGGCCGCGTCATTGTCGTCGTCGTCACCACGACTGCCGCTACCGCACCCGACCACAAGGCTGAGCAATCCGACTACGAGCCCTGCTGGCACCCACTTCGCTGCCCTCATGCGTCCCTCCTGGTGAGGTCTTCAGTGTATCACGCGGCGGCATTCGGCAGCAGGACAGGAAGGAGGGTCATCCCCTCGCGGCCGGATCCTCTGCTGGCGCCCGCCGGGCCGCGACGTGCGCGAGGAGGAACAGCCCGATACCGGCGGTGATCCAGACGTCCGCGAGGTTGAACACAGGCCAATGGGGCACCCGGATGAAGTCCACGACGTATCCGCGAAGGGCACGGTCGGCGAGGTTGCCGAGCGCGCCCGCGAGGAGCAGGGCGAACGCCGCCGTGACGAGGTCGACCCTCCGTCGCCTCGCGAGCAGCACCACCAGCGCGATCGAGCCCAGCGACTGGAGCGCGAGGATGACGGGCAGCCTCGACTCGACGGGCAGCCACCTCAGCAGCCCGAACCCGGTGTCGTGGTTCTCTGTGTACTGGAGGCGCAGCACGTGTCCCACGACGGGGCGCGGCTCCGCGCCTTCGAGGTGCGCCTTGGCGGCGTGCTTGACGGCGTGGTCGCACCCCGCGAGCGCGACGACCGACAGCGCGATGAGAAGGCGGACGATCCATGGTCTCATTGCAAGCACCTCCCTTGATTCAGGACAACGTTCAGAAAGGACTTCTATATTCCCGCTCTACCCCGTCCGCTTGGCGCTGATCGCCCTCAGCCCCTCCAAGAGCATATCCGTCCCCATGTTGTTGTCGTGCCAGTACCGCAACAGGATCGCCCGATTCCGGCGCACCCACTCGACCAACTGGGCGAGATCGCCCGCCGGGACTCGGGGTGCGCGCAGCTGCCGCAGGACCGCTGGCTCCTCGCCGATCGCGATCGCGATCTCGCGGCGGCGATCCTTGACCCCGTCCGGGTACGCCCAGATGCGCGGCCCGTGCCGCAGGTGCCCTCGGTGGCTGATCCAGATGGCGTAGGGCACGCCCGCCACGGGCAACGTCAGGTTGGCCAACTGGTACGGATCCTGGCCGCCCAGGCGGACCCGCAGGGTCTCGATCAGATCCCAGAGCCGGTCACGCAGGCCCATGCTTGGCCTCCTCCTCCGTGCAACTCGCCGCCGTCTGCCCCACCCTTCTCCATCCTGCGCGCCCCCTCGGACACCCGCTGTCGCACGCCCTACCCGCCGCCGCACCGCGCCACCGCGTCGTCGACCACGTCGCCGCCGTACACGACCGCGTCGGCCCGCCGGTCGTACGCCACGATCCGGATCGCGAGCCGCCCCTCGATCGCGGCCAGCTCGGCCCACTGCGCCACCGTGAGGCCCACCTCCTCCAGCGGCATGAGCGTCGCCGGATCCGGGTCGTCCGCGTCCGCGACCCGGTCCAGCGTGTCCATCCCGTACAGGCACTCGTCGGGGTCATCGGCATCCACCGCGATCAGCTCGATCCCCAGGCGCAGCTCGACCGCGCGCAGCGCCACGTCCACCCACTCGGTGTCGCCCGCCGGGTCGCACGGCGGCCCCGGCTGCTTGGCGGCCATCGCCCTACCCCGCCACACAGGCGCCAGCGAACGCGCAGCCCCGGCAGTGCCAGTCCCGCACCGGGTAGAACGCGCCCGCCCGCACCGCCGTCAGCACGCCCACCAGCACGCGCCGCAGGTCCTGCCGATCCCGCTCCGTCCGCGCCACCTCGTACCGCTCCAGCGCGGGCGCCTTGGTCTTGAGCAGGAGCTGCACAACGACCGCCGCGTCGCCCAGCCCCATGACCGGCGCGGCCAGGCTGTACGCCGTGAGCTGCAGGTCGTACGCTAGCCGGTCCTCGGTCCAGCGCCGCGCCCCGGTCTTGTGCTCCAGGATGCGGTGCCGCCCATCGGGGTCGCGCACCACCGCGTCGAACACCCCCACCAGCCTTTCGGGCAACACCTCGCCCGTGTCGGGGTCCGCGATCTCGATCGCGAACGGCGCCTCCACGTCGACCACCGCGTGCGGCGGCGGCGCCTGCGCGCAGAAGCACGCCAGGAGCCGCACCCCCGCGTCCTCGACGCTCGCCGCCGTGTCCTTCTCGTCGAACAGCACCGGCACGTCGCCCGCGAGCTGGCGCGCCCACGAGGCCCGGAACGCGTCCCCCATCGCCTCCGGGCCCGGGGCCGCCTTTCCCTCCCGCAACGCATCGTAGAACGTCGCCAGCGCCTCGTGCACGGCCGAGCCGAACACGAGGCTACCCGGACGCGTCTCGGCCGGGGCGCGCCGCACATAGCGCATCTCGTAGCTCCGGGGGCACTTCAGGTAGGTGGACACGGCCGAGAACGAGACGTGCGGCTCCGCCCGCACCAGCGCCAGGGTCGCCGCCGCGCTCATGCCGCCCTCCTACGCTCGATCTCCTCGCCCAGCTTCGTGATGAGAATGGAGGCGTCGGCCCGGTCGAGCTGCTCCGGTTCGGCCCCGAACAGCTCCACCGCCCGCTGCCGCACAGCGTCCGCGCCCAGCCCCAGCTTGCGCCCCATGCTCCAGATGGCCTGCAGCTGCTTCTGGGTCAGCCGCTCGCCACCCTGCGCCTGTGGGGCCGCCTGCGCCGGTTGCGCCGCCTGCGAGGCCGCCGATGCGCCCTGAGCGGTCTCGGCCAGGGCGACGGGCTGCTCCGCCTCGACATGCAGGTACAGCCCGACCCCGAGCAGCTGCGCCGCCTTCTTGAGCGCGTCCGTCGCGGCCGCCTTGAGATCGTCCGCCACAGCGACCGCCTCGCCCGAGTCGCGCCCCGTCGTGATCGCCGCGCCGCCGAACGCCATCTTCTCGACCCCGTCCGCGATGACCCGCCCCAGGACGATCACCTCGCGCGCCTCGATCCGGTACTCCGCCACCTGGAAGCTCCAGGCCCCGTCGAACGCCTCGTTGAGGCGGCGCACGATCTCGTGCCCCTCGATGTACGTGCACGCGCCCTGCCCGAACCCGCCCTTCCGGGTCTTGATCCGGTCCACCGGAAACGGCTTCTCCAATAGCTCACGGTTCATGTCGGTTTCCCTTTCTCGGCGTACACGTGTCCCATCCGCGATCCGCTCGCGGCCGCCTTTCGGGCATTGTGGGGTTCGCCGTTACCTGTGGGACATGATGGCTACGGGCGCGGGTTAGTCAACCCCATCAAGCGAGGCTATCGCGTTGTTTTTGCTAGTGTTTCATTGATATCTGTCCCCCTCCGCATTCGAGTGTGCACGAGTACGAGGTGCTCACAAGTGAGCAGGGCGCCAGTCGATTCGACGCCACGCATCCGAAAATGGACACTACCCAATGTTCTTTCCGTCGCGCGCCGCGTGACCCCGCCTGTTCGTGGCAAAGAAACGAGGGGCATGGATGAATTCGGGGATAAACGAAGGGACTGACATACGATATTCAGGGATTCGGCCGAGATGCGACCGGAAAAGTTGTCACTTCCTTGCTGGGCTCCCCTCCAGATTCTCAATCGACCTCTCTATCAACGCCTTCTTCCTGACCAGAGACGCCCGCGACACCTCGTCCGGGGCCTTGTCGATCTCCCGATTCACGCGGGTGAGCGCGTCGCGTGCCATGCCGATGGCTTCCTGCGGATCCTTGATGCGTTTGGCTCCATCTCTGAAGCGACCGTCGTCCGGACCCAGGCCCAGGTTTTTCTCGTTCGTCTTTCCCGGAGTCTGTCGGCTCGCCACGGCCTTGTCTTTTTCTATGGCGCCTTTGCCCTTCCCCAAGGCCAGATATCCGGCGATGCCGA
>JAQTNF010000102.1 GCA_028713995.1 Deltaproteobacteria bacterium | reverse complement strand
GGGGGGGGGGGGGGGGGGGGGGGGGGGGGGGGGGGATCCCTCTTTGCTCCCTCGCGACCCCGTGCCGTGATCAACCATGGGACGATTTTCACACCGGCCCGGACGGAATGGCAAGGGGTCAAAGTGTGACCAACCCGTTGGCATGCACCACGGGCTCGGCCCGAGCTCAGTGCTCCTCGCGAGGTCGGCCTCGAACCCCATGGCTTGGTCACGGGGATGGACGGGTTGGGTGGAGGCAACTGATTGGGCGTAGAGGCGGGCTGGAGGGGGACGGTCAAAGACCGGCTGTGGCCGGCCGCCGGCTCGCGGCGACGAGCTCTCCCTTGCCGCGCCTCGACACCCGCGTGTTGCCCGACTATATTTAACCTTCGCCGGGCAATCGCTCGTGGTCGGGAGGAAGAGCATGGAGCCCAAGGACGTGGAGGACCGCTCGAGGCGCAGGCTGCTCGTGGCGCTCGGGAGCCTCGGGGCCCTGTGGGCCGCGGCCGGGCTCTATCCGGTCTACCGGTTCTTGAGCCCGCAGCCGCCGCCCGATCCGTTCGGCAAGCAGGGCAAGGCCGTGGTCGAGAAGATCTCGCCCGCCGAGGTGGCGAGGCCCGGCATGGGCAAGAACGGCGGGTACGCGGGTCGCGGGCTGATCGTGTTTCGCGACGCGGGCGGGCAGCTCAAGGCCTTTGACGCCAAGTGCACGCACGCCGGGTGCAACGTGCAGTTCCAGGGCGCCAAGCTCTACTGCAACTGCCACGGGGGTACGTACAGCCTCGATGGCACGAACATCGCCGGACCGCCGCCCAGGCCGCTCACGGAGCTGCGCGTGTTCGAGGAGAACGGCCTGCTCTACGTCGCCCGGCCGACGGGCTCGAAAGCGGCGAGCCATGGGTGAGGGCAGGATGTCGCGGTTTTTGCTCTCGCGCTTTCCGGTGGGGCCGCTCATCGACTTCATGGCCAAGAAGAAGGTGCCCGAGCACCGCTGCTCGGGCTGGTACACGCTCGGCGGCATCGCGCTCGTGTTCCTCGCCATCCAGATCTTCACCGGCATCCTGCTCATGGTCTACTACCGGCCGTCCCAGCCGTGGGCGTCGGTCCAGCGCATCGTGGTCGAGGTCCCGTTCGGCGCCTTCATCCGCTCGATCCACCATTGGAGCGCGAACCTGATGGCGCTCGGGCTGTTCGTGCACATGTTCTCGACCTTCTTCATGAAGGCCTACAGGCCCACGCGCGAGTTCACGTGGCTCACGGGCCTTTGCCTGCTCGGGCTCGTGCTGCTCTTCTCGTTCTCGGGCTATCTTTTGCCGTGGGACGAGCTCTCGTTCTTCGCCACGCGCGTGGGCATCACCGAGCTGGAGAAGGCGCCCCTCGTGGGGACGTGGACGGCCACGCTGCTGCGCGGCGGGCCGGACGTGACCATCGACACCATCGGCCGCTTCTACGTGCTGCACGTGGTCGTGCTGCCCCTCACGGTGCTCGGGCTCGTCGTGGTCCACCTCACGCTCGTGCAGCTTCACGGCATGAGCGAGCCCGATTCGTTCGCGGCCCTGCCGCCCGAGAGGAAGCGCTACCGGCCGTTCTTCACGGACTTCCTGCTCGCCGAGATCCCGATCTGGATGCTGGTCACGGGCGTGGTGCTGGCCCTTGCCGCCGCTGTCCCGCGCGGGCTCGCGCCCGAGGCCGACCCGACCGCGGCCGCTCCGGCGGGCATCAAGCCCGAGTGGTACTTCCTGGCGCCCTACCAGACCTTGAAGCTCTTCCCCGGCCGGCTCGAGCTGCTCGGCATGGGGCTCATGGCCGCGGCCGTGCTGTCCGCGGCGGTGGTGCCGTTCATCGACAGGGTCGTGCCCACGGACCGGCGCGGGCGCATGGTCGCGCTCATCGGCGCGGCGGGGATCGCCGGGCTCGCGGCCATGACCGCGTGGGGGGGGCTGTCATGAACTACCCGGTCTGGAACGTCGACATCCTCGGCGGCGGGCTCATCGTGGCCATCATCGCCATCGTCCACATGCTCGTCTCGCACGTGGCGGTCGGCGGCGGCGCGCTCCTGGCGGTGGCCGAGGTGTGGTCCGACGGGCAGCCGGACGGCGCGCGGATCCGCACATGGCTGCGCAGGTTCGCCACCTGGTTCCTGGTCTTCACGACCGTGTTCGGCGCCATCACGGGCGTGGGCATCTGGTTCGCGATCCAGCTCGCGAGCCCCGAGGCCACGAGCCTGCTCATCCATCAGTTCGTGTTCGCGTGGGCCGCGGAGTGGGTCATGTTCCTCGGCGAGCTGACGGTGCTCTACCTCTACTTTTACGGCTGGGACGTGAATTCCCGCGCCATGCAGCGCTTCCTGGCCGTGGCCTACTTCGTCATCGCGTGGCTGTCGCTCTTCATCATCAACGGGATCCTCTCGTTCATGATGACGCCCGGCGGGTGGACGCTCGAGAACCGCGACATCTTCCGCGCGTTCTTCAACCCCGGCTTTTTCCCGCTGCTCCTTTTGCGCACGGTGGTCATGTTCCTGCTCGCGGGCCTGTTCGGCATGCTGGTCGCGACCCGCGTCGCCGCCGACGACGATCTCAAGGAGAAGCTCATCCGGTTCTGCGCGAAGTGGGTGATCCCGGCCGCGGTCGCGGCGCCGCTGCTCGCGTTCTGGTATTGGACCACGCTGCCGGGCTCGGCCGTGGCGCTCGCGCTGGGAGGCGTGACCGGCGTGGCCGGCGGGCGCCTCGAGGTCGTCACGCGTTACGGGCTGCTCGCCGGGCTCGCGGGCGCTCTCATCCTCGTGGGGACGTTCGCCATGGCCCTGCGGCCGCGCGCCGCGAACACCGCGCCCGCGCTCGCGCTCCTCCTCGTCGCGCAGCTCGCCATCATGGGCGGGGAGTTCTTCCGCGAGATGGCGCGCAAGCCGTACGTCATCCACGGAGTGCTGTACTCGAACCAGTTGTGGAAGGAGCCGGGCAAGGCGCCGGCCAGGCTCGACGCGCCGTACCTCGATGCGGCGCGCTGGGCGCCCCGCCTGCCCGCACAAAGCCCTGCGCGCGGGGAGTGGATCTACCGGTTGCAGTGCGCGAGCTGCCACACCATCGACGGGTACCGTGGGCTCATGAAGCGGACGGTCGCGTGGACCCCGGCGTTCGGCGTACGGTGGCTTTCGACCATGGACACGCTCAAGGTCATGCCGCCTTTTGAAGGCACGGCCCAGGATCGGGAGGCGCTCGCGGCCTGGGTGATCTCGCTCCACGGGAGGACGGGGGTGAAGCCATGACGCTCCTTACCGCGTCCATCCTCATGCCGGCCGGCGACCCGCTCGGCTGCGCCGTTCCGCCCGCGCTCTTCCTGGCGCTGTCGTACCTCACGCTCACGCTCCACTTCCTGGCCATGAACTTCACGGTCGGCGGGGCGATCCTGCTGATCGTCGCCCGCCTGGGCAAGGGGAGGGACGGCGCGGCGAGCGTGAGGTTCCTGGCCACGGCCCTGCCGCTCGGGTTCTCGTACCTGGTGACGTTCGGCGTGCCGCCGCTCCTGTTCGTGCAGGTCCTCTTCGGCCAGCTCTTCTACTCGTCCTCGGTGCTGGTCGGCACGTTCTGGATCCTGGTCATCCCGGCGCTGGTCCTGGCGTACGCGGGCTTCTACTACCACAAGCTGGCAGCGGGCTCCGCCTCGCGGAAGGGGACGCTCGTGGTCCTGTGCTCCCTCGCGCTCATGCTCTTCGTGGGCTTCGTGTACGTGAACAACCTGACCCTGATGCAGACGCCCGGCAAGTGGCTCGCCACGTACACGGCGCACCCGGGCGGCGCGACCCTGAACCTCTCGGAGAGGACCCTCGTGCCCAGGTACGCGTTCTTCATCCTGCCGGGCCTCGTTGTGGCGGGCATCGCGTTCGTGCTGCGCGGGGCGTACCTCGACAGGTGGGGCAGGGAGGAGGAGGGGCGCGCGTCGCGGCGCTTCGGGGCGCGGGCCATGCTCGTCGGGGCGGTGTTGGCCTGGACCGCCGCGGGCGGGCTGCTCGCCACGTTGCCGGCCGCAATCCGCTCGTTCGTGCTTGGCGGCGGGCTGCCGACCGGGCTCGCCGGGGGCTGGCTCGCTCTCTCGCTCGGGTCGATCGCGTGTGGGCTCGCCGCGGCGCCGCGAAAAGGGCTCGCCCTGCCGTTCGCTTCCGCGCTCCTGTGGGCGTGCGCCGTAGGGTGTATCGTGGCGCTGCGCAACCTCGTCAGGCTCGAGTATCTGAAGGGGTTCTTCTCGCTCGACGCCATGCCGGTCAACGCCCAATGGGGCATGTTCGCGGTCTTCGCGGTCACGCTCGTGCTCGGGCTCGCGCTGCTCGTGTTCCTCATGGTCCGGATCTTCCCCAGGCTCGCCCGCCGGCCCTGACCGGACTATTCCTCTATGGCGAACATCGTGACCTTGTTCGGAGCCGGGGTCATGGACACGGCCAGGAGGCGCGGATCGCTCGGCGAGAACACGCCCACGGGCGTGGCGCTCATGGAGCGCGGGATCTGCCCCAGGCTGACGCGCTCGCCGGTCGCGAGCCTCACCACGAGCGCTTCTATGCCGTCCCGGTAGAAGAACAGGTAGGCGCTGTCGGACGACACGTCGATGTCGGACGGCACGCTCGGGACCCACACGCCGCCCCTGGTGTCGAACGCGAGCCTGCGGCCGACCGCGCCCGACATGTCGGCGAGGCTCACGATGCACGCCGACGCCGAGCAGTGCTCGGTCAGCAACGTGCGGTCGTCCACGGCCCATGCCTGCACGAGGCGCGCCTCGTTCTCAAGCGCGAACGGCACGCGCGGCCACGCCACGACCTCGAGCCCGCCCGTCCCGCTGGCGTCCATGTCGAGGACCGCCACCCCGGCCAGCTCGTCGGCCACGGAGAGGAGCGCGCCGCGCACGCGGACGCCCCGTCGATCCGGGCCCGGGCCGGTCGGGAAGCTCGCGAGCAGGCTGCCGTTCGTGGCGTCGTAGACGTGGAAGCGCCCGTCGAACCCGTCGGCCACGAGGCGTTTGCAGCTTTGCGTGAGCCCGAACATCCAGGAGCTCTGGTGCCGTAGGTCGAGCGCCGGGACGAACGCCCGGCCCGCCCCTGCGCCTGGCGTGAAGAGGCGCATGCGGCCGTCCGACAGGCGCGCGGCCACGAGCCCGTCGGAGCACGAGGCGAGCCCGTCCACGTCCTTGCCGAGGGGCGGCGAGGTCCACGTCGTGCGGCCTTGCGACGCAAGGTCGTGCACGCGCACCCGGTCCTCGTTGCCGCCCGTGGCGAGCAGCCTCCCATCCGGCCCGACGAACGCCATGGCGCCCACCGCGCCGTCCGTGCTCTCACCCGAGGTCACCGCGCGTCGCGGGTGCGCGTCGATGGCGAAGCGCGGTGTGACCCGGAAGGACGCCGCGGTTGCATCCGGGCCTTCGGACGGGGTCCCCCCTGGCCCGGGCGCGATCGCCGTGGGAGCCGGGCGCGCCTTCCCCGTGACCGGCAGGGTCACGGCCAGGACCTCGCCGCCGCCCGTGGCCGCGTAGGCGCGGCTCTCGTCAGCCGCCGCCGGCCCCACGCTCGCCGCAATCCGGATCGCGGTCACGACGACCAGATCCCTCGGGTCGAGCAGCCGGATTTCGCCTGCCGCTCCTTTGCCGCCGAAGCCCGCAACCAGGAAGGATCCGGCGCGCGCGAGCCTGCGGCCCATGGGCGCCGGATCGCGAACCGGCGCGCACGACGAGCCCGGCGTCGCGGGCGAGATCACGCACAGGCGCTCGTCCAAGCGCCCCATGTCGAAGGCGTGGACGAGGACGCGTCCTTCGTCCGCGGCCAGGAACCGCGCGAACGGCAGAGGCGGCCTGGGCAGCCGGGCGGACGCGCCGCCCGCGCACCGCAACGAGAAAACACCCGACGACAGGCGTCCCGTGCCTGACGGGATCTCGCCGTAGAGCGCGCCTCCTCCCGAGCCCACGAGCGGGCCTTCCACGGGTGTGCGCCACAGGAGCCGTCCGTCTTCCGGGTCGAGCCCGTCCGCCACCAGGGTTGGTCGCCCACCGATCATGGCGCGGTGCGTGACCGCAAGGAGGAGAAACCCGTCACAGGACTCGAGCGAGGTGGCCCGACCGCCCAGATCGCGCCGCCACAGCACCTTGCCGCTGCGCACGTCGCGCGCCACGGCCTCGGCCGACTCCTCGCCGGCGGCCACGACGGTCCGGCCGCTCGCCGCGATCCAGGAGTCGGAATTCCTGTTCCCCCCGGGAGGCGGTCCGCTGCGCCACAAGGAAGCGCCGGTCGAGGCGTCGAGAGCCGCAAGGCCGCCGCTCCATGTGGCGGCGAGCACCGTCCCCTCGACCGCGACCAGATCCGTGGGACCGGGTCTCGCGTCGACTTTCGTGCGCCACAATGGCCTCACGGCCTTGTCCGGGGCGCCGGACAAGGTCAGCGCGCACAGGAGCGCCACACCCATCCCTGCGAGACTCACGCGACCCGCATCGTCCATGCCATACCTTCGTTTCGCCATCCGCCCGAGGACGTGATAGCCCCCTCGCGGTTGCATGACAAGGAGCCGCTTGACACGATTTCATCTCTATGTCTAAACACATCACCTGTTTGATCGGAGCGGAAAAAGGGCCAGGTTCGTTCTGTCACCCGGTGTTCGAGGAACATCGCAGAGTGGGAGGATCATTATGAAAAGACTGAGCATGTTGGCGGTTCTGGCTCTCGGCGTGGCGCTCGCCATGGGCTGCGGCCAGAAGAAGGACGAGGGAGCGGGCAAGGCAGGGGAGGTCGGGACCAAGGTCAAGCTCGATTTCCATATCATGTCCAAGTGCCCCTTCGGCGTGAAGGTGCTCGAGGCCATCATCCCGGTGCTCGAGAAGATGGGACCCAACGTCGATTTCAATGTCTATTACATTGGCAAGGAGCAGAACGGCGAGTTCACCTCCATGCACGGCGAGCAGGAGGTCAAGGGCAACATCCTGCAGCTGTGCGCCCGCGATGTGGGCGACTTCGACGGCTGGCTCGCGTTCGTCAAGTGCCAGATCCAGGACTGGCGGAAGATCCCGGACGGCTGGGAGGACTGCGCCAAGAAGGCCAAGCTCGACGCGGGCAAGATGAAGTCCTGCTACGAAGGCGACCAGGGCAAGACCCTGCTCCGGGCCTCTTTCAAGGCTTCCGAGGACAAGAAGGCCACCGGCAGCCCGACCATCTTCCTCGGCGGCGAGAAGGAGCCCTACCGCGGCGGTCGTTCCGAGGCGTCGTTCGGCCGCGCCATCTGCGCCAAGTTCGACAAGGAGAAGCCGGCGTACTGCAAGGACATCCCGGCGCCGGTGAAGGTGCCCGTGACCGTGATCGGCGACAAGCGCTGCACCGAGCGGACCTGCGACACCAAGCGGTTCGTGGCCTTCATCAGCCACACGTTCGAGGGCGCCGAGATCCGCGAGCTCGACTACGCGGACGGCGAGGGCAAGGCCATGTTCGAGAAGACCAAGGAGAAGTTCCTGCCCGTGGCCATCTTCGGGCCCGAGGTCGAGAAGGAGGAGCAGGGCTACGCAAGGCTCAAGAGGCGCCTCACCAAGCTCGAAGGCAGCGACAACTTCGTGTTCCCGCTCGGCCGTACCTGGGACCCCAAGGCCGAAATCTGCAACGACGGCGTGGACAACACGGGCGACGGCAAGGTGGACTGCGACGACGACACCTGCAAGGGCAAGAAGGAGTGCCGCGAGGAGATGAAGAACAAGGTCGATCTTTTCGTGATGAGCCAGTGCCCGTACGGCGTGCGCACGGTCAACGCCATGGAAGAGGTCATCAAGAACTTCAAGAACGACCGCAAGAAGATGGACTTCACCCTCGAGTTCATCGGCAACATGGGGCCGGACGGCAAGCCCACGTCGATGCACGGCCAGGGCGAGATCGACGAGGACCTGCGCCAGGTCTGTGCGCAGAAGTATTACGGCAAGGACTACAAGTTCATGGGCTACATCCTGTGCCGCAACAA
The DNA here is from genome assembly GCA_028713995.1 of Deltaproteobacteria bacterium. GTDB lineage: Bacteria > Myxococcota_A > Polyangia > JAAYKL01 > JAAYKL01 > JAQTNF01. The sequence continues at coordinate 10,563 of JAQTNF010000102.1, read as the reverse complement.
GGACGTGCGCTCCACCGACTGGCAGGCGTGCGCCACGGGCGGCGTCAAGGCCGACGTCGTCAAGAAGTGCGCCGAGGGTCCCGAGGGTCTCGAGCTCCTCAAGGCGTCGTTCAAGAAGGCCGAGGATCTGGGCATCTCCGGGTCGCCGTCGTGGCTGCTCAACAACAAGTTCGAGATGGCCGGCCGCGATCCCGAGGGCATCAAGGCGGCCTTCTGCGGCAAGAACACCGGTACGGCGGGTTGCGAGACCACACTCAGCGCCGGGAACCCCGAGACCACGGCTCCGGCGGGCGGCTGCGGCCCGACCGGACCTGCTCCGGCCCCGACCCCGGCGGTCGCCCCTCCTCCTGGAGCTCCGATCGCTCCGGCCATGGCTCCGGCCGCGGCCCCCAAGCCCATCCCCGCCCCCGCCGCCAGGCAGTAACCCCCTGAGAGACTAGTCTTCCCGTCTTCCCGACACGCAGTAGGTCGCGGGGTCGATGCCCTCTACTAACTTGCGGGTGGCCTCCATGTCCGAGGCGACCATCATGCGGACGAGATCGCGAAACGCGGTCCTGGGCTCCCAGCCGAGGACACGCCGCGCCTTGCCCGCGTCGCCGAGCAGGATGTCGACCTCGGCCGGCCTGAAGTAGCGCGGATCCACGGCCACGAGCACCCGGCCGTCGGTCTTCGAAACGCCGATCTCCTCGACGCCGGCGCAGCGCCACTCGATGGGCAGCCCACCCTCGGCAAAGGCCGCTTCACAGAACTCACGTACCGACCGCGTCTCGCCCGTGGCGATGACGAAGTCGTCCGAAGTGTCGTGCTGCAGGATGAGCCACATGGCCTCCACGTAGTCGCCGGCGAAGCCCCAGTCGCGCTTGGCGTCCAGGTTGCCGAGGTAGAGCCTCTCCTGAAGCCCGTAGCGGATGTGCGCGATGGCGCGCGTGATCTTGCGAGTCACGAACGTCTCGCCGCGCCGCGGGGACTCGTGGTTGAACAGGATCCCGTTCGAGGCGAACAGGCCATAGGACTCCCTGTAGTTTACGGTGATGTGGTAGGCGTAGGCTTTCGCGCAGGCGTAAGGCGAGCGCGGGCGGAAGGGGGTGCTCTCGGTCTGGGGCATCTCGACGACCTTGCCGTAGAGCTCCGACGACGACGCCTGGTAGAAGCGCGTCGCGACGCCCGTCTCGCGGATGGCCTCGAGCAGCCGCACCGCACCGAGCCCGGTCACCTCGCCCGTGTACTCCGGCACCTCGAAGCTCACGCCCACGTGGGACTGGGCGCCGAGGTTGTAGATCTCGTCGGGTGCCACCTCGCGCAGGATGCGGTTCAGGCTCGACGCGTCGTTGAGATCGCCGTAGTGCATGGTGAAGCGGCGGCCTGTCACGTGCGGGTCCTCATAGATGTGATCGATGCGCTGGGTGTTGAAGAGCGACGATCTGCGCTTGATGCCGTGGACCTCGTAGCCCTTGGCGAGCAGGAGCTCGGCCAGGTACGAGCCGTCCTGGCCCGTGATGCCTGTGATGAGAGCCTTCTTCATTGCGGGCCTTCCTTTTGGGATGCGGTTCCCCGTGAGAATGCACCAGGACGCGCGTTCCCTCAACCCCGTCCTCGACCGTCGCCCGGCGCTTTACCTTTCATCGGCCCAAAGTTAGTGGGGAAGATCGAGATCGAGTGCAGCGCGAAGGGCGGGATCGTGCGTCACAGGCGGCATGGCCCTCACGGCCAACAGCGACCTCAAGAAAACGTGCGACGGGACGTCGTGTCCGGCGTCCAAACGGGCCAACATCGACAGGACGAACACGCTCGTCCTGTCGGCGAACGTCCTGACCGGCGTGGCCGCGGCGGGCATCGCGGCGGGCATCATCCTGTTCTTCGTCGAGCCGGGTATCGGCGGGGGCGAAGGCGTGACCGTGGCGCCCTCGGCCATGCGTGACGGAGGGGGCGTGATGATCGAGGGGAGGTTCTAGCCATGCGCGTTGCGCTTGTCATTCTGTTGCTGACCGGAGCCGGCTGCAGCCAGATCATCGGCGTCAGGGACTACAAGATTGTGGAGGACGGCGGCGTCAACGGCGATGCGGATCACTTGCGTGCGTCCATTCGCGACTTCTACGACCCCACGTCCTTCATCTACTACCTCGGCCTCCGCTGCGCCAGGTGACGATCTCACGCCAGGGCGCGTCACCGCCGCGCGATCTCCACGGTCATCATGGAGGCGAGGTGCCTTGAGAGCCCCCCGAGCAGCTCCTCGGCGCGACGCAGCGGCTCGAACGCGGCCGCGGGCAGGAACGATCGCATGGAGACGCCGCCCGAGAGCGCGTAAAGAAGGATCGTGTGCGGCGTGACGCGCAGGATCTCGAGACCCGGGAAGAGCGACTCGAAGCGGCCGCGGTCGCGCACGAAGATCACCCACGGGATCGCCATGTCCGAGGACGACATCGGGCCGTGGCCGTCGAGGGTCCAGCCCTCGCGTTCGGGGTTGAGCGGCTCGTGGTGCAGGCCGCGGTACAGGATCCTCGAGACCGGCGACACGAACGGCTCGATCATGACGAGGCGCCCGCCGGGTGCGAGCACGCGCTCGGCCTCGGAAAAGAACGCCTCCGGGGCGGGAAGATGGTGCAGCACGTTCATGAGGAACAGGCAGCCCGCCTTGCCGTCCGCGAGCGGCAGGGCGAGGGCCGAGGCCTTGAGGTTCACGTCCGCGCCGGGGCGCAGGTCCATGGTCGCGAGCGAGGGGATGAGCTCACCGAGGAAGCCCCCACCGGATCCGATCTCCAGGCGCAGGCCCTGCGGCGCGGACTCGTGCGCGGCCACGAAGTCGCGGTAGTGGCTTTTGTACAAGAGGCGCAGGAAGCCCTTCTCCTTGATGAGCCGGGCGTGGACCGCGGTGGCCTCCGGAGCGTTGAGGTCGAGGCCGCGGGCGAGCGGATGCGTGAGCGCGTTCCTGACGATGTCCTTGAGGCTCATGAAAGCACCTCGTACGATGCCGGGGATTATGCGACATCCGGTGTGTTTTGACCACTTCACGCGTTGCATGTAGGCTTGGATCCGTGGGAACGAGCACGGAGGACGACATGAGACATGGACACGCAATTGGGTTCACGCTCCTCGCGACGTGCGCCTGCGCGGGTTGCGGGGGCGCCGCCTTCGCGACCGGCGCGCCATGGGATCCCAAGGAGAGCCGTTTTTTCGACGACGGCGTCGACGTGATCGACGACATGAAGCGTATCGACGGCGAGTTCGCGTACCGGCAGGAGGACGAGCTGACCGGCAGGGTGAACCTGGCCGACCTCATCGCCGAGGTGGAGATCGCGACCCTGCAAACCACCCGTGACATGGACGGCGGCGAGCAGAAGCGCATGGACGTACGGGTCGTCACGACCCTCTACGGCGGTGCGCCGGCCGAAACCATCACGTTCGCGAGCGGCTCCCAGTCGCCCGGCCACGGCATGATCCTGCGGTACGAGGACAGGCTCTCCGGGCGGTTCCTGGCGTTCGTGCGCTGGTTCGAGGACGACCGGGGCCGGCTCGCCCACCACTTCCATCTCTCCCCTGCCTCGGAGGCCATGAAGGCCGACGTGCAGGCCCGCATCGAAAGGCGCGTGGCCGAGGACGAGAAGGCCGCGCGCGCGGCCAAGCGGGGCAGGTAGGGACCGCTCGACGTTTCCCCTTCAGCGCTCGTCCTTGTCCTCGTCGACACTCGCGCGGGACGCGATCACCGGCTGCCATCGGTGCGGTAGTGCGCCATGTCGACGTGGATATGGTCGCGGTGCAGCTCGTCGAAAAAGCGCGTCACCACCACCGAGAACACGTTCTCGTCGAACAGCCGCTGCGCGAGCGTCCGCAGGAATCGACCCTCTGGAGTCGTCGCCGCGTTCTTTGGCGCGCCGAAATGCTCGAGCACCGACAGCGTTCGCGCGTCGGACAAGCCAAACGCATACAGATCGATGGCGTTGGCGTAGCTGTGCTCGCTCACCATGCGAAACCTCGCCATCGAACGGCAGCTGTAGGTTCCCCCCTGCGTGACCGAAACGACCTGGGCGCCGAGCAGCTCCTTCGCCGAGCGGTTCAGCACCCGCTCGAAATGCGCCAAGGCGAGCGCCAGTTGACAGGTGACGAGGGGATGTGTGCGGTAGCGGATGTGTTCCGGTCCCTCGATGTATTCGACGACCTGCGGTGAGCCGCAAACGAACCATTGCTTCCGAACGATGGGCAAATGGGCAGGCCGATAGGTGACGCCCGCAGCTTGGAGTCGCGGCTCGCAATCGGCGATGACTTCCGGGGGGCCGACGACTTCGTCATCGTCGGGGTTCAGGTTGGCGAGGCCCTTTTCCAAAGTGGACGTCTGTTCAGGAACAGCCGTCGTCGCGGCGACGGGATCTCGGTGTTGTTTCGGCGTGGCGACGGTGTCCGCCGATGGGCTCGTGACGGATTCGTCCGAGTCCGTCGCTGCGATGCGGGATCCGGGATGCGCGGGACGCGGCGCAGGTTCCGACGAGATTCCGCAGCCGAGCGCGCAGATCCCCAGGAGCGTGGCCCACGCGGGCCAGTCGGATCGGGCTCCAAGTCGCATCGCTCTCGCGTGGTGGATCTTCAGCGCCTGCCCTCGTCGGCGGTCACGCGGACGACCTCGTCGTAGCACGTTACGCCCTCGGCGAGCTTGCGCACCGCCGCCTCGCGCAAGGTGACGGTGCCGTCGGCCCGCGCGGCGCGCATGATCTCCACAGAGTCGGCCTTGTCGTTGATGAGCCTTCGCACGGCCTCGGTCACCTCGAGCAGCTCGAAGATGGCCGAGCGGCCGTAGAGGCCGGTGCCGCGGCACTTGACGCACCCCTCCCCGCGCCAGACCTTGAGCGTGCGCTCGCCGCCCGGCGGCAGGGAGATGTCGAGCGCGGCGAGCTGGTCGTTCGTGAGCACGGTCTCCACCTTGCACCAGTCGCACACGCGGCGCACGAGCCGCTGCGCCACCACCCCGACGAGCGTGGAAGAGACCAGGTACGGGTTCATCCCCAGCTCGAGCAGCCGCGTCACGCTCGTGGCCGTGTCGTTGGTGTGCAAGGTGGAGAGCACCAGGTGCCCGGTGAGCGCGGCCTGCAACGCCTGGTTGGCGGTCTCGGGATCGCGGATCTCGCCGACCATGACGATGTCCGGATCCTGGCGCAGGATGTGGCGCAGCGAGCGCGCGAAGTCGAGCCCGATCTTGGGCTGCACCGCGGTCTGGTTGAACGCCTCGACCACCATCTCGATGGGATCCTCTATGGTCGTCACGTTCACGTCCGGGGTGCTGAGGACGCGCAAGGTGGAGTAGAGCGTGGTCGTCTTTCCCGAGCCCGTGGGCCCGGTCACCAGGATGAGCCCATTGGGCCGCGACACGAATCCCAGGTACCTGCCGTAGCCCTCCTCGTCGAAGCCGAGGTCCGCCACGTCCTGGATGAGCGTCACCGGATCGAAGATGCGGATGACCACCTTCTCGCCGAACGCCACGGGAAGGGTCGAGACGCGCATCTCGACCTCGGCGCCGTCCTTGTCGGTCTTGAAGCGGCCGTCCTGCGGCCGTCGCCGCTCGGCCAGGTCGAGCCTAGAGACGGTCTTGAGGCGCGACACGATGGCCGGGTGCACGGGCTTGGGCACGCGGTAGATGTCGTGCAGCACGCCGTCGATGCGCATGCGGATGAGGCTGTGCTCGCGCTTGGGCTCGATGTGGATGTCGGACGCGCGCTGCTCGAAGGCGTAGTGCAGGAGGTACTCCACGGCGCCGACCACGTGCCGGTCGTTGGCCTCGATCTCCTCGACCGCGCCCAGGCGGACGAGCTGCTCCAGGTTGCCGAGGTCGACCGTGGGCGCCATCTCGCGCGCGGCGCGGGCCACGGACCGCTTGAACCCGTAGACCTCGGTGATGACGCGCTGGATGTCCGTGCGCGGGGACAGGACGAGCTTCAGGTTCGTGCCGCAGATGCCGCGCATCTCGTGGAAGACCTGCTCGTCGTAAGGATCGGAGACGGCCAGGACGAGCGCGTCGCCCTCGCGGCGCAGCGGCAGGACCGACGTGCGGCGTGCGAACGGGAACGACACCGTGCTCGTGATGAGCTGGGCGTCGAGCTTGAGCGAATCGATCTTCTCGAACGGCACGCCCGCGTGAGCCGCGAGCGCGCGCACGATGTGGTCCTCGTCGACCATGGGCGAGTCCGCCCGGCCGCCCTCGGGCAGCTCGAACGAGGCGATCACCTCGGCCGCGGTCACGTCGGAGGCGTCCCGCACACCCGGGCCGATCTTCTGCAGACTGCGCCGCAGGCGCGCGCGCTGGGCGTCGGCCTTGACCTTCACTTCCTCGCGCTGGGCCTCCGAGAGCAGTCCGGCCTTCACCAGGATGTCCGCGAGCTCGTCCACGCTGACCCTGTGTATGCGCATGAATTTTAGTGTATCACGACTCCATGAGCTTCGTCGAAATCCTCCTCCTCGCCTTGGCCCTGTCCGCGGACGCCTTCACCGTGGGCGCGGCCGTCGGTCTCGGACACTGCGCGGCGCGCCAGATCTTCCGCCTGTCGTTCCACTTCGGGCTCTTCCAATCCATCATGTCGCTCGCCGGCGCCCTCGCCGGCACGTTCCTCATCGTCTACATGAAGGATTTCGACCACTGGATCGCCTTCGGCCTGCTCGCGTTCGTCGGGGGCAAGATGATCTACGAGTCCTTCAAGCAAGACGAGGATGCGAAGCGCTCGGATCCCACGTGCGGCCTGTCGCTCGTCGGCCTTTCGCTGGCCGTGAGCATCGACGCCCTGGCCGCCGGGATCGGGCTCGCCGCGGCCAAGGCGCCTCTCTTCCTGGCCGTCGCGACCATCGGCGCGGTCTCCTCGGCCGCGACCCTCGTCGCCATGCTGCTCGCGGGAAGGATCCCCGCGAACGCAGCGAAGCGCGCGGAGCTCGTCGCGGGACTCATCCTCATCGCGCTCGGGACGAAGATTCTCTGGGATCACATGGGAGCGTCTGCGATCTCGTGAGGACGCAAGAAAGGTTCGAATGAGCTAAATCGCGTTCGTGGCCTTGGCAACGAGGTAGTCGCGCAACAGGTCCGTGCCGCAGCGGACTTCCTCGAACAAGATGCCCATGCCGGGCGAGGCCTGCCCGCCGCCCTCGAAGGCCTTGATCCACACCACGCGCCCGAGCGCATGCACCACGCCCCGCTCCAGGTTGAGCTTGATGTCCACGGCGCTGCCTCTGCTGAGTACGAGCGGGGTGCGCATGAAGAGGCCACTATGGCTCAGGTTGATGGCCGTGCCGAGCAGGGTCACGGATTCTCGTTCGACCCAGCAGCGGCAGCTCACGCGCACGCGTTGCGCGCTCCGGCGATCGTCTTGGGAAGCATCCTGCATAGGCAGAGCACAATCTCCTGCCCCGACCCCATCGATAACATTATGGCATGGGCCCGATCGGCATGTCGAATAAAATGCGGTTTGTTTTATCTAGATCCAGTCGAACCGGGCGGTGAAATGCCTCAGGAATTTGGGAGCTTGCACGATCCGCATGCCGCGTATGGCCTCGCGCCGCCGATACACCAGATCCACCGCTTCCACGATATAGTCCATGTGGCTCTGTGTGTAGACGCGACGCGGGAACGCCAGGCGCACGAGATCCATCTTGGCCGGGGACTCGACCCCGGTGCCGGGGTCGTACCCGAACATCACGGTGCCGATCTCCACGGCGCGGATGCCGGCCTCCAGATAGAGCTCCACCGAGAGCGCCCAGCCGGGATAATGGAGCGGCGGGACGTGGGGGAGGAAGCGGCGCGCGTCCAGGTAGACCGCGTGCCCGCCCGCGGGCCGCATGATGGGGATGTTCACCTTGTTGAGCCTGTCGCCCACGTACGCGCTCGAACGGATGCGGTAGTGCAGGTAGTCCTCGTCGAGGACCTCGCGCAGACCCACCGCGATGGCCTCGAGGTCGCGCCCGGCCAGGCCGCCGTAAGTGGAGTAGCCCTCGGTCAGGATGAGCAGGTCGCGCTCCTCGGCCGCGAGCTGGTCGTCGTTCGTGCACAGGAACCCGCCGATGTTGGCGAAGGCGTCCTTCTTGGCCGACATGGTGCAGCCGTCCGCGTAGCCGAACATCTCCTTCACGATCTCGGTCACGGGTCTGTCGCCGTAACCATCTTCGCGCAGCTTGATGAAGTACGCGTTCTCGGCGAAGCGGCACGCGTCGATGTAGAACGGCAGGCCGTACTTGTGCGCGATCCCGCTCGCGCCGCGGATGTTGGCCATGGACACGGGCTGGCCGCCCCCCGAGTTGTTGGTGATGGTCAGCATCACGAGCGGTACGTTGGCCGGGCCCACGCTGCGGATGAGGCTCTCGAGGGCCTCGAGATCGATGTTGCCTTTGAACGGGGCCGGGAGGTTGGGGTTCTGCCCCTCGGCGCACGGCAGGTCCACGGCCCGGCCGCCGAGGAACTCGATGTTGGCGCGCGTGGTGTCGAAATGCGTGTTGCTCGGCACGGTCATGCCCGGCTTGACCATGACCCCGAACAGGATGCGCTCCGCGGCGCGTCCCTGGTGCGTGGGGATCACGTGCTTGAATCCGAAGATACCCTTGACGGTCTCCTCGAAGCGGTACCAGGAGCGCGCGCCGGCGTACGACTCGTCGCCGCGCATGATGCCGGCCCACCCCTCGGCCGACATGGCGCTCGTGCCCGAGTCCGTGAGGAGATCGATGATGACGTCCTCGGCCTTGAGCAGGAACGGATTGTGGCCGGCCTCGCGGATCATGACATCGCGCTGCTCGCGGGTCGTGAACGTGAGGGGTTCCACGGTCTTGATCTTGAACGGTTCGATGATGGTCTTCATGCCGAGTCTCCCACGCCCCGCCCCGTCCACTTCGATCTGGGTTCGCGACGGTCTCTCACTCGCGCATCTTGCGCAGGACCACGTCCACGGCCTCTTCGACCTTGATGCGTTCCTGGCGCATGTCGTCGCGGGTGCGGATGGTGACCGTGTCGTTCTCGCGGGTCTCGCCGTCGATGGTGATGCAGAAAGGCGTGCCGGCCTCGTCCTGGCGCGCGTAACGCCGTCCGATGGCGTCCTTCTCGTCGTAGAAGGCGTTGACCGAGCTTTTCCAGAACTCCTTCACGATCTCGCGCGACTTTCCCTGCAACCACTCGTCCTTCTTGACGAGCGGGAGCACCGCCACCTTGATGGGCGCGAGCCGGGGGTGCAGGCGCAGGACCACGCGCCCTTCCGCGCGCGCTTCGGATGGCGGCTCCTCATGATAGGCGTCGAGGAGGAACATGAGCGTGGCGCGCGTGGCGCCGGCGGCGGGCTCTATGACGTAGGGCAGGAAATGCACGCCGGGCTTGCCCGTCTCGGGGTTCGGCCTGTTGGGGTCGAAGTACGTGAGCTTCTTGCCCGACGCCTCCTGGTGCTTCCTGAGATCGTAGTCGGTGCGGTTGGCGATGCCCTCGAGCTCGTCCCAGCCCCACGGATAGAGGTACTCCACGTCGTAGCAACCCCGCGCGTAGTGGGCGAGCTCGTCCTTCTCGTGGGCGCGCAGGCGGAGGTTCTCGCGCTTGGCACCGAGCCGGACGTACCATTCGAAGCGCTCGTTCTTCCAGTACTCGAGCCACTTGTCCGACTCCTCGGGCTCACAAAAGAACTCCATCTCCATCTGCTCGAACTCGCACGAGCGGAAGATGAAGTGCTCGACCGTGATCTCGTTGCGGAACGACTTGCCCTGCTGGGCGATGCCGAAGGGCACCTTGAGCCGGTAGGTCTGCTGCACGTTGAGGAAGTTGACGAACATGGCCTGCGCGGTCTCGGGGCGCAGGTACACCGTCGAGTCGGGCGACTCGATGGGGCCCAGGTTGGTCTTGAACATGAGGTTGAAGGCGCGCTCCTCGGACAGCTCCACGCCGCCGCACTCCGGGCACACGTAACCGCGATCGGCCACGGCCTTCAAGGTCTTGCCCTCCCTGCGGTACGTCACCTCCGAGCCCTTGGGCACCTGCGGGGCCTTGTCGGCGCGGAAGCGCGCCTTGCAGAGCTTGCAGTCCACGAGCGGATCCGAGAACCCCGAGACGTGCCCGGAGGCCTCCCAGACCTTGGGCGACATGATGATCGACGCGTCGAGCCCCACCACGTCCTCGCGCTCGTGGACCATGGAGCGCCACCACTCCTGCATCACGTTGCGCTTGAGCTCGGCGCCGAGCGGGCCGTAGTCATAGGCGCTCTTGAGGCCGCCGTAGATCTCGGACGATTGGAACACGAACCCGCGCCGTTTGCACAGGCTCACCACCTTCTGCAGGAGGGGAAGCTCCTCGGTTCCGCGTTTTTTCTTTTCGTCGCTCATGAGCATGCTCCTTTTCGCGGCCCGGACTCTACCCGAGGCCCGCGCAAAGGCCAAGGCCTCGCCCGGATCAGATCCGCCTTCGGCGCATGCTGAACCGCCTGATGACCCGCTATCATGCAAAGAAGGTGAGTTTTCGGCAGGCATGTCGCGCCTCGCAAAAGTCGACACGAACGCGGTCAGTCGTGGGTTGCGGCGATCGCGTCGAGCTCGGCGAGGGCGAGGTGATAGTTCCAGGGCAACCAGTCCTCGGGG